>NZ_JXXD01000001.1 GCF_000935215.1 Stutzerimonas stutzeri
TCGCGCCGTCCACCGCCCGATCCGGTTGCGGTTCAGTCCAGGTCGGCAGCGCTGTGGCGCTCGGGGGCCTGTTCGGATTCATCGCCCCAGGTGCGATTGACCTTGCGCCCGCGGATCACGGCCGGGCGCTCGGCGACTTCCGCGGCCCAGCGCTGGACGTGCTTGTAGTCCCGCACGGAAAGGAATTCGCCAGCATCGTACAGCTCGCCCCGCGCCAGCACGCCGTACCAGGGCCAGATCGCCATGTCGGCGATGCTGTAGTCGTCACCGGCCACGTAGCGGTTCTCCGCCAGCTGGCGGTCGAGCACGTCGAGCTGGCGCTTGACCTCCATCGCGTAGCGGTTGATCGGGTACTCGTACTTCTCCGGCGCGTAGGCGTAGAAGTGCCCGAAGCCGCCGCCGAGGAAGGGCGCCGAACCCATCTGCCAGAACAGCCAGTTCAGCGTCTCGGTACGCGCACGGATTTCCGTGGGCAGAAAGGCACCGAACTTCTCCGCCAGGTAGACCAGGATCGAGCCGGACTCGAACACTCGCAGCGGTTCGCCTGCGACGCTGTGATCGGCCAGCGCGGGGATCTTCGAGTTGGGATTGATCTCGACGAAGCCGCTGCCGAACTGGTCGCCCTCACCGATGTTGATCAGCCAGGCATCGTACTCGGCGCCGCTGTGGCTGGCGGCGAGCAGCTCTTCGAGCATGATCGAGACCTTCACGCCATTGGGCGTGGCCAACGAGTAGAGCTGCAACGGATGCTTGCCCACCGGCAGCACCTTCTCCTCCCGCGCACCGGCGGTCGGGGCATTGATGCTGGCGAACTTGCCGCCCGAGGGCGCGTCGTGGGTCCAGATCTTCGGCGGGACGTAAGGGGTATCAGACATGAACAATCTCCTCGGTGGCTCTGGGGATGTGCAGGGCATGCTACGCGCTCGCACGATGCGGTCGAAATCAAGCCGGTCGATATTGGTCATCGATGGGCGATGGTTTGTTCTGCGAGGGGTTTTTTGAGATGAACTAGAAATTTTTTTCCCGATCGGTAAAAAATCCAGTGCACCGGCCAGCAGTGGAGAGTATTTTCCCTATTGGGAAAAAAGCGGAAGTGAGCTGTTGCCGAAGGACAAATTGTACGGAACGGGAAAATGGGTGGACCTACCGCATTTATATCAATGGCCGAGCTGGGCAAGATGATCCAGCGCACCCGCAAGGGGCAGGGGCTGCGTCTGGTGGACGCTGCCGGCCTATGTGGCGTGAGCGTGCGCTTTCTGAGCGAGCTGGAAAATGGCCGCGAGAGCTGTTCGTTCGGACGGGTGCTGAACGTGTGTCATACGCTTGGCATCGAGCTGTTGGCGGCTAGACGTGACGGGAGCGACCTGTGAGCGGACTGCTCGGCGTCTACCGGGGTGATTGCCGTATCGGTGAGCTTTGGCTGGGTGACGATGGCCGCAGCATGGGTTTTCGTTATAGCGAAGCAGCGCGGTTTGCAATCTCCAATAGCTCGCCGCTTGCAACCGGTATGTTTGCGCCAACGCTCGGCACGGCACACAACTGGTTTGCCAATCTGCTTCCCGAAGAAGCTTCGCGGCAGTTGCTGGTGAACCGGCTTGGGATCGCCGATGACGACTTTTCGCTGTTGGCCGCCATCGGTGGTGATTGTGCCGGTGCGTTGCGCATTGTTGACCCGGAGCGGGCCGATGCGTTGATCGAATCTGGCCAGGAGCCGGTCGACCCCAATCAGCTGGCGCGCTGGGCGCAGGGTAAGGAGCGCTACGCCTTATTTCAGCCGGGCAAGGCGACACGGCTTTCGCTTGCCGGCGCCCAGGACAAGATTCCCGTAATCCTCGAAGGCGGCCAGCTCTACCTCCCGCGCGGCGCCGCCGCTTCTTCGCATCTGATCAAGTTCTCGCTAAAGCCGGCGTTGGTTTTCAACGAACTCTATATGAACCGCCTGGCTCGGATCGTTGGGCTTGTGGTTCCCGACTCGCACGCAGGTCAGGCAGGGAAGGCTCACTATCTTGCTGTGACTCGTTACGATCGTGAGCGAGTGGATAACCAGATCGAGCGTGTGCACCAGGAGGACATGTGCCAGGCGCTTGGCTATCCGCGGCGGCTCAAGTACCAGGAAGAGGGCGGCCCGACGCTGGCTGCCTGCGCAGACCTGTTGCGCGCGGTGACGGCCATGCCTGCGCTGCAGGTGCGCCAGCTGCTGCGCTGGCAGATATTCAACGTGCTGGCCGGCAACAGCGATGGCCATGCCAAGAACATTTCGCTGTTACAAGACGCCAAGGGGCGCTGGTCATTGGCGCCGGCCTATGACCTGGTATGTACGATGGTGCTGCCATACAGCCCCAGTCTTGGTTTCGCGGTCGGCGGTAACTTCCATCCGCAGCAGCTGCGCAGAGCCGATTGGGAAGAGCTGGCGCGCCACATGGGCCTCGCGCCGCCGTTCGTACTGCGGGAGCTGCGGCAAATGCTGGATCTGCTCGAGCCAGCTGCCAATAGCGCCGAGTTGCAAGCTGAACTGCAGACGGTTGGCATGGATGAGGCGGGTTGGGCGAAGGTGCAGCATGTGCGCAAATACGTCGTTCAGCAGTGCCGCCGCTACCGCAAGCTGTAGCGGCCAGGGTCCTCCTTCGTGAATGCCTACAGCGCACGCTAGAGCCTCGCTGTGTGAGATTGCCGCGAGCGTGGCAACCATAGTCAGTAATCGATCAGTGGTACTGACAACAAGCGGTGCCGACGGTCCGGCATGCAGCGGTCGCGCTAGACTCCTGCTTACTGTCCCTTTGGCTCGGGGCCAAACCGTAACAGGACGGCACGATGCTTCTCAGCAAACGCGATCAGACCCGTATGGAACGGCAACTCTCCAGCTGCCTGAGCCAGGCCTGCGAGGCGGGCAACGCGGAGGTCGTCGGCTTCAGCTGGCTCACCCATGAGGTCGATTACGCGCGCTTTCCCGAGAGCCTGCAGGTCACCTGGGTATTCGTCACGGAGGTGCAGAGGGCTCTGGCGATTGGCCAAGGACAGGGCGCACGCATGCAGGCGCTCACCCGAGCGGCGCTCGCTGAGGCGGGTGTGGACATGGGTGCCTTGATTGCACCGGTGCGCTTCGACAGCGAGGAAGCCTGCAAGCGCGACGATGGCGGTGACTGGCAACGTCGCCTGGCCCGCAACGCCACGACTCGGCACTGACCGTGGGCAAGGACGTCGAGAATCCGTGCATTTCCGTCTGCAAACTCACTGACGAGCTGTGTACCAGCTGCGGCCGCACCAAGGACGAGATCCGCAAATGGAAACGCATGAAGCGCCCGGACAAAAAGGCCACGGTAGAGCGCGCGGCGCAGCGGTTGAAGGCCCTGAAAACGAAGAAAAAGAAGTGATGGCTGAGCGATGGGACGCCTCCGCTGCCGATGGCGACGTGGTGATAGCCGCGCATCTGCAGCGCAGGCGCTGATCCCGCGTGCGCCTCAGGTTGCAGAGGTGACGCAATCAATCCACCACGAACAGCTTTGCCCCCACTTGGGTAGATGAACGATGCGGCTCGGCGCCGTCGGCAACCTGGTAGCTCATGCCCGGCGTAAGGATGAAGCGGCGCCCATCAGGAAGCTCGGTGTGCAGTTCGCCTTCCAGGCACAGCAGGATATGGCCCTTGCTGCACCAGTGGTCGGCCAGATAACCCGGGGTGTACTCGACCATGCGCACGCGGATGGGGCCGAACTGGCGGGTGCGCCAGTAAGCGCTGCCGGTTTCGCCTGGATGCAGCGTGGGTTCAATAGTCGCCCAGTCGGTAGTACCGAAGGGGAGGTCGTTGATGTCCATGTCTGACGCCTGTAGGCAATGAGTGAGTGGTCTTGCAGAAAAGCAGTGGTGATAGATGCGGCGCCGTGGTGGCTTGAAGCCCACCGGATAGGCCGTTCCTGAGGCAACGAACGCCCGTACACGAACGAAAAAGCCGCTGACCTCTCACGGGGCAGCGGCTTTTTCAGTTGCGGCAACCAGGCCTCAGCCGCGGGCGCCGCGTACTCCGGCGCTGATCTGGCGGCACAGGCCGAGCACACCTTCCACCGCGTCTTCCGGGCTCTTGGCCCCGGCGATCTGGTCGATCAGTGCCGAGCCCACCACCACGCCTTCGGTCAGCCGTGCGATGGCGGCGGCCTGTTCCGGGGTGCGGATGCCGAAGCCGACGCACACCGGCAGGTCGGTGTGGCGCTTGAGGCGCGCTACCGCTTCTTCGACGTGTTCCAGGGTGGCTGAACCTGCACCGGTCACGCCGGCCACCGAGACGTAGTAGACGAAGCCCGAGCTGCCGTTGAGCACGGTGGGCAGGCGCTGGTCGTCGGTGGTCGGGGTGGTCAGGCGGATGAAGTCGATGCCGGCGCTCTGGGCCGGGTCGCAGAGTTCGTCGTTATGCTCCGGCGGCAGGTCAACGACGATCAGGCCGTCGACACCAGCTTCTTTCGCATCGCTGACGAAGCGCTCGACGCCATAGGCGAAGATCGGGTTGTAGTAGCCCATCAGTACCAGCGGGGTGCTGCTGTTGGTTTCGCGGAATTCGCGGACCATCTGCAGGGTCTTCGGCAGGTTCTGCTTGGCCGCCAGGGCGCGGATGTTGGCCAGCTGGATCGCCGGGCCGTCGGCCAGCGGGTCGGTGAACGGCATGCCCAGCTCGATGACGTCGGCACCGGCGTCCGGCAGGCCCTTGAGGATGGCGAGCGAGGTGGCGTAGTCCGGGTCACCGGCGGTGACGAAGGTCACCAGCGCGGCGCGCTTTTCCTGCTTCAGCTGTGCGAAGCGCGTCTGCAGACGGGAGTTCACCGAGCTCATATATGTTCTTCCTGTTCGTCGTAGTGGTGCATGACGGTTTGCATGTCCTTGTCGCCGCGGCCGGAGAGGTTGACCACCATCAGGTGATCCTTGGGCAGCTTCGCGGCGCGCTTGAAGGCTTCGGCCAGGGCGTGGGCGGATTCCAGCGCGGGGATGATGCCTTCCAGGCGGCAGCACAGGTGGAAAGCTTTCAACGCTTCGTCGTCGGTGCAGGGCACGTATTCGACGCGCTTGATCTCGTGCAACCAGGCGTGTTCCGGGCCGACGCCTGGGTAGTCGAGGCCGGCGGAGATGGAATGCGCGTCGGTGATCTGGCCGTCGGCGTCCTGCAAGAGGAAGGTGCGGTTGCCGTGCAGCACGCCCGGCGCACCGCCGGCCATGCTGGCGGCGTGCTTGCCGGTGTCGATGCCGTGACCGGCCGCCTCGACGCCGACGATCTGTACCGCTTCGTCATCGAGGAACGGGTGGAACAGGCCGATGGCGTTGGAGCCGCCACCGATGCAGGCGACCAGCGAGTCGGGCAGGCGGCCTTCCTTCTGCATGATCTGCTCGCGTACTTCGTTGCCGATCACCGACTGGAAGTCGCGCACCATGGCCGGGTAGGGGTGCGGGCCGGCGGCGGTGCCGATCAGGTAGAAGGTGTTGTGGACGTTGGTCACCCAGTCGCGCAGGGCCTCGTTCATCGCGTCCTTCAGCGTGCCGGTGCCGGCGGTGACCCGGGATCACCTCGGCGCCTAGGAGCTTCATGCGGAAGACGTTGGCCTGCTGGCGCTCGATGTCGGTGGTGCCCATGTAGACCACGCACTGCATGCCGAAACGCGCGGCCACGGTGGCGGTGGCCACACCGTGCATGCCGGCGCCGGTCTCGGCGATGATGCGCTGCTTGCCCATGCGCTTGGCCAGCAGGATCTGGCCGATGCAGTTGTTGATCTTGTGCGCGCCGGTGTGGTTCAGGTCTTCGCGCTTGAGGTAGATCTTCGCGCCGCCGAACTGCTCGGTCAGGCGCTCGGCGAAGTACAGCGGGCTGGCGCGGCCGATGTAGTCGCGCTGGAAATAGGCCAGCTCCTCGAGGAAGGCCGGATCGCTCTTGGCCTTCTCGTACTCGGCGGCCAGCTGGTTGATCAGCGGCATCAGGGTTTCGGCGACGAACTGGCCGCCGAAGCGGCCGAACAGGCCGCGGTCGTCGGGACCGCTGCGGTATGACGTCATGTGAGGCTCCTGTAACGGTTGCCGGGCCTGTGCTCGGGTACTTGTCCTGAACGCGTTTCGGCGCATTCGCGGTCAAGACCGCTGCCACAGGCGACGGATGATGCGATGGCCTCAGGGTACGGCTATGGGCGCCGGGTTAAAAGCGATAAGATCGCCACGACCTGTCAGGAAAACTCACACTTATGGCTCAGGATCTTCCCGCTCTCAATGCCCTGCGTGCCTTCGAATCGGCCGCCCGCCTGGGTAGTGTCAGCGAAGCGGCGCGCGAGCTGCATGTCACCCACGGGGCCGTCAGTCGGCAGGTCAAGCAGCTCGAGGAGCAGCTGGGCATAGGCCTTTTCATCAAGGAAGGTCGTGGCGTAAAACTCACCGATGCCGGGGTGCGCCTGCGCGATGCCGCCAGCGAGGCCTTCGAGCGCCTGCGCAGCACCTGTGCCGAGCTGCAGCGGCAGACGGCCGAGGCGCCGTTCGTCCTCGGTTGTCCCGGCAGCCTGCTGGCGCGCTGGTTCATCCCGCGGTTGGATCGGCTCAATCGCGACCTGCCCGAGCTGCGTCTGCAGCTGTCCGCCAGCGAGGGCGAGCTGGATCCACGCAAACCGGGGCTGGATGCCACGCTGTGGTACGCCGAGCCGCCGTGGCCAGCGGACATGCAGGTGTTCGAGTTGGCCGTCGAGCGCATCGGCCCGGTGCTCAGCCCCTACCATCCGCGCTGTGCCGAACTGCGCAGCGCACCGCCCGCGGCACTGCTCAACGAAGCGCTGCTGCATACCGCCTCGCGCCCGCAGGCCTGGCCGAGCTGGGCTCGCCGGCAGCAGCTGAACCCCACGCAGCTGCGCCTCGGGCAGAGCTTCGAGCACCTGTACTTCCTCCTGGAGGCGGCACTGGCCGGGCTGGGTGTGGCTATCGCGCCGCAGCAGCTGGTCGCCGATGATCTGAAATCCGGGCGGCTGCTCGCGCCCTGGGGTTTCGTCGAAACCAGCGCCCGGCTGGCGCTCTGGGTGCCGGCACGGCGGCTGGATCGGCGTGCCGAACGCCTGGCGGCGTGGCTGCGGGACGAGCTGCGCAGTGCGGAGAAGCCGGGATAAAGAGCCAGGCGGAAAGCATCGGCGTGGCCTGATTTACGATCTGGATCGCTCCCGCGGCAAGGATGAAGCAGAAGGGATGACCCGCTGACATCGCCCATGGCAAGGGCACCGGGGATTGCGCTGGTCGCTCCATTCCACGCCTCGACGCCACCGTCCCCGGAGCAGGCAAGCGACGAGCGGACGCGCCGTTTGTCTGGCGCCACTAAATCGACAGCATTCTTGTCGATACATTCACATCACCCCTGAGCGGTCCGGCGTGTTGGCGCGGGGACTGTCTGCAGTCGTTCGAGGAGAACAGTGATGGTCAACAAGAAGCGTGTCGCGCTGATCGTGTTCGTTTTACTTGCTACCGGCGCTGAGCAGGCCGTTGCCAAGCCCAACCCGGCGGTCGAGGCCTCACTGAAGGCCGGTCGGCCCTTCGTGGCAGGCCAGCTGCTGGTGCAATTCAAGCCAGGTGCATCGGAAGCGGCGAAAATGCGGCGTTGAGCAGGCAGGGCGCCAAGGCCATGCAGAAGTTGCTGGCCAAGGCTGCACGCAAGGACGCCAAGGGCGACCTGGTGCAGGCGCAGCTGGGCAAGGGCAAGAAGCTCGATGCCGCACTACTGGCGCGGCTTGCCGCCGATCCGGCGGTGGAGTTCGCTGAACCGAATTGAATCTATCGTTCTCAAGTAGCCAACCCGAGGGACCCGGGTATCAATCTGCTATGGGGCATGCAGGGCGCCACTACTTCACCCACTTCGGCTTATGGCAGCGGTGCTCTCGCTGCCTGGAATGCGGGCATGCTGTGCTCGAACAAGATACATGTGGGCATCGTCGATGAAGGCGTGATGTTCACCCACGGCGATCTGCGCGCCAATATGTGGATCAATCCGGGTGAAGGCACGCGGGCTGACCGCAAGGACAACGACCGTAACGGTTTGATCGACGATATCCGTGGCTGGGACTTCGCGGCCAACAACGCTAGCGTCTACGACGGGCCGGCGGATGATCACGGCACGCACGTTGCTGGAACCGTCGCAGCGGTCGCGAATAACGGTGCAGGTGTCTTTGGCGTCTGCCCGAGCGCCAAGCTGATCACTGCCAAGTTTCTTGGTGTTAAAGGTGGTACCACAGCGAGTGCTGTGAAGGCGATCAACTATCTGACGCAACTGAAGCGGATGAAGAAGATCAACCTTGTCGCGACCAATAACTCCTGGGGTGGCGGAGGCTATTCGCAGGCGCTGTACGATGCCATTCGGGCTGCCGGCAACGCCAATATCCTGTTCGTTGCGGCTGCGGGTAACAGCGGGATAAACCTGGATAAGACCCCGAGCTATCCGGCGAGCTACAAGCTGCCCAACGTGATTGCAGTTGCGGCAATCGCCCCAAATGGAAAGCGAGCAAGTTTTTCGAATTACGGCGTGAAAAGCGTGCATATCGCTGCGCCCGGGGTAAACATCGTTTCTACGGTGCCCTCCAAATCGAACGGCTCCAGCTATGCCTACATGAGCGGTACGTCCATGGCCGCGCCGCACGTTGCAGGTGCCGCAGCCTTGTACGCCTCGCTCAACCCATGCGCGACGGCGGCGCAGATCCGCGAGGCTCTGCTACGCCTGGCCGTACGCGACCCACAGCTGACCGGTGTGGTGCAGCTGAACCGCCGTTTGAATGTCTCGAAGATCCGCCGCGAGCTGGCCTGCGGCACCTGATATCACTGCGCGGCCTCCGGCGTCCGGTTGGCTGCGCTACTCATTCGCAGCGCCAGTGGCCGCCTGAACTCGGTCGTCGCCATCGAGTCCTACGCCGCACGGCAGCGGAGCGATCAATGATCGCAGCGGTTTTCTCCGATGCCTTCTTCTGCCTCGAAAGGACTTAGCGAATGAATGCTTGCGCTTCTGCTGCGATGCTCGCGGCCGGCCTGCTGTTGGCGGCGGCTGCCCATGCTCAACCGATCGAACTGGATGGCATCGAGCTGTCACGGGATGTGCCCTGCCTTGGCAAGGACGTGAACATCTCCGGTAACGCCAACAAGATCAGCCTCACCGGGGACTGTGGTGTGGTGCAGGTCTACGGGACAGACCATGAGATCAGCCTGGAGAAGGCGTCTGCGCTGGAAGTGTCCGGCATCGGAAACACCGTAACGGCGGAGTCCGTCGACCGTCTGACCGTGGACACCAACAAGAACTATATCCGCACCACCATCCTCGGGCGTGGCCAGACGGCGATCGTCGAAGTGTCAGGCGCCGAGCATCGGCTGGAGCTGGCGTTCGACGGCCCGGCGCAGGTCACCCTGGATGGCATCGACAACCGCTTGCAGTGGAGCGGTGATGAGCCGGCGATGTCCTTGTCCGGCGTTGGTCATCAGATCGACCGGCAATAGGGCGGCCTTCGCCGTCCGGGCACCCGGGGCTCAGCTGGCCAGGGCGGTCTGCGAAGCGACCTCTGCGGCGGCGACTTTTTCCTCGGCGTAACCGCGCGGATTGCGGCTCTGCCAGCGCCAGGCATCGGCGAGCATGGTGGTCAGGTCTTTCTCGGCACGCCAGCCGAGTTCCAGTTCGGCCTTGGTAGGGTCCGACCAGCATTGGGCGATGTCGCCACTGCGGCGCGGCTTGATCACGTGGGGCAGGGAGCGCCCGGTGACTTCCTCGAAGGCGGTGATCATCTCGCGTACCGAGTGGCCCTTGCCGGTGCCGAGGTTCCACGTGGAAACACCATGAATCAGCTGCAGTCGCTCCAGCGCTTTCAGGTGCCCCTTGGCCAGATCGACCACGTGAATGTAGTCGCGCACGCCGGTGCCGTCCGGGGTCGGGTAGTCGTTGCCATAGACGTTCAGCTGCTTTCTACGGCCCACTGCCACCTGCAGCATGTAGGGCAGCAGGTTGTTCGGTACGCCGTTGGGGTCTTCGCCGATCAGCCCTGACTCGTGGGCGCCGATGGGGTTGAAGTAGCGCAGCAGGCCGATCGACCAGCGCGGATCGGAGTCGGCCAGGCCCTTGAGCACGTTCTCGGCCATCAACTTGGACTGGCCGTAGGGGTTGGTCGGCACGCCGGTAGGGCGGTCCTCGGTGATCGGCATCACCGGCGATTCACCGTAGACCGTCGCCGATGAGCTGAACACCAGCCTGAACACGCCGGCTTCGGCCATCGCCTGGCACAGCGCGATGCTGCCGCCGACGTTGGTTTCGTAGTAGCGCAGCGGCTCGCGCACGCTTTCGCCGACCGCCTTGAGCCCGGCGAAGTGCATGACCGCGGTGATCGGATAGGCAGCGAACAGCGCCTTGAGCAACGAGCGGTTGCGCACATCGCCCTTGACGAAGTGCAGTGGGCGGCCGGCCAGGTGCTCGACGCGGTCCAGGGCCGGCGGCGAGCTGTTGCACAGATTGTCCAGCACCAGCACTTCATGCCCGGCCTGCAGCAGTTCGAGCACCGCGTGTGAGCCGATGTAGCCGGCTCCTCCTGTTACCAGAATCATCTGTCTACCTCCGCATTCGCTGTCTTTTCGACACGCTCGGGACACTGCGGCTGGCCAGTGAATGGCGCTGCATGAGTCTCCGCAATCTGGGATCGGCGAAACGGAACGGGACGGCGACGACGAAGCTGCGCGCGTGGGTTCCGGTGCCGGTGTTAAGGCGTCCTGTTGATAGGGACGGGGCAAGCTTCTGGCGAGTTCCATCCAGCCGCCGGACGGCCGACGGGCTGCGCTATCGGATGATTGGCGGGAACCCGAACCGCCGATTGCCGTCCACTACCGGCGGACGACGCGGGTTGCAGGCCATCTGACGGCTCGTAGTCGTAGCGCGATGACACGCCTTACGCAGGGCAGCGCTGGCATCGACGTGGCATGGTGAGTGGGCAGGAACGCCCGGGCACGGCTACCGAAATGAGGTGCTACATGAGTTGGGCCGGCCCGTTCCAGTACGACATCGGCAAATCCCGCAACGCGCAGCAGGCGCCGGCCGAAGTGGTCTTCGACGACCAGATCCCGACGCTGCTGTGCCTCTCGCATTTGCGCTGGAGCTTCGTCTACCAGCGCCCGCAGCACCTGATGTCGCGCTTCGCCCGCGACTACAACGTGCTCTTCCACGAAGAACCGATTGCCACCGAAGACGCCGAACCCTGGCTGGAAGTGCGACCCGAAGAGAACGGCGTGCAGGTGCTGATCCCGCGGCTGCCCGCCGGTTGCGAGGGGGAGGATGCAACCCGCGTGCAGCGCCAGTTGCTCGATGGCTACCTGGAGAAGCTCGGCGTCAGCGAGCTGATGCTCTGGTACTACACGCCGATGAGCCTGGCGTTCTCCGATCATCTGGCACCGAACCTGATCGTCTACGACTGCATGGACGAACTCTCGGCCTTTCGCGGTGCGCCACCGCAGCTGATCGAGCGCGAAGTGGAGTTGATGTGTCGCGCCAATCTGGTCTTTACCGGCGGCTACAGCCTCTATGAAGCCAAGCGCCAGCGTCACGACAATGCGCATCCGTTCCCCAGCAGCGTGGATGTCGAGCATTTCGCCGCCGCGCGCCGGCCGCAGCATGACCCGGACGACCAGGCGGAAATCCCCCATCCGCGCCTGGGCTTCTACGGGGTGATCGATGAGCGTCTCGATCTCGAGCTGATCGAGCAGGTGGCGCGGATGAAGCCGGAATGGCAGATCGTGCTGATCGGCCCGGTGGTCAAGATCGACCCGGCCGAGCTGCCGCGCCGCGACAACATCCACTACCTCGGCGGCAAGACCTACGACGAGCTGCCGCAATACCTGTCGGGCTGGGACGTGGCGATCATGCCGTTCGCGCTGAACGAATCGACCCGCTTCATCAGCCCGACCAAGACCCCCGAATACCTCGCCGGCGGTTGCCCGGTGGTGTCCACGCCGATCACCGACGTGGTGCGCACCTACGGTGACACCGGCATCGTGCGCATCGCCGACAGTGCCGAGGCGTTCGTCGCCGCGACAGAAGCCGCCCTGGCCGATGCCGAGGACCGCGATGCGCTGTTGGCCAAGGCCGACGAGATCCTCGGTGATATGTCCTGGGACCACACCTGGAGCCTGATGAAGGAGAAGATGCAATGCGCGATATGACCCCGCAAGACAGCAACCCGGAACGTCTCGGCGGTGGTGCCGGTGAAGAGCCGCAGGCGCGCAGGCGTGGCTTCGATTACCTGATCGTCGGTGCCGGTTTCGCCGGCAGCGTGCTCGCCGAGCGGCTGGCCAGGGGCTTGAACAAGCGCGTACTGGTGGTCGACCGGCGCCCGCACATCGCCGGCAACGCCTACGACTATCACGACGAATCCGGCGTGCTGATCCATCGCTACGGCCCGCACATCTTCCACACCAACGCCCAGCGCATCGTCGACTACCTCTCGCAGTTCACCGAGTGGCGCCCCTATGAGCATCGCGTGCTGGCGCAAGTGGACGGGCAGGAAGTACCAATCCCGATCAACATGACCACGCTGAACAGGCTCTACGGTCTGAACATGACCACCGAAGAGGAAGCGGCAGATTTCCTCGCCAGCCGTGCCGAGCCGGTGGAGAACATCCAGACCAGCGAAGACGTGGTGATCAACGGCATCGGCCGCGAGCTGTACCAGAAGTTCTTCCGCGGCTACACCCGCAAGCAGTGGGGACTGGACCCGTCGCAGCTGGACAAGTCGGTGACTTCGCGCATCCCCACGCGCACCAACACCGACGACCGCTACTTCACCGATACCTTCCAGCAGATGCCCAAGTACGGCTACACCAAGATGTTCGAGAAGATGCTGGCGCATCCGAACATCAAGGTGATGATCAACACGGACTACCGCGAGATCCGCGACGAGGTTCAGTACGACCACCTGATCTTCTGCGGCCCCATCGATGAATACTTCGATTACCGCTTCGGCAAGCTGCCGTACCGCTCGCTGAAATTCGAGCACAAGCAGCTCGAGCAGGCGCAGTTCCAGGCGGTAGGTACGGTCAACTACCCGAGCGAGGATGTGCCCTACACGCGCATCAGCGAGTACAAGCACCTCACCGGACAGGTCCACCCGAAGACCAGCATCACCTACGAATATCCTGCGGCCGAGGGCGATCCCTACTACCCGATCCCACGGCCAGAGAACGCCGAGTTGTACAAGCGCTACCAGCAGCTGGCGGACGAGACGCCTGGCGTGACCTTCGTCGGCCGCCTGGGCACCTACAAGTACTACAACATGGATCAGGTGGTCGGGCAGGCGCTGGCGCTGTACAAGCGCATCGAGGAAGCCGAGCTGGCAACGCAGCCGCAAGCGGTGCCCGAGCAACTCGGCTGAAGCGCAGCGGCGGCTATGCCTGAGTCTCGCCGCGCGCCGGCGAGTCTTCGGCCACGCGGGCAGCCACCGAGTCATCCATGAGGTAGACGATGCACCACCCCTCCCTGTTCAAGAGTTTCTTCCTTGGTGGTTTCGAGTGTTCGAACCACCGGCGCAGCGACGGCCGACGTCTCGATCTGATTGCCGCGACCGGGCACGACCGTTGGGCCGCGCACGACTATGCCGAGCTGCACCGCCACGGCCTGCACAGCGTGCGCGACGGTCTGCGCTGGCACCTGATCGAGCGCCAGCCGGGGCAATATGACTGGTCGAGCTTCCTGCCCATGCTGCAGGCGGCGCAGCGCCAGGGTACCCAGGTGATCTGGGATCTGTGCCATTACGGCTGGCCGGACGACATCGACATCTGGCGGCCGCAGTTCGTCGAGCGCTTCGCCCGCTATGCCGCGGCGGCGGCGCAGCTGATCAAGGACGAGACCGGCGAGGTACCGTTCTATGCGCCGCTCAACGAAATCTCCTTCTGGGCCTGGGCCGGTGGCGACGAGGCCTATTTCAATCCCATGGCCCGCGGCCGTGGCTTCGAGCTCAAGCACCAACTGGTGCGCGCCACCATCGCCGCGATGCAGGCGATCCGCGCGGTCGAGCCGCGGGCGCGTTTCGTCCAGGTCGATCCGGCCATCCATGTGGTCGCGGGCAACGACCGGCCCGGCCCCCAGCGCGACGCCGAGCGCTTCCGCCAGTCGCAGTTCGAGGCCTGGGACATGCTCTGCGGCGAGCAATGGCCGGGGCTTGGCGGCGCGCCGGAGTACCTCGACGTGCTCGGCATCAACTACTACTCGAACAACCAGTGGTACCACGGTGATGGCCGTACCATCGAGCGCGACAACCCGGATTACCGACCATTCAAGGGCATCCTGCGGGAAATCCATCAGCGTTATGGGAGGCCGTTGCTGATTGCCGAAACCGGCGCCGAAGGCGACGTGCGCGGCGACTGGTTGCGTTATGTCAGCGAGCAGGCCGGCCTGGCCATGCAAGCCGGGGTGCCGGTGGAAGGCATCTGCCTGTATCCCGTGCTCGACTATCCGGGCTGGACCGACGAACGGCACTGCCCGGTCGGGCTACTCGGCTTTCCTGACGAGAACGGCAAGCGCTGCGTGCACGAGGGCCTGGCCGACGAGCTGCGGCTGCAGCAGATGCGGTTCAGCCACTCCAGCCCGGCCCCGCAATTCGCCGAAGCCACGCCGTGAACCAGGGGGCCGCCGTGCCTCGGGCCAAGCCCGGCGAGCTGCCGCTACCCAGCCGCCCGGTCGCTTTCCTCTGGCACTACATCTGTGCGCGGCCCTGGCATTTCGGCGGGCTGCTGGCGCTGATCATCGGCGCGGCCAGCTGCGCGGTGGCGGTGCAGTACGGCATGAAGCTGCTGGTCGACGCCATGGCGCAGGGCACGGCGGATCGCGCGTCGGCCAACGTCTGGTGGCCGTTGGGGCTGTTCATCGGCCTGATTGTCACCGAGAACGTGTTCTGGCGCCTCGGCGGCTGGCTCGGTTGTCGCACCGTGGTGGCCAGCGTGGTGGACATCCGCGTCGACCTGTTCAAGCACCTGACCGGCCACCCGATGCGTTATTTCACCGAGCATTTCGCCGGCTCGCTGGGTAATCGCATCTCTGCCGTTGGCCAGGCGGCTGGCGCCATCTACGGCGGGCTGGCCTGGAAGATCGTGCCGCCGATCGTCGACTTTCTCGGCGCCGTGGTGGTGTTGCTCACGGTGGACGTGCGCATGGCCGTGGCGCTGATCATCTTCGTCGCCATTGTCGCCGCGCTGATCACCGGCTTCGGTATCCGCGGCCGTGCCAAGCATCAGCGTTTCGCCGCGCAATCGGCGCGGGTCGGCGGCGAGCTGGTGGACGCGGTCTCCAACGTCTGGACGATCAAGGCCTTTTCCGCCCGCGACCGCGAGGCCGAACGCCTGGCCCATGAGATCGGCTTCGAGGCCCGTGCCCAGCGGCGCAGCTGGATGTACTTGGAAAAGGCCCGGGTGATGCACGACATCTGCCTGTCGGTGATGGCTGGCGGCATGCTGGTGTGGGCGATCAAGCTGTGGATCGCCGGCACGGTGACCGCCGGCGACGTGGTGCTGGTCAGCGCGCTGACCTTTCGCATCCTGCATGGCTCGCGGGATCTGGCACTGGCGCTGGTGGACGCCACGCAGCAGATCGGTGCCATCGACGACACCCTGCGCATCATCGTCCAGCCCCACGGTCTCGATGACACCGACAACCAGCTAATGCTGGCCGAAGGCGATATCACCTTCGAACGCATCAGCTTCAGCTACCCGGACCGCGGCGCCGTGTTCGAGGGCTTGGACCTGCACATTCCGGCTGGGCAGAAGGTCGGTGTGGTGGGCTCGTCCGGGGCCGGCAAGTCGACCCTGATCAACCTGATCCAACGCCTCGACGATGTGCAGAGCGGCCGCATTCTCATCGACGGCCAGGACATCCGCAGCGTCAGCCAGGACAGCCTGCGCGAGAAGATCGCCGTGGTGCCGCAGGAAACCGCGCTGTTCAACCGCAGCATCCGCGAGAACATCCGCTACGGGCGTCCGGATGCGAGCGACGAGGAGGTGGTCGCGGCGGCGCGCAGTGCCTTCTGTGATGGCTTCATCCGCGAACTGCCGCAGGGTTACGACACCCTGGTCGGCGAGCGCGGGGTGATGCTCTCCGGTGGCCAGCGCCAGCGCCTGGGCATTGCCCGCGCATTCCTCAAGGACGCACCGATCCTGATTCTCGACGAGGCGACCTCGGCGCTGGATACCCAGTCCGAGGGCGAGATCCAGGCGGCACTCAACCTGCTGGTGCACAACCGCACCGTGGTCGCGGTGGCGCACCGCTTGTCCACGCTGGCGAGCTTCGACCGCATCATCGTGCTGCGTGACGGCCGCATCGTCGAAGACGGCCGACCGCAGGAGCTGCGCCGCCGCGGCGGTGAGTTTGATGCGCTGTGGCGCATGCAGGCCGACGGCTTCGCCCAGCAAGCCGATCCCAGCGCATGAAACGCGCAGCGGTGACCTCGCGCAGCCTGCGCTCGCTTGGCTACGACCCGGAGCAGCAAGTGCTGGAAGTGGAATTCAGCAGCGGCGCGCTGTACCGCTATGAAGAGGTCCCGCCCGATGCGGTGCAGGCCTTGCTCGAAGCCGACTCGCTGGGGCGGCATTTCAATCAGGTGTTCAAGCCGCAGCATTACCGCTATCGGCGCGTGGAGTGATCGTGCCGGGAACCGCGTGGATAAGCAGCGCGTTATCCACTAGGGTGATTCGCCGCCCGCCATCGGCGGATCGACCGCTCCGCTGAACTTCCGGGCCGCTCTGCGGGCCTCAATCAACAGGAAGCGTCATTACCGAGCGGAGGCTCTTCAGACCAGAAGGGGAAAGTTCTATGTCGGATCATCACACGTACAAGAAGATTGAAATCGTCGGCTCTTCGCGCAACAGCGTCGACGAAGCGATTCAGAACGGCATCGCCGAAGCCAGCAGCAAGCTGCAGAACGTCGAGTGGTTCGAGGTCGGCGAGATTCGCGGCCACGTCGAGAACGGCAAGGTCGGTCACTTCCAGGTGACCATGAAGGTCGGCTTCCGCCTCGAGAACAGCTGATCGCCACGCGCGGCCGCCGGTCAGTCGGCGGCGCCGCGGCTGCGTTCGTAGCGACGCAGCAAAGGCTGGGTGCTGAGCCCGTGCAGCACGATGCTCAGCGCTACCACCGATAACACCAGGCCGATGATGGTCTGCGCTTCGTCCGGCAGCAGGCCGTGGGTCACCGCGTAGCTCAGGTAATACAGGCTGCCGATGCCTCGTATGCCAAACCAGCCCGCCGTCAGGCACTGACCGCGGTCGAGGTAGCGCCGCGGCATCAGCAGCAACACGCTCAGCGGCCGAATCAGCAGGAACAGCGCCAGGCCGAGCGGCACCGCACGCCAGTCCCAGTGCACCGAGACCAGCACGCCGAGCATGGTCACCAGCAGCACTTCCAGGCTGCGCTCCAGTTGTCCGCCAAACGCCAGCACATCACCCATCAGCACGCCCGCGGCGACCCGCGGTTGTCCGAGCTGTCGGTCATCCAGTGACAGCGCGCGCGGCGCTAGACGCCCTTCGGCAAGATGCGGCACGGCGTCGTTGATCAGCTCTTCGGACGGTGTGGCCGAATCATCGGCAGCAGCGATTTCCGCGTGACGCAGACCGAGGCCCGCGGCGAACACCGCGAGAAAGCCCCAGGCACCAGCCAGTTCGGCGCCGACGTAGGCCAGGGCGATCAGCGCCAGGGCCAGCGAGTCGTTGGGTGACATGGCGGTATCGGTGTGGCGTGCGCGCAGGTAGATGGCCACGCGGCCGACCAGCTTGCCCAGCAGAAAGCCGATCAGCAGCCCCGCCGGCACCGCCCACAGCAGCCTGTGCAGCGCCCACTCGCCGACCCAGTCGGCCTCCAGCTGGCCCTGGGCGATGAGCATCAGACCGAACACCACGAAGGGAAACGCGGTGCCGTCGTTGAAGCCCGCCTCGCCGGACAGGCCGTAGCGCAGACGGTCGCTGTCGCGGGCATCGTTGACCTGCACCAGGCTCGCCAGCACCGGATCGGTGGGCGCCAGAATCGCCCCGATCAGCACCGCGACACCCCAGCTCAGGCCGAACACGTAGTGGCAGAGCAAGGTGACGCCACCGATGCAGGCGAGCATCACCGGCCCGGCCAGTACATAGGCGCTCTTCCATGCCGGATGCCGTAGCGGCATGCGCAGCTTTAGGCCGCTGACGAACAGCGACACCAGCACGGCGACTTCGGTGAGGTGTTCCATCCAGCCGGCGATATGCAGGAATTCCATCTCCCACAGGCCGATGCCGAGCTGGCCGATGAGTACGCCGAAACCGAGGTAGATCAGGGACGTGGTGATTGGCAGCCAGCGCAGGAAGGCCGAAGCGAGGGCGAGGATCAGCAGCAGGACGCCGAGCACGGCCATCCATTCGAGAAAATTCATGCGTGTTCCGATGGCGTGGCGCGGTGTTGCGCCCAGGGGTGTGTGCCATTGGAACGGTGGCCGGCGGCAGGGTTCGCCGACAGGGCCGAGGTAGGCCGCCGCCGGTCAGGGCAGCGACCGGCTTTCTACTGGCGCAGCTCGGCGACGATCTCGAAGGCGCGATGGCGGTCGGCGGTTTCGTAGAGGTCGCAGGTGAAGATCAGCTCGTCGGCCTGGGTTTGCTCGAGCAGTACGTCGAGACGCGCGCGAACCTTTTCCGGACCGCCGATCAGCGCCAGGCCGAGGAAGTCGCCCACCGCCTGCTGCTCATGCGGCAGCCACAGGCCCTGCATGCTCTGCACCGGCGGGCGCAGGACCAGGCTCTGGCCGCGGATCAGCGAGAGGATGCGCTGGTAGACGCTGGTTACCAGGTACTCGGCGTGCTCGTCGCTGTCGGCGGCGATCAGTGGTACGCCGAGCATCACGTAGGGCTTGTCGAGCACCGCCGAAGGCTTGAAGTTGTCTCGGTAGAGCTTGATCGCCTGGTGCATGTAGCGCGGCGCGAAGTGCGAGGCGAAGGCGTAGGGCAGGCCCTTGGCCGCGGCCAGCTGGGCGCTGAACAGGCTGGAGCCGAGCAGCCAGATCGGTATGTTGCTGTCGACGCCGGGCATGGCGATGACACGCTGGTTGGGCTGTCGCGGACCGAGCAGCAGCTCCAGCTCCTCGACGTCCTGTGGGAAGTCGTCGGCGCTGCCCATGCGGTCGCGGCGCAGCGCATGGGCGGTGAACTGATCGGCGCCGGGCGCGCGACCGAGACCGAGGTCGATGCGGCCCGGGTAGAGCGCTTCCAGCGTGCCGAACTGCTCGGCGATCACCAGCGGCGCGTGATTCGGCAGCATCACCCCACCGGCGCCGAGGCGGATGCGCGTGGTGTTGGCGGCCAGGTAGCCGAGCAGCACCGCGGTGGCGGCGCTGGCGATGCCGTCCATGTTGTGGTGCTCGGCCACCCAGAAGCGCTGAAAGCCAAGCCCCTCGACATGGCGCGCCAGGGCCAGGGCATTGTGCAGCGCCTGGGCCGGCGTGCCGTCGTCGCGGATCGGCGCCAGGTCGAGCGCGGAGAAGCGGGTGTTTGCAATGCGGGACATCGTTTACCTCATGACGTAAGGCGGTCGGGTGCGAGCGGGCTCAGTGGCAATGCTCGGCCTCGGCCTCGACCAGTACGTTGCGCTGTTCGTCGCGCAACCAGCCTTGCGGGGTGAAACCCAGCGAGCGGGCCTGGAACAGGTAGCGCTGGCCAGGTTGGAAGTCGTCGTAGCGGATCACCAGGGTGCAGCGAATGGTGTGGGTTTCGCCGAACAGGCCGAAGTCGCCCCCTGTCACTTCGAATTCGTAGCGCGCTTCAAGTTCATGGGCACCCGGCGGGACCTGGAAATAACGGCCGTCGGGGGTGCGTTTGCCGTCCAGCTGGTCGGACATGAAGATATCGCTGGGCTGCGCGGTCATGTCGACCCAGGCCATGTTCGGGTCGGGTTGCGGCAATGGCCCGGCACAGCTGGCGAGGGCGAGAAGGGCGGGCAGGACGAGGGGGAGTGCGCGACGCATGGCTGGATCCTCGGCGAATGGCGGGGTGAGACGCGCTGCGCCTCACCGATGCTGCCGAGGGTGCGCCAGATGACGGCGCATTTCAACGCGGACTCAGCGGCCGGCGAGGTCGCCGCAGCCCTTTTCCTCGGCGCGGGCCAGCACGTACTGGTGCTGGTCGTAGAGCTTGGCCCAGGGACGGAAGCCATAGCCGCCGGCCACCAGGCGATAGCGCGCGCCGGCAGTGAACTTGTCGTATTCCAGGGTCAGCTTGCAGTCGCGAGGCAGCGGGTTGCTGCCGGGGCCGACGTTGGCGCCATTGACCTCGAAGCGGTAGCGCATCTCCAGCTTGCGGCTGCCGGGCGGGACCTGGAAATAGCGATCGTCCTCCAGCGTCTTGCCGTCCACGGCGACCGCCTGCAGCTGGGTCTCGCCGTTCGGGTTGAGCTCGACCCAGGCCTGCTCGGGATCGGGCTTGGGCATCCACATGGAGCAGCCGGCCAGGTTGGCGAGCAGGGTGACGAGAAGGAAACCGCGCATGTACAAGGCTCCAGCCGGTAATCAGTGGCCGGCAAGGGTTCGATTGAGGACGTCATGGGCTGCCGCAGGTTGCAATCGGCAGCACGGCCTTTGTAGGGTGCGCTACGCGCGCCGGCGCCAGCCCGACCACTGAGCGGTACACCCGATGCCCAAGCCCAACGCCGCCTCCATCGACAGTCGCAAGCTGCACTGGGTTCCCCTGCTGCTTGCCGTCTGTCTGAATGGTTGCAGTTATTACGGCCAGCTCGCCGCTGGCCAGCTGGAGTTGCTGCGCCAGCGCGAACCCATCGAGGCGCTGATCGTCGATGAATCGCGCGATGCGGCGTTGCGCCAACGGCTGGGCGAGGTGTTGCAGGCGCGTCGCTTCGCCAGCCAGGCGCTGGAGTTGCCGGACAACGATAGCTATCGGCTCTACGCCGAACTCGGTCGGCCCTATGTGGTGTGGAATCTGTTCGCCACCGAGGAGTTCTCGGTCAAGCCGCTGGAGCACTGCTTTCCCATCGCTGGCTGCGTGGCTTATCGCGGCTACTTCCGCCAGGGTGCCGCCCGCGGCGAGGCGGCGCGGCTGCGGCTGAGCGGGCTGGATACCCATGTGGCGGGTGTCGAGGCCTATTCCACGCTGGGCTGGTTCGCCGATCCGCTGCTCAGCTCCATGCTGCGCCGCAACGACGAGCAGCTGGCGGCGCTGATCTTCCACGAACTGGCTCATCAGCAGCTGTATCTGCCCGGCGACACCGCCTTCAACGAGTCCTACGCCACCTTTGTCGAGCGCGAGGGCCTGCGCCAGTGGCGTGCCCATCGCGACCTGCCGCAGCGGGATGAACAGGCGCGGGTGCGTTATCGGCAACTGGTTGAGCTGCTACTCGATACCCGCCAGCGGCTGGACCAGCTGTATGCCTCGGGTCGCTCGACAACCGAGTTGCGCGCGCTGAAGCAGGCCGAGTTCGCGACGCTGCGTCAGCGCTATCGACATCTGCGCGACAGCCAGTGGAACGGCGATGCGCGCTTCGATCGCTGGTTCACCCAGCCACTGAACAACGCCACGCTGTTGCCGTTCGGCCTGTATGACCGCTGGGTACCGGCCTTTGCTGCTCTGTTCGAGCGATGCGAGCGGGACTGGGCGTGCTTTCACCAGGCGGTTGCGGCGCTAACGGAACTGCCTGCCGACGAGCGGGAAGCCAGGCTTTCGAAACTGGCTGACTGAACAAGCGAAACGGCGCGCCCTGTTGCCGTGGGCATTACCCGCGGTAATGGCTCTTGCGTCGAAAATCTCCGATCTGCCGTTCATCGGCCGCGATACCCCTGTCCGCTGAACGGTGCGAATCCTTTCTCCAGCTCTCCGGTCCTCTTTACTAGGTCGCCGATTCATACGGCGGCGATCCACCTATGCCTGATATCCACGCATAACAACGGAGGCTCCATGGAGACCATTTCCGGAATTTTCGATAACAAAGGCACGCCACTGGAGAAGCAGAAATTCACATGGAAGGAAATGGCCGGCAAGCCGATCAGCAAGCTTGATGACGATGCCTTTACCCGTGTCCGCATCATCCTCATGAACGGGGTCGAGACCGACGCCCTGCGCCTGAGCCACGGCATCGCCCGCTTCAACAAGGAACTGCGCCTGCCGCTGGCGCAGATCCGGCGTACCGAGCAGCACCAGGCGACCATGATCAACTGGCTGATCGGCGCCGACCACTCGCCACTGGAAACCACCGTCGCCTACGAGCAGGTCGCCATCGAGGTGACCGCGGCCGTGGCGCAGAACGAGCCCGACCCCTACCAGGCGCAGACCTATCGCTTCGGCTTGCTGGAGGACTTCGACCACCTGTACCGCTACTCGGCGATGCTCGATCGCCTCGAGGGCAAGGATGCCAACAACATCCTGCAGGGCTATACCGACATCGTTCCCGGCCGCAAGACGTCCGAGCACCACCGGCACCCGGAGAACGATATCCGCGACAACTACGAGAAGGACAGCGCGGCGCTGATCACCAAGATCCACGCGGCGCTGATCACCGGCGCGGAATACCAGACCCACGACTACTACATGAACATCGGCCCGCTGTTCGCCGACCCGCTGGCGCGCCAGCTGTATGCCGAGATCGCCTCGGTGGAAGAACAGCACGTGACCCAGTACGGCTCGCTCTCCGATCCCAGCGAAAGCCATATCGAGAAGTGGCTGGTGCACGAGGCGATGGAGGTCTACATGTATGCCAGCTGCGCCGAGCAGGAGACCAACCCGCGGATCAAGGCCATGTGGGAGCGCTTCCTCGACTACGAGCTGGGCCACCTCAACGTCGCCTGCGAATGGTTCAAGAAGCTCGAGCGCCGCGACCCGGCCGAGATTCTCGCCGGCCCGCTGCCGAAGATGGTCGAGTTCAAGAGCCAGCGCGATTTCGTCCGCCAGGTGCTGGCCGCCGAGGTCAACCTGCGCACTGCCGGCCCGGTCTATGTGGACAAGGCCAAGGAGCCGCAGTCCTCGCTCGATTACCGCAACCACCTCGCCTCGGAAGGGCTCGCCTCGGACATCGTCTCGGCGGGTTACCAGTGGGCGCCGGGTGGCGAACTGATGCGCAAGGCTTCCTGAGGAGACGAACATGGCTACTGCAGCGAAAGTAGGTACCAATTACACCGGCGTGCAGATGTCCCCGAAGGACACCAAGCGCCTGCTCGATGCCGTCAACGACATCCACCCGGACGTGCCGGGTGATGAGCGCGGCATGCTCGTCGAGCGTGCCGAACGCAGCGAAGAGGCCGACCGCATCGGCTCCGTGCCGGTGCCTGGCTCGGCCAAGGGCATGCTCAAGACCAGCTTCGACATGATGAAGGGCAAGAGCCCCGAGGTGTTCATCGACAAGCTCGGCGAGCGCCTGGCCTTCGAACGCAACGGCGTGCGCCTGTACGAGGCGATGATCGCCAAGGCGCGCAACCTGGACTCGGGCAACGACCTGGTGGGCGTGCTGCAGCACATCCGCGACGAAGAGTTCGAGCACATGATGCTGGTGCATGCGGCGATGGAAAAACTCGGCGCCGACCCCACCGCGCAGACGCCCAGCGCGGATGTCGCCGGGGTCATGGCGATGGGCATCATGCAGGTGCTGACCGATCCGCGGACCAACGTCGCGCAGTGCATGAACGCACTGCTGACGGCCGAGCTGGCTGACAACGCCGCCTGGGAACTGCTGATCGAACTGGCGCAGGCGGCCGGTCATCCGAACATTGCGGACAGCTTCGTTCATGCCAAGACTCAGGAAGACGACCATCTGGTGAAGATCAAGACGCTGATGCGTCGGGATCTGATCATGCAGACCAAGTAACAGCGTGCGAGCGGGACGCTTTGGCGCACACCACCGAAAGGGATGTGCGTCTTTTTTATGGGCGGGGAATGGCTGCCTTGTTGTCTTGTGACGGCGGATCTTGTGACGGCGGGCTGGCAGGCTTTTGCTTCATGGCGCTTGGCGAGCTGCCTGAAAGGCTGGTTTCGCCCTGCTGGGCGAGTCACTTTTTCCAGACGCCGAAAAAGTAACCAAAAACGCTTTGCCCCTGCATCCGGCCCTGCGCTTCGCTCCGGGTTCGTTCACTACGCCGCCGCTCCGAGGGTCGCCGTACAAGGGCCATCCATGGCCCTATACGGCTCTCGCCGCATCCCTGCGGCTCGCCCCTCTCCACGACGGCTTCGTTCACCCTCCTGAAGGGGCGTTTGGAGTCGCCTGGTGGATCGTACAAACAGAACAGATGTTCGGCGTTTAGGCGGTTGCTGATGGCTTCAAAGCTCCAAGTTCTGCGCGTGGGCTTACCCTCGCGCTCTCCATTGCGGGCATGAAAAATCCCTACGGCGCGCCCGCACAGCACAGTCGGTACGATCATCTGCTTTGCTTTATTGCGCACAAGTCATCAGGCGACACCATTCGCCCCTTTCAGGAGGCCGAGTGCAATCGTTGCGTAGGGGAGTGAGCGGCATGGATGCCGCGAGAGGACTAGGCGTCCCCGCGATAAAGGGCCATGGATGGCCCTTGTACGCCGGCCCCTGGAGCGGCGATGGAATGAGGGAAGTCGAGCGCAGCGAGACCCGCATGGAGGGGCAAGCGTTTTTGCCTACTTTTTCCGCGACTGGAAAAAGTGGGTCGCCCAGCAGGGCGAAACTAAGCTTCCAAGCAGCTCGGAAATGGTTATGCGATCTGAGCGTGCATCCATCCAGTCCAGCCATCGCTGCAGTTACTTCCTCGAACCAATCGAAGGACCAAAGAAAAAGGGGTGCCGCCTGCGCGAACACCCCTCTCCAACGATCACCGGCCAGCCGGTCAATCGTTCCCGACACTCGCCGCTTGCACGGTACAGCCCCAGACTTCCAGCGCCGGCTGGTCCGCTTGTGGCGGGCCTAGCCATTCGCTCATCGCGTGGCAACGCTGGTCGAAACACAGTTGGTAATCCCCTGCCTCGGGGGTTCGCCCCAGGCGCAGGAGTGGCAACGCAGGCATCTGGCGCTGGTAGTGCCAGGCCCCGTCGCGCAGTTCGGCGTCATCCGGGATTTCCATCCCGGCACCAGAACCCTTGACCCGCGCTTCGCCGAGCAGCAGCCCGTCCGGCGTCACGCGGTAATCCTCTTCCCAGCGGATCTTCTCGATCGTGTGGTTCCACGCCAGGGTGAAGGCGGGGGCGGGCACTTCGGCCCACACCACGCCTGCCAGCCCCAGGCACAGACCGATCATGCGGCCGCCAGACGCTCGGCGCGGCGGGCGCGCCAGATGTGCTGAGCGAGGAAGATCACGCCGAGGGCGAAGCCGACCTCGTCACTCATCGGTGTGGCGAGGATCATCGCGGCGCCGGCTACGAAGCCCAGCAGTTTCTCCCACAGCGCCATGGGCCGCTGCAGGTAGCCGGTGAACACCGCGCCCCACAGGCCGATGGCGAAGGCCGCCTTGAACAGCATGTACAGCGTGGCGCCCCAGTCCCCGCCCTGCATCATCAGCGCCGGGTTGTACACCGCCATGAACGGCACGATGAAACCTGCGATGGCGATGCGGATGGCCCACATGCTGATCTTCAGGCCCTTCTCCTTGGCGATCGGCGCGGCGGCGAAGCAGGCCAGCGCCACCGGCGGGGTGAGGTCGGCCATGATGCCGAAGTAGAAGACGAACATGTGCGAGACGATCAGCGGCACGCCGAGGTCGAGCAGCGCGGGTGCGGCGATCGAGCTGGTGATGATGTAGTTGGGAATTGTCGGGATGCCCATGCCCAGCACCAGGCAGGTCAGCATGGTCAGGATGAGCGAAAGGAACAGGTTGTTCTCGCCGACCGCGAGGATGTACCCCGCGAAGGTCGAGGCCACGCCGGTCAGCGAAACGATGCCGATGATCACCCCGACCAGGGCGCAGGCGATACCCACCGGCACTGCATGGCGCGCGCCTTCGACCAGCGCGTGCAGGCAGATGACCAGGGTGTCGCGACCGCCCTTGATGAACCAGCATACGGCCACCAGAGCCGCGATGACGCCGAAGATCACCCCGATGCCGAGCTGGAAGAAACCGGCGCAGAGTAAGCCGAGGGCTATCCAGAAGGCGATGCGCAGGCCGAACGACGACACCTTGAGGATGATTGCCGAACCGAGGATGACGATCGCCGTCAGCGCCAGGCCGATGGTGCCGGCGAACATCGGTGTGCGTCCGGAGAACAGCAGCCAGACCAGCACCAGCAGCGGAATCAGCAGGTACCAGCGTTCCTTCACTGCGGCCCAGGCACTCGGGCACTCGTCCTTCGGCAGGCCCTTGAGGCCGGCGCGCTTGGCTTCCAGATGGACCATCCAGAACACCGAGCCGAAGTACAGCAGGGCCGGAATCAGCGCGGCCTTGGCGATCTCGACGAAGGGTACGTTGATGGTTTCGGCCATGATGAACGCCACTGCGCCCATCACCGGCGGCATGATCTGGCTGCCCATCGACGAGGTGGCCTCGACGCCGCCGGCGAAGGCCGGGCGATAGCCGAAGCGCTTCATCAGCGGAATGGTGAACTGGCCGGTGGTGACCACGTTGGCCACGCCGGAGCCGGTGATGGTACCCATCAATGCCGAGGACACCACCGACACCTTGGCCGGGCCGCCGAGCTTGTGGCCGAACAGGCCCATGGCGAAGTCGGTGAACAGCTTGATCATCCCCGCCTGCTCGAGGAACGAGCCGAACAGGATGAACAGGAAGATGTAGGTCGCCGAAACGTAGGTCGGCGTGCCGTACAGGCCTTCGGTGCCGAACGACAGCTGGTTGACGATCTGGTCCAGGTAATAGCCACGGTGGGCGAGATCACCGGGCAGGTATTCGCCGAGCAGGCCGTAGGCGAGGAACAGCCCGCAGATGATCGGCAGGGCGATGCCCATCACCCGGCGAGCGGCCTCGAAGACCAGCACGATCAGCGTCAGGCCGACCACCATGTCGGTGGTGGTCATGTCGCCGGAGCGCTGGATCAGGTCCGCCTCGAAATACCACTGGTAGAAAAAGGTCGCGAAACCGGCCAGGCCAAGCAGCCAGGCCACTGGCTGGAACGGCTTGCCGTTGCCGCGGGCCGGATAGCAGAGGAACACCAGCAGCAACAGGAAGCCGACGTGACCGGCGCGCAGCACCTGGCTGGACACCGGGTGAAAGGCGGCGGTGACGATCTGATAGATGGAGAACAGCAGGGCGACGTAGAACAGCGCCCTCGGCCATTCGCTGGGGCTGGCGTGCAGCCCTTGGCTTTCGCTCATGGGAATCACTCTCTCACTGCAAGGTGGGGCCTGTAGAAGCAGGCTTGCCAACGAGGCAACGCGGGCAAGCCTGCTGCTACAAGGATGCGGGCTGGAGCAGGCCGCAGGGCCCGCTCCGCCCGTCTGTCAGCGCTGGGTTACTTGAGAACCCCGGCTTCCTTGTAGAAGCGTTCGGCACCCGGGTGCAGCGGAATCGGCAGGTTCTTGGTGGCGTTTTCCAGCTTGATGTCCTTGGCGGCGGAGTGGGCGTTGCCCAGGGACGACAGGTTGTCGAACATCAGTTTGGTCATCTGGTAGGCCACTTCATCGGAGACCTTCTCGTGGCTGACCAGGATGTTGGTGATGGCCACGGTCGGAACGTCGGCATCCTGACCGTCGTAGGTGCCGGCCGGAATCACGCCGGCCTGGTAGGCGTCGCTCTCGATCTTCTCGACCACGGCGGCCGGAATCTCGACGAAGGTTACCGGCATGGTGCTGGCCAGGTCGCGGATGGCGGCCATGCCCAGGCCCGAGGACTGCAGGGTGGCGTCCAGCTGGCGGTTCTTGATCAGCTCGACCGACTCGGCGTAGGGCAGGAACTCGACGCGGCCCATGTCCTTGTAGTCCAGACCGGCGGCCTTGAAGATCGCGCGGGCGTTCAGCTCGGTGCCGGACTTCGGCGCGCCGACGGAGATGCGCTTGCCCTTGAGGTCTTCCAGGGTCTTGATGCCGGACTCTTCGCTGGCAACGATCTGGATGTAGTTGTTGTAGGTACCGGCGATGGCGCGCAGGCGCTTGAGCGGAGCCTTGAAGCCGGCGTCCTCGACACCGTTCCAGGCGTCGGCAACCGAGTCACCCAGGGAGAAGGCCAGTTCGCCACGGCCGGCCTGCAGCAGGTTGAGGTTTTCCACCGAAGCCTTGGTGGCCTGCACGGAAGTCTTGGCGCCATCGATCTTGTTGTACTGCTGCGACAGGGCCACGCCGATCGGGTAGTACACACCGCTGGTGCCGCCGGTGAGGATGTTGATGAAGGTCGGCGCAGCGACGGCCGCGGTGCTGGCAGTGAAGGCCGCAGCGGCAGCGAGCAGGCCCAGGCGTTTGGTCAGTCTCATGGTGGATCTCCGTTTCGTTTTTATTGGTTGACGCAGCATGTTGACGATAGACGATGCCGCGTTCGGGAACGCGCCAGACGAACAAGCAGAGGGGCGATGACACCGGAGAGTCCGGAGGATGGATATCGCTGGTAGCTCTTCTTGTCGTTGGAATCGCATCGAGCACATTGCCATTAGCAGAAGCCGTGCCAGTCTGTCGCGACGCTCTGGGTCGGCCTTTGCCGGCATCCTTGGATGGGTCATCGGCAAGAATCCGCCTATTGTTGTTGGGGTGTGGGCGGAAACCCGCTCATTGCAGTGCGAACCCCTGTCCGTCGCGGCCTTCGAATGAGTGAGCGAACGCGGAGGCGGTATGACTGCAGAAATAGGCGCAGAGGATCTGGGAATCGACGTGACCCGCGGCGAGGCGGAGCTGTTCAAGTGGTTCGTCGCCAGCTTTCTATTCGGCAAGCGCATCCAGCGCGACATCGCCGCCGAGGCCTACCGGGTACTGGTGGAGCGCAACCGGCTCGACACGCCGCACAAGCTGCGTGACTGTGGCCAGCGTCGGTTGGTCCAGCTGCTCGGCCAGGCGCGCTACGTGCGCTACGACGAGTCCACTGCCGCGCGCCTGCTGAAGCTCGGCGACCAGCTGCTGACCGAGTACGACGGCAGGCTGGGTCGCCTGCGTGAACTGGGTGTGACGCGCGACGGGGTGGAAAAGCGGCTGCTGGCGTTCGAGGGCGTCGGGCCGAAGACCGTGGAGATCTTCCTGCGCGAGGCGGCGCGGGGCTGGTTCTGAGCGCGCCGGACGGCGCTTGCCAAGGCCAGCCGAAGGGTTAGAGTGGCGCCATCGCACCGCCGAAGTCCGCCATGCGCATTTTTCTGCTTGCCCTCAGTCTGTTCCTGCCCATCGCCGCCAGCGCCGCGCCGGCGCCCTATTACCAATGGCAGAGCAAGCTGGACGGCACCATCATCTGCCGCCAGACCTCGCCGGGCGATGGCTGGCAGAAGCTCGACGGCCGCCCGTTCCGTGACCTCAATTGCAGCATGCCGGCCGCGCGGGTCGAACGCCCGGGCAGCGTGCCGGGTTTCCGCCCGCAGCCGGGGCGCTGAGCCGACGTCAGCCCGGAATCCGCTCCATGCTTCATGGCCGTAGGGTGGAAAACCGCGAAGCGTTTTCCACGCGTCGGAGGCCCTGCCCGACGTTTGGTCTTGCAACGGACCCATGGTGGATAAGCTTCGCGTTATCCACCCTACGATCCCATCGCTATCGCTATCGCTATCGCCATCGGTAGGGTGGAAAACCGCGAAGCGTTTTCCACGCGTTGCGAGCAGGCGGCTCGGTGTTTCGTCCGCTGCTGGACGATGGAAGCCGCAAGCCCGGTTTCTCTCCTAAGCGCTAGAGCGTCATCCCGTCGTATGCCAGGCACACGTTGTCCGGCAGTTGCCGTGACGCCTGCATGAACCAGGTATCCAGCTCGTGGCCGATATGGGTCAGCACGGCTTGCGCCGGTTGCAGCTCCTCGATGCTCTGCAATGCGCGGGTCAGGTCGTTGTGGTTACGCGGTGGCGTATCGCGCGGTGGTGTCGAGCAGTCCAGCACAAGCACGTCCAGCGCGGTGTCCTGCAGCAGTTCGCGCGTGCTGTCCGGCAGGCCGACGGTGTCGGTGAGGTAGGCGATGCAGCGGCTGTGTCCTTCCAGCAGGTAACCGAAGGTGGGTTTCGAGTGCACCAGTGGCAGCGCCGTGACGCGCAGCGTGCCGAGCATGCGTTGTTCGAAGGCGGCGAATGGTTCGCTGAAATCGAGGATGCCGGGGTGTTTGTAGAGGTCGGCGAGGCCCTCTGCGTCGTCCGGGCCGAGCACCGGAATGTGCAGCCCGGTGCCCCAGCGCAGTTGCAGCAAGCCCTGGGCATGATCGGCGTGGTAATGGGTCTGCAGGATGCCGCTGAAGCTGCCCGGGGCGAAGCGCTCGCAGAGGTCCGGCAGGCCGCTGTCGAGCAGCCAGCGCTGGCCGCCACAGTCCACCAGCGCCGAGCAGGCACGGCGGCGGCGACTCGGGTCCAGCTGCGCGGCACGGCAGGCCGGACAGGCGCAGTTGTACACCGGCACCTGCGCGGCGCCGCCGGTGCCGAGCAGGGTCAGCCGCATTGACGGTGCTCGTCGAGCAGCTGCAGCAGGCGCTCGACGCTGCGCTCCAGCGAGGCGGAATTGTCCAGGCGGATGTAGTCGTCCAGCTCGCCGCTGAACAGCGCATTACGTGCCAGGCGCGCCTCGATCTGTTCGGGCGTCTCCCGGCCACGGGTCAGCAGGCGCTCGCGCAGCACGTCCTGTTCGACGGTCAGCAGCACCGCCAGCAGATCCGGGTAGCGCCTGCGCGCCTCGGGCAGATAACCACGCGAGCCGTTGACCAATACATCCTCACCGGCCGTCAGCCAGGCGTCGATTTCGGCGGGGATGCCATAGGCCAGCCCGTTGGCGCGCCAGGCGAGGGCGAAGGCCTGCTCGGCCTCCATGCGCTCGAACTGCTCGGTGCTCACAGAGTGCGCGGCTTCGCCGACAGCCTCCGGCGAGCGAGTGATGACCCGCCGGGCAATGCGCACGCCACGCTCGGCAAGCGCTGCGCGTGCGGCGTCGAGCAGACTGTCCTTGCCGGCACCGGATGGCCCGGTCAGGTAGATCAAGCGGCCTTGCATGGGGTTACTCCCGATCATCGAAGCCAGCGCAGAGGCAGGCAGTATAGAGCCAGCCGGGCGACCCGCCGGCGCCTTGTCAGCTTTGTCGGAATGCGCCATCAGAACACCCGCCGGCCCTGGCGCCAGACCTGTCCGATCACCGGCTGGCCCTTGTGCACCTGCGCCTGGACCAGATCGGCGCGCAGCCCGACGGCGATCTCGCCGCGATCATCCAGCCCGGCTGCGCGTGCCGGCGCCAGGCTGATGGTGGCGATGGCCCGCGGCAGGTCGTAGCCGTTGGCCTGCTCGGCCAGGCCCAGCGCGGCTTGCAGCAGGCTGGCCGGGTAGTAGTCGCTGGAGAGAATGTCCAGCACGCCACGCCGGGCCAGATCGGCAGCGGCGATGTTGCCCGAGTGCGAGCCGCCGCGAACGATGTTCGGCGCGCCCATCAGTACCTTCAGGCCACGCGCATGGCTGGCCTCGGCGGCTTCGAAGGTGGTCGGGAATTCAGCGATGGCCATGCCGTAGTCCGCCGATTCGGTAACGTGCTCCAGGGTCGCATCGTCGTGGCTGGCCAGCGCCAGTTCGCGGCTGCGGCAGATGTCGACGATGGCGGCGCGCTGCTGGTCGCTGTGCCGCGCCGAGTTGGCCAGCTGCTCGCTGACGAAATGATCCATCTCCGCCGGGCTCAGGTGGTACTTGCCCATGTAGTACTCGCGGTACTTCTCCATGCGCGCGAACTGGCGCTGGCCCGGCGCGTGGTCCATCACCGAGACCAGCTGCACCAGCGGCTGCTCGACCAGCTCGCGGAACAGCTCCAGGCACTGCGGGTGGCTGACTTCGCAGCGCAGGTGCAGGCGGTGCTCGGCGCGGGTCTGCCCGGCCGCCTCGGCCGCGGCGATGGCCTCGAGCATCACGCCGAGCTGCTGCATGCGCTTGCCCTTGGGGTTGATGTCGCCGATCGACAGCGCATCGAACACCGTGGTGATGCCGGCGGCGACGATCTGCGCATCGTGGGTCAGCACCGCCGAGGCGGACGGCCAGTCGACGCCCGGCCGCGGGCTCATGTGCTTTTCCAGGTTGTCGGTGTGCAGTTCGATCAGCCCCGGCAGCAGCAGTGCGCCGTCCAGGTCCTGCGCCTGTGGCAGGCTGCTGGCGCCTGCGGCGATGTCGGCGATGACGCCGTCGCGGATCAGCAGGCTGCCGTGGATCACCTGCTCGGCCAGTACCAGCCGGGCGTTGCTGAGTATCTGTTCAGCTGGCATGGGCCAGGTCCTCCTGCGTCATGTCCAGGTAACGGTCGGCGACTGCCTCGCGGATCGCGCGGTCGTGGAAGATGCCGATCAGCGCGCTGCCGGCGGCCTTGGCCTCGTCGATCAGTTCCAGCACCACGCGGGCATTGGCTTCGTCCAGCGAGGCGGTGGGTTCGTCCAGCAGCATTACCGGCCAGCTCACCATGAAGCCTCGCGCCAGGTTGACCCGCTGCTGCTCGCCGCCGGAAAAGGTGCCGGGGGCCAGCTGCCAGAGCCGTTCGGGAATGTTCAGCCGGGTCAGCAGCGCCCTGGCCCGTGCCTCGGCGTCGGCACGGCTCCAGCCGCGCGCCAGCGCCGGCTCCATCACCACCTCCAGCGCCGGCACCCGCGGGATCACCCGCAGGAACTGGCTGACATAGCCCAGCGTCTGCCGGCGCACCGCGAGTACCTGGCGTGGTTCGGCGCCGACCAGCTCCAGCCAGTCGCCGGCATGGCGGATACGGATGCTGCCGCCGGCGGGCAGGTAGTTGCCGTACAGCGTGCGCAGCAGGGTTGACTTGCCGGCGCCGGACTGGCCGTGCAGCACCAGGCATTCGCCGGCGGCGACGGTAAAGCTCAGCCCGCGCAGCACCTGCAGGCTGACGCCGTGCTGCTGGTGCAGGGTGAAGGTCTTGGCGAGGTCGCGGACCTCGATCAGCGTGTTCATGGCGGATTCCTTCATGGCTGCAGCACCGAGGACACCAGCAGCTGCGTATAGGGATGCTGCGGGTCGTCGAGAATCTGGTCGGTCAGGCCGGACTCCACCACCCGTGAGCGGCGCATCACCATCAGCCGGTCGGCCAACAGGCGCGCCACGGCGAGGTCGTGAGTGACGATCACCACCGCGAGATCCAGCTCGCGCACCAGCCCGCGCAGGAGGTCGAGCAGGCGTGCCTGCACCGACACGTCGAGGCCACCGGTGGGTTCGTCCATGAACACCAGCTTCGGACTGGAAACCAGATTGCGGGCGATCTGCAGACGCTGCTGCATGCCGCCGGAGAAGGTCCGCGGCAGGTCGTCGATGCGCGCCGGGTCGATCTCCACCTGCTGCAGCCAATCCAGCCCGGCGGCGCGCAGCTGGCCGTAATGCCTGACGCCCTGGGCCATCAGCCGCTCGCCGATGTTGGCACCGGCGGAAACGCCCATGCGCAGGCCGTCGCGCGGGTTTTGCTCGACGAAGCCCCACTCGGTGCGCAGCAGCGTGCGCCGTTCGGCCTCGCTGGCGGCGTAGAGGTCGAGCCAGTCGCCGCTGCCGTCGCGGTACTGCACGCTGCCGCGATCCGGCGGGCAGCGGCCGCAGAGCAGCGAGAGCAGGGTGGACTTGCCCGAGCCGGACTCGCCGACGATGCCCAGCACCTCGCCGGGGTAAAGGTCGAAGGACACGCCCTGGCAGCCCTTGTCCGGGCCGTACAGGCGGGTCAGGTCGCGTACCGCGAACAGCGGCTCGGTGCCGACGCCCGCGGCGGGCAGCAGTTGTTCGGCGGCGCTCATGGGCGGCTCTCCTGTTGCTGGGCGCGCTGCGCGCAATAGTCGGTATCCGAGCAGACGAACTGCTTGGTGCCGGCGTCGTCGACGATCAGTTCGTCGAGGTAGGAATCGCCGCTGCCGCAGATGGCGCAGCACTGTTCCCACTGCTGGATCTGGAACGGGTGATCCTCGAAATCCAGGCTGACCACGCGGGTGTACGGCGGCACCGCGTAGAGGCGCTTCTCGCGGCCGGCGCCGAACAGCATCAGCGCCGGGCTGCGGTCCAGCTTGGGGTTGTCGAATTTGGGAATCGGCGACGGGTCCATCACGTAGCGCCCGTCCACCGTCACCGGGTAGGCGTAGCTGGTGGCGATGTGACCGAAGGTGGCGATGTCCTCGTAGAGCTTCACGTGCATCACGCCGTAGTCGCCCAGCGCGTGCATGGTGCGCGTCTCGGTTTCCGACGGCTCGATGAAGCGCAGCGGCTCGGGAATCGGCACCTGATAGACCATGATCTGCCCGGCCGCGAGCGGGGTTTCCGGGATGCGGTGGCGGGTCTGGATCACCGTCGCCGCGGGCGTGCGTTCGGTGGTGGCGACCCCGGCGGTGCGGGCGAAGAAGCGGCGGATCGACACCGCGTTGGTGGTGTCGTCGGCGCCCTGGTCGATCACCTTGAGCACGTCGTCGGCGCCGAGAATGACCGCGGTCAGCTGCATGCCACCGGTGCCCCAGCCATAGGGCAGCGGCATCTCGCGGCCGCCGAAGGGCACCTGATAGCCGGGGATGGCGACCGCCTTGAGCAGCGTGCGGCGGATCATGCGCTTGGTCTGCTCGTCGAGGTAGGCGAAGTTGTAGCCCGCCTCGCGGGCGGGAATGGCGTGGGCATTCATGCGCGTTTCTCCTTCGCAGGCGTCTCGGCGTCTGCTTCGGTCTGCTCGGCCTGCGGCTGGCGCAGCTTGCGGATCAGCTCCAGTTCGGACTGGAAGTCGACGTAGTGCGGCAGCTTCAGGTGCGAGACGAAGCCGGCCGCCTCGACGTTGTCGCAGTGCATCAGGACGAATTCCTCCTGCTGCGCCGGTCCCTGCACCTCCTCGCCGTACTCGCCGGCACGCAGCGCGCGGTCGACCAGCGCCATGCCCATCGCCTTGCGCTCCGCGTAGCCGAAGGCCAGGCCGTAGCCGCGGGTGAACTGCGCCTGTGCAGCGCTCTCGCCGACGAACTGGTTGACCATCTCGCACTCGGTCAGCTCGATCTCGCCGAGGCAGACCGGAAAGCCCAGCTCCTGCGGCTCGATCCAGACCTCGGCGGTGCCGATGCGGATCTCGCCGGCGAACGGGTGGTTGCGGCCGTAGCCACGCTGGGTCGAATAACCCAGCGCCAGCAGGAAGCCCTCGTCGCCGCGCGCCAGTGCCTGCAGGCGTTCGGCGCGGCTGCAGGGCAGCTCCAGTGGCTCGCG
>NZ_JXXD01000191.1 GCF_000935215.1 Stutzerimonas stutzeri
GCTTCGTGGCTTACTTGATTCCCGATATTTCTCGCCAGCTTCTTGTAGCTCTCTGTAAGTTGTCTGAGCCGCATTTTTTATGCCCTGCCCCGCATTCGAGAAATTCTGAGGCATCTCGCTGAGTTGATGTGTAAGCGGCTCAGGATTGCTCATGAACGTATCCACAACGGGAGGCTGATCCGTTGGCTGATTATTCAGACCTGTTTGATAGTGCTCCTGAACAACTGCTGCATTTGCGTCATCCTTAACGTCAATGACATCTCTACCATCGGCTTTCATAGAATGATAGCCACTTGTATTCATGTCATTCATTTCTAAG
>NZ_JXXD01000192.1 GCF_000935215.1 Stutzerimonas stutzeri
TTGCTGCCGCTAAACCTACTTTTTCAACAGAATCGGCCAGAAGCGGTCATGAGCATCTACAAAACCACGCGATTCAGACTTCCAACTCCATGGTGAATAGCTGCTCATTGGGGCTGGCCTTGATAGCCGATGCGCGATGAAGATCACCGCAACGCTCTAATCCGTCCGCTACAGTGGCCTGCCGTGATCCAACTGATCCATTTCTGGACGAACTACGAGAAGGACTCTCATGTCAGGCAAACCCGCCGCTCGCCTGAGCGACCCAACCTCCTGCCCGATCCCCGGACATGGCACACCGGCCATCGAGTCCGGCTCCCCGGATGTGCTGTTCAATAACCTCCCCGCTGCGCGTCTAGGAGACGTTGCTGGCTGCTGCCAAACCATATCCGGCGCTTTCTCCTCCACCGTATTTATCAACGGCAAGAATGCCGCGATGCTGGACAGCACGTTGAGCCATGGCGGAGTCGTAATCGGCGGATCGGGAGACGTGTTGATCGGCGATGCGGTTATCACGGCGCCCTTCACCGCTCCGTCATTTCTGGCGACCGACAAGTGGATCGGCTTCCAGATTCCGGCAACCGAGCGTTACACCGGCTGGAGGTGCGTAGCCCACTTCGATGACGGATCTAGCCTTGATGGCGCCTTTGGAAGCGACAACCGAGTGGTCTTTAGCAATCCCTCGGGATCAATCTGTACCCGTATTGAGATTCCCGTACCAGAGGTTGGCGAGCAGCCCAGCGTAACGGACAAGCTGCTCGCCATCATCATGGGGATTAGCCAAGAATGACCGGGAGCATTGAGGTGCTTGGCCAATACCAGACGCAGAGCAGACATACCCTGCCCCGCTCGCCACTCGACGAGGCTCTCGCAAGCATGGAAGGCGCGGCGACAAGGTTTTCGCTTGATGCCATCAGCGACGCACAGACACGCGCCAGCTACGCCGCCAATATCAAGCGGATGTCCGCCCAGGTACGGGCGGACGTGGCAGCCGGCAGGATAAGCAGCCAGGTAGGGGTCGAGTTCTGCCACGAGATGCGCAACAAGATTATGGTGGAGCACCGCAAGATTACTTCGGTTACCGGGCTCGCCAAGGCACAGCAGCACAAAAAAACGCCATTAACCCTCCCTCGACTGTTCGAAAAGTACGCCACCAGCAAGTTCGGTAAACCCTACGAGACGCTCACGAACGAGCAGAAGCGGCAGATTCACTATGAAGTGATTGAATCTTCCGGCCGCGACAACGCCAAGTTCACAAAGGGCTCGGATCGCCTCCGCATCATGGGCAAGGTAGGCATTTTGGTCACTGCGGCATTTGCTACCTACGAGATTCTCAATGCCGACAACAAGGTAAAGGAGACTGCACGCCAAGGCATGATCATCGGCGGCGGCGCTGCTGGCGGGTTTCTCGCAGGCCTTGGCGTCTCGCTCGTCTGCGGCCCAGGCGCTCCTTTCTGTGCCATTGCCATGGTGCTGGCAGGCAGTGCGGCTGGCGGGATTGCAGGCAGCCTGGCTGCCGACGCCCTGGATGACGAACTCGAGGAGTTCTCTAAGTGGGAAGTGTTTTGACTCACGACGACCGCGTTCGGTTATGGTCGGCGCTGTCGGACGCCTTCGTCGACAACGATATCGACTATCCAGCAATAGCGCGACAGCTGGCAGGATACGACCGTACTGCGGTAAAGGCAGCCTTCTTCGAGGAAGTGGCGCCGGTCTGCCACTCTAACCTGCAGGCGCCCATCCCCCCCATATGGACGGCATTTGACAGTACCTGGCTTGCCGATACCATCGACAGCAACCTGCAGGCTCGTCGGGCTTCCAGGCTACGCCGCATGCGCGACCATGTTCTGGTCGCCTACCTGCGTTTTCGACTTCGTGGGGAGTGGAGTCGAATCGAGCTAGAACTGGAAAGGACATGATGTGCAGAGGACTAGCTGAGGTCTGTATGACAGCACTGGCGTGCTGCGCATCGAGCCGCCACAGGCCGTCTCGCCCCTGAACGCTTTCACCGCTAACCCCAAGAGGTGATCATGAGAGCACTGGCTGCTTCCGGCCGATTCTGTTGAAAAAGTAGCGACCTCCCCATGCCGTTGGCAA
>NZ_JXXD01000193.1 GCF_000935215.1 Stutzerimonas stutzeri
GGTACGCCGGCCGCGATAGCCTATGCCCGCTCGAAATCCCAGAGAAAAACATCCGCTGGGAATCCTGTCGGTCAGCTGGTGCAACGGCTGCTCCGGCGAGGGCTTGGGATTCCCCAGCCCCGTGCGAGCCTGTATCCATCACCAGCCGATACCGAGCAAACCGCCATGGAACTCAATACCGCCGAACAGATCATCAGCGCCGTCGAAGCCGCTCACGTACAGGCCGAACACCTGAGCGCCCACAACGCCTGCAAGGCAGCTGGCGTTGCGTTCGCTGATTACAAGGCTGCGCGTCTGGCCGTCTACGGGCTCAATCCTGGGTTGTGATCGCTGCATGCCCCTGGCGCCCTTGGGATTCGCCAGCGGCATGAGAGGCTGGAATCGCAGTCAAGCAAGTTCGAGGCGACATGATGAATACCGAAAACCACGTTCCCGTAGAGGCACCGCGCAGCCAGCTGATCGGTACGACCGCTGTCGTTGATGGCTGGCCTGTCACGTATGTCGAATCGGGCAGCAATCCGGCTATTCGGCACCGCAAGTACACGGCGAACTACACCCGCGTGAGCGACCGGCAGTGGAAGGTCGGCCGCCGCAGCTTCAAATCGCGAAGCAACGCGCTGCGCGCACACGCCACCACGCAGGGAGGTGCGCAATGAGCCGCGAGAACATCACCATCGAAGACCGGCTGCACGCGGCCGGCTACAAGACCGAGCGCATCGGCGATGTCGTCAACGTCCATGATCCGATTAAGCAGGTGGTTGTCGGTTCGCCCCGGCTGGTCACCACGGGCTGGCGGCTGGTCGAGATCCGCAATTGCGCCCAGGCATGGGCGTTCATCGAAGAAAGGAGCTGACGGTTGTGAGCGGAAAAAATTCTCCTGAAATAGCCGTCCTGCACACCAAGGGAGGTGCCCTGTGAGCCTGATGCACAACGTAACGAGCGCCTACGATGCTGAGGATGGTCGCCGGGTCGAAGCCATTGCCCGCACGCTCATGAGCGAGTTCTACGGGCGCGAGCTGACCGAAGAGGCGAACGAGCAAACCACGCTGCGTGCGATGGCGCGCAAAGGCGAGCCCCGCGCAGAACGCTGCGTCGCGGTCGCGGGCGTACTGATCAACTACATGCGCGAGGAGCTGGAGTGATGGATCAGGCTACGCGCTACCACCCGAACCATCCGCACATCGAAGGTCGCGACGTTGTGCTGGCCTCCGAACACGAGGCTCTGCATGCCCGTGTCGGCGAGTTGGAGCAGTTGCTGCGCGACACTACCGCCGTGGCCATCACGATGCTGTTCGACAGTCACCCCACCGATACCAGGGCCGAATTCAGCCGCAATGAGCTGCTGGCGGTGATTACTGCCAGTCAGCACCTGCAGGATGCTCGTGTTGAGCACGTCTATCGCCGCGCCTGGAATGCCGTCACGCCCACCCCCGCTGCGAAAACTCAGGAGGCGCCGTCTCATGGCTAGTTTGCTCTCTGCTCGGACGTGCAAGGCCTGTGGCGGGCACGATCTGAGCTGGGCCACTCACAACAGGGTCACCTCCGGCGCACCGGACGGACGGCTGCGCAGCAATGAGGTCCAGTGCCAGTTTGTCCTGGGCTGCGACGGCTGCTCCGAAACGCTGGCCGTGGTTGACGCCGATCAGGTAGCCGAATACCTGACCAGCCTGAGCAAGGTGCACCGCAATGAGTAAACGCCGGCTCACGGCTTTTCGGCTCGAACTTCCGTATTTCTGGAGAGGAGTTTTTCGCCTGGCTAAGTGGCTGGCGGTCGCAGCTCTGATCCTGCTCGCGCTCAATGTGGTCGGCTATTGGTGCTTGCAGCTGGACGTTTATGGCCTTGACACGGCCGTCTACACGCAATGGCCGGACAATTACGCAGGGCGAGCGTTGAAGCTCGCTGCTCTCGGGTTCATTGCGAGTATCCAGTTCGGTGGCGGTGCTGTGCTTGCTGTGGGGGCCGCTGTCTTCGCGTTCCACGGCATTGCGTGGCTTGGCGGTTATCGAGAAGAGAAAAACGCGGTCGCCGGTAGGGCACATCTCGACCGAGCTGGCCCCGCAGAGTGACCCGCCGCACTGGCGCTATGCCGGTGCGCGGCCTGATCACCCTCAACCCTGGAAGGGAATGATGAACGACGACAACAAGCAGCCCGAGAACGCCACCCACGGCACGGCCCTCACAGCCAAGGACGCCGAGTTGTACAAAGGCGTGAACACCACCAATCCTCCTCAGCATGCCAAGCTGCTGCATGGCTGGACGCCACCGACACCGCCTGCCGGCTACCGCAATCTGGTGGCTATCCTTGCGCCGGTGGTCGGCGTGCCGGGAAAATCGCACGATTGGTTCCTTGACTACCTCGACACCGAGACGGCTGTTTTCGCCTCGGAAGAACATCAGTTCGATGTCCCGTGGCCATGGGCTGACGGCTTTCAACCACAACCCGCCGATTGGGACGCCATCGGCATTCCGGCCCTGACATAAGGCCGGCATGGGAAAGTTGTCCTGGGCTGATCGGGCAGCGCCTGTCGTTGCTCAGACCATCCGTGAAGTCGGGCGCAGCGACCTGAAGGCGTTGCGCTTGGCGCTCGCCGAGGCCTATCCATTCGGCAAGCGAACGGGCTGGCCCTACAGGGTCTGGCTTGCCGAGTGTCGCCGCCAGCTTGGCCACCCACTTAGACCGCCAAAGCCAGATCCAAATCACCCGCAGCAACCCCTGTTCTAGCCAATCGTTTCGCTGAGGTAATCGCAATGCAAATCTGGGGCGTAGACATCAAGCACCCATCACCGAAGGACCTCGCCATCGCCACGGCGATGATCCTTGCCTACGCGCTCTTCTGCCTGATCGTCCCAGAATCCGGGGGCGCCGACGCTGGCCGGAACCTTCCTGGGCTGGTGCCTGTAGCAATCGGCGCCATTGCGGCTTCATTCGGCCTGAATCCAGGCAATGGCTGGCGCGCGTGCATTTTGCTGCTGATCGTCTCGGCTATCACCTTCGTCCTCATCCAAGTGCTGCTCGGTTTATTGGCGCCGGTCTGAGTGCTGGCGCGGTGCGGTGCCTGATCTGCCTTGCTCCTCCTCGTCCTCCTCTCACTACCTTGCGGCTATGCGCTTGGGTTTCCTCCGCCTTGCAATAACCTCGAAATCAGTCCATCACGAGGCCCAACCAATGAACGCGACCCTTCCCCATACCCACCAGGAAATCCTGGATCAGATCGGCAGCATCGAAGCGCCCGAGGCCGCAGGTCAGATCACCAATGGGGGGCGGAACTGATGAATTGCATCGAAGTGAATGCCTGCGACCTGACCGGGCGAGCACTGGACTTGGCGGTGGCTATGTCCGAAGGCGCCACCAACCTGCGCTTCGATACGGTGGCGTGCTGGTGGTTTACCCTCAATGGCGTGGATCGGGTACTGAGCAGCGGCTGGTCAGCGGCGCAGAACTACTGTCCGTCTACTGACTGGAACTACGGCGGGCCATTGATCGGCAGGGAGCTTATCTCCTTCAGCGAGGTTTGCAGCCGGGAGAAGGACGGCCGCAATGTCACATCATGGCTCGCAACCTGCCGCCCCGTTCACCAATTCCAGAACTACACCAGCCGCAACAGCGTTTTCAGCGGTGAAGGGCCAACTCACTTGATCGCCGCCATGCGCTGCTACGTGGCAAGCAAGCTGGGCGCCCGCGTGAGCATTCCAAAGGAGCTGCTGCAATGAGCTTCGACAAAGTAGCAGCAGGCGAACTGTCGGGGCGCGCTCTTGATTGTGCTGTGGCACTAACGCAAGGCTGGGTCTGGGCGAAGAACTGCATCGACCGCGAACGTGACGACGATCTTGCTCAGTACCGGCGCAATTCAACGCAGCGGTGGGCCATCGGCTCGTTGTGTCTGATCAGCGAATACCAGCAGGCCGGACTCAATGCGGCCAAGCCCAACGAGTATGGGTGGATGCTCCCGGCCGGGGGCGAGCCAGTGTCCTTGGGAGTCGCGCACCCCGACCTGCCATCCTTCTCAACCAGCCGGGACCTGAGTGGCCTACTGGTCGAGCATTTTGGCATCAGCACCGTTCGTTGCGACGACGATTGGGGCAAAGACGCCCAGGGATACTGCAACAACGTGCGGATACCCGTCTGGTGCGCCGTCATGGGGCAGCACAGCATCTGCACCTCGACGGAACACCAATCACACGATGCCATGTACCAGATAGACGCATCGGAAGCGCTATATGGCAACACAGCGGCCATCGCAGCCATGCGCTGTCTGGTCGCCGCCAAGCTCGGCAAAGTAATCCGATTACCGCAGGCGCTCTTGGCCTGAGCGGTGAAACGCACACACTACCCAAAGGAACCCGCATGACTCTTCATACCCTCGCTTCCATCGCCCTGCTCGGGGTCGGCAACGTGCTTGCCGCGCTGATCATTCTGGCAAGCCTGAGAGGCAAACTTGCACCGAAGTGGTCGCAACGCTGGGGCAACGTCATCGTTGTGCTGTCCCTCCTTGCCCTGCTAATCAAGCTCGATGCGCCCGCAACGAGCGTATGGCTGGTGATTCTGGATGTCTGGAGCCTTTGCCTCGCGATTGTCGGCACTCTCTGGGGCGCCCTGGGCGACGTGGTGTGCACGGCCATCCGGTCGAAGATCGGTTGGAATGCCGCCCTACGGGATGCCGTCAACGAATAACCTGCCGAGGGGTAGCAGTACATGAGCCAGACGCTGGATGAATTCGTCGCCGAGGTGCGCTCGGACCTCGAAGGCTTTGTTGCCGAGTATCAGGCGCAACACGCCAAGGACCCGGAGCGTTATCCGCTGGTGCTGGGAGACGATAACGCCGGCCTCTGGCTGGAATTCTTCGTCGAGTACATGACCAGGGCATCCGCGTGAAGCCCAGCACTCGAATGATCGCGGCATACTACCGATCCGGTAGGTTGAGCGAGTTGCGCCGCGCCGGGCTGATGACTGACGCTGAGTACAAGCGGCACGTTGAGGCGGCAAATCAGTTCGAGCAGGAAAAATCTGTGTCGTCTGATCGCCCACGTAAGGCTAGATGATCCCCCCGCTACAGGAGCACCCGATGGACGAGTTGCAGGCCGGCGCCGCGAACGTGGCCAACATGGCAGATTTCACGCAGAAGCGCATGGCCAAGCAGGCTGGTGGTAAGCCGGAGCCACTGGAGAGTTTCAGCGAAGGATTCAAGTGCAACCGCACCGGAATTGTTTTCCCGAAACTGTACCGGGCACATTATCCGGTACTCGATCTGTACGAGGGCAGGTCAGAGCCGGTTCACGATGGAAGTTTTTTCCTGCAGTACCAGCTGACGCCAGCTGAGCAGTACGCGAACGGGTCATGGCCGGGAGTGCCGCAGGCGAAGATTGAGGCGTTCCAGGTGCTATCCGATGATGACAAATGCTGGCTGGAGGTGTTTGCATTCCCCACCCGCGAGCGTGCCGAGGGTTTCCGCGACGCCGCGCTGAGATTCTTGCCCGAGGCTGGGCCGGACATGATCACGCAAGGGCCTAGCGGCTTCTTCTGCATCACCGCCCGCCAGGACAAGCCCAATCTGGGGTTTGGGGAGCAATGGAACCAAAAACCAACGTAAGCTCTGAA
>NZ_JXXD01000194.1 GCF_000935215.1 Stutzerimonas stutzeri
CCGTACCGGAAAGGTCAGGTGTTGCACTCAGTTTTTGCCGCCGCCCCTTTATACCAGCGGCTGGGCGATCCTATTGATAAGTTCCGGCCCATCATTCCGCACGTTCCCGACGTCCTTACCCACCGGATGCCACTCGAATTCCTCGACGCATAAACCATGCGCCAGTGCTAGCTCCTCAGCCTTGAGCGGCAAAAGCTCCTGCTGCATCCAGAGCGCAGCGTACTCTGGCGATAGAACCAGAGGACGCCGATCGTGAATATCGAGCATGCCGGCAGCGCTAGATGACGTAATGACAACAAAGCCGTCGCCGTCTCGGGGTTCCAGCGAGGCGCCTCGCTGAAACCGCCCGAGCGCAGCGAAAAACATCGGCTCGCCGCTACGGAGCGTGATGTAGTAGGGCTGCTTGATCTTCGGGTTGGCCGCGTCCTTCTTCCACTCGTACCAACCATCAGCGGGCACTATTGCGCGGCCGGTTTGCCAGATATCGCGAAAGAACTTGCTAGTCGCGGCCGTTTCCACCCTGGCATTTATCGCTGGTGGTCGCTTCCCCTGTGCCCACAATGGGGCGTAACCCCACTTGACCGGCTCCATGCGCAGGCCATCATCGTCCTGGTGCAGGAGCTGAACCAGTGATTGCGGACACACGTTGTAGCGTCCGATTGGCTCAGGATTCACGCTGCCACGCAATGGCAAGGGCAGCTGCATCGCGATCTTGTCCAGGTACTCATAGGCGATTCGGTACTGAGCGAAACGTCCACACATGGGTGCCCCCGCACATCTGGTTCAATTGACCGGACTCTAGCTTCAGAATACTGTATATGCATACAGTTATGAGGTCTGTGCCATGCCCGTCCATATGTTGGGACCTGCTGCTCCCGCCACAATTGCACTGCCGTTTTTCAGTTTCTGCGTGCCCGCCGGATTCCCGAGCCCAGCGCAGGACCACATGGAGGGGAGCATCTCGCTCGACGAGCTGATGAACATCCGAGCTCCGCATACCTACCTGGCGCGCGCAGACGGGGAGAGCATGATCCAGGTCGGCATTTTCGACCGAGACATTCTGATCATCGACCGGGGACGGGAGGCAGAAAAAGGGGAGGTGATCATCGCAGCGCTGAATAACGAGCCTCTGGTCAAGATTTTCGACCGAGCCGGCAGCCAGGTCATTCTGCGCTCGGCTAATCCGAAGTTCCCGCCGCGGTACCTCCTCGAAAGCGAAGAACTCTACGTATGGGGCGTGGTGTCATACAGCATCCGAATCCATGGCAAGTACTGAGCGGGCCATCGCCCTCATTGATTGCAACTCGTTCTACGCCAGCTGCGAGCGTGTCTTTCGACCAGACTTGCGCCGTACGCCTATCGTCGTGCTTTCGAACAATGACGGCTGCGTGATCGCGCGCTCGGCCGAGGCAAAGCAGCTCGGTATCAAAATGGGCGTGCCGTATTTTCAGATCCGGCGCGACCTGGAGCGTTGGGGCGTTGTGGTGTTTTCCAGCAATTACGCGCTGTACGGCGACATGAGCGAGCGCGTCATGACGGTCATCGAGAGCCTGGTGCCTGCGGTTGAGGTGTACTCAATCGACGAGTCGTTTGCCGACCTTACCGGTGTGCCAGACGTCGAAGTGCTCGGCAGGCGGATCCGCGCTGAGGTACTGCGCAGCACAGGTATCCCGGTCGGGGTGGGCATTGGGGGGACCAAGACGCTCGCCAAGCTAGCGAACCATTCAGCGAAGCGCTGGCAGAAACAGACGGGTGGGGTAGTGGACCTTCTCGACCCGGTGCGGCGCGACAAGGTACTGCGCGTGACTGAAGTCGGCGATGTATGGGGTGTCGGACGCCGGATGACCGAGCACCTGAACAGGATGGGCATACGTACTGCTTGGGATCTAGCCAGCGCGGATGCTTGGACCCTGCGCAAAAAATTCAGCGTTGTTATCGAGAAAACTTCTCGCGAACTGCGCGGGACGCCGTGCCTCAATCTGGAGGACGTCGCGTCACCCAAACAGGAGATCTGCTGCTCGCGGATGTTCGGCAAGCGCCTGCGCGAGCTGGAGCCAATCAAGGAGGCAGTGGCGGCATACGCCGCCCGGGCCAGCGAGAAGCTGAGGGCACAGCAGTCCATGTGCAAGCGCGTCCGAATCAGCATCCGTACCGGCATGTTCAATTCCGACGAGCCCAAGTTCGCAAAAGGCGTGGTGTGTGAGCTGCCGTATCCCACCGACGACACCCGATACATCACCCGGGCGGCGATCGCCGGTTTGGAGCACATCTATCGCGAGGGCTTTTCGTTCAGCAAGGCTGAGGTCCTGCTGATGGATCTGTGCCAGCGTGGCGAGTACACCGACGATCTATTCGCCCAAACCCAGCCCGCCGCGTCGGAGCGCGTTATGGGCGTGCTCGATGCAATCAACGCCAAGTGGGGCCGCAATACCCTCCGGCCCGGCCGCGTAACCACCGCGCCGGACTGGGGCATGCGACGGGAGATGATGAGCCAAAGTTTCACGACCAGGCTGGATCAGTTGTGGGTGGTGCGGTGCAACTAGGCGAGTGCATGCGAGGACCGATGAATTCCAGGTACTGGTTGTAGTGCGATCGCTTGCATCCGTTGACCGCTGAAAGCGTAAAGAAAAAGCCAGGCAGTGCCTGGCTCTTGTGTTGGTCGGATAGCTTACTGAAGCCAACCCTCTACCTTTTCGGCGCCGTGCTTTTCTTTCCAAGCTTTCAAAATCTTATGATTGCCACCCTTCGTCTCTACCACCTCTCCAGTTTCTGGGTTTTTGTAAACCTTAACTTGGCGCTGCCGACGAGGCGCTTGAGACGTCGGGGTGGCGCTGATGCTGGTGCGGCTGGGCTGCGGATCCAATATTGAAATAATTTCGCGCAGGCCTACGTCATATTGCCCCATCAAATTGCGGAGTTTTTCCTCGAACTCGATTTCGCGCTTGAGTTTGTCGTCATTCTTAAGAGCATCAAGCTGCTTGAGCTGGGCTGCGAGCTGGGCTTCTAGAGCTTTGAATTCGGCGAGTTTGGACATGGGTAACCTTCGGAGAACGAAACTGCTTTGTGTGTCTCAGTCTACCGCTTGGGCACGGAGGGAGAAAACTAAGGACCGACCGATTTCGTGAGTAATTCAGTCATCGAGAAGGCTGGTACAGGGATGGCGCTGCGGAGTGTTTGTCAGCCAGAGAGGTGCGTACTTCCTGACATATGAAGTGGTGGGTTAGCAAAATGGGAGGTGACCAAGCGGCGGCCGTTGCATAGAAACGTCGCGCATCCCGTAGAGGAAGCGGACGTGAGCAGGCTTCTTCTGCTTTAGCAGAGGTAGCCATGCATAGCATCGAAATTGGAGCTAGCCATTTACCTGCGGCAAATGAAGAAAGCTGCCTTTTTTGACAACAATGGCAGCCGCTTCGCGAAGGCAGTTGATCATTTTGGTCTTATTGCTCGGTCTCGCTCCACATTCGTTTCGCTTACCTGCAAACGCCCAAAATGCTCAACTGCCCCATACTTGAAGGTTTCAAGTATGGGGCGCGGGGGCATACTTGAAGGAACGCTTCGCTGCTTCAAGTATGCCCCCGCAATTTTGTTGTCAAATCATAGCCGCCAGGCGTTGCCTGGCCGAAATGGCGATTGTGCACAGACGTGAGCTGCGCCATTCGCGGGCGCTGCCGCCCCGGCCTCAATGGCGGCGGCAAAAACTGAGTGCAACACCTGACCTTTCCGGTACGG
>NZ_JXXD01000195.1 GCF_000935215.1 Stutzerimonas stutzeri
CTTGGCAGTCAGCGCGCGCCAGGCGGGTTGTGCCGCCTGGGCGGCTTCGATGGCGCGGCGGGTTTCGCCGCGGCCCATGTTCGGCACGGCGCCGATCAGCTCGCCGGTGGCCGGATTGAAGATTTCGGTGCGCGCGCCACTGTCGGCCTCGCACCACTCACCGTTGAGATAGGCGGTTTGGCGCAACAGATCGGGTTGCCCAAGTTGCAGAGTCATGTGCGTATTCCGTCAGGCAGGTTGTTGAGTGCGCAGCTTCTCGGCACGGCCACGCAGCCACTCCAGAGTCAGCAGCAGGGCGATGGAGAAGCCGATCAGCAGCGTCGCCGCGGCCGCGATGGTCGGGCTGAGGTTTTCCCGTATGCCGCTGAACATCTGCCGTGGCAGGGTGATCTGCTCCGGGCCGGCGAGGAACAACGTCACCACCACTTCATCGAACGAGGTAGCGAAGGCGAACAGCGCGCCGGAAATTACCCCCGGCGCGATCAGCGGCAGGGTCACGCGGAAGAATGCCGTCAGCGGCGAGGCGCCGAGACTGGCCGCAGCACGCACCAGGTTGTAGTTGAAGCCCTGCAGCGTCGCGGAGACCGTGATGATCACGAAGGGCACGCCGAGCACCGCGTGCACCAGGATCAGCGACAGGTAGCTGTTGCCCATGCCCAGCGGTGCGAAGAACAGGTAGCTGGCCACACCGATGATCACCACCGGCACCACCATCGGCGAGATCAGTATGGTCATCAGCAGCGCCTTGCCGCGAAATTCCGCGCGGGTCAGGCCGACCGCCGCCAGGGTGCCGAGCACCACAGCGAGAAAGGTCGCGGCGGGCGCGATGAGCATGCTGTTCTTGAGCGAGCGCATCCAGTCGGCCGAGCTGAACAGCGCCTCGTACCAACGCATGGAAAAGCCCTGCAAGGGATAGACGAGGAACGAGCCGGAATTGAACGACAGCGGCACGATGACCAGTACCGGCACGATCAGAAACAGCAGCACCAGCGCGCAGAGGATGCGCAGCGCGTAGTACCAGGCCCGTTCGACGGGCGACATATAGGGGCTCAGCATGAAAGGTTCTCCTGCCCGGCATGAAGACTCTGAAAAGGCGGCTGCGCCGCGACGTGCGTCATGTCAACCCAGCCGCAGGCGGCTGGCACCGACCAGCCAGCTGTAGATGACGTACAGCAGCATGGTGGCGAGCAGCAGCAGGCCGCCCAGCGCCGTGGCCATGCCCCAGTTGATGGTGGTGTTGGTGTAGAAGGCTACGAAGTAGCTGACCATCTGATCGTTCGGGCTGCCGAGCAGCGCCGGGGTGATGTAGTAGCCGATGGAGATGATGAACACCAACAGGCAGCCCGCACCGACACCGGCCAGCGTCTGCGGGAAGTACACCCGCCAGAAGCTGGCGAACGGATGACAGCCCAAGGACACCGCGGCGCGCATGTAGCTCGGCGAGATGTTCTTCATCACGCTGTAGATCGGCAGGATCATGAACGGCAGCAGGATGTGCACCATGGCGATGTAGACGCCGGTGCGGTTGAACACCAGCTGCAGCGGCTCGTCGATCAGACCCATCTTCAGCAACGCACCATTAATGAGGCCGCCGGACTGCAGCAGCACGATCCACGCCGCCACGCGCACCAGAATCGAGGTCCAGAACGGCAGCAGCACCAGGATCATCAGCAGGTTGCTCTGCCTCGCCGGCAGGTTGGCCAGGAGATACGCCAGCGGATAGGCCAAGAGCAGGCAGATCGAGGTGATCACCAGGCCCATCCAGAAGGTGCGGGCGAAGATGTCCAGATACACCGCCTGGTCCGGCGAGACCTTGGCCAGCTCACCCAGCTCGTCGATGCGGTGATCCAGCGCGGCCAGCAGGTAGTAGCCGGTCACCGCACTGTCGTTGCGCTGGATCACCTGCCAGAACGCCGGATCGCCCCAACGCTCGTCGAGCGCCTCCAGCGCCTCCTGATAGGACGCCGGTGTCTCGCGAAACGGCATCGCCCGCGCAGTCTTGGTCAGCAGGCTGCGATAGCCCGCCAGCTCCATGTTCAATCGCTTGGACAGATCGCCCAGGCTCTGTTCACGGCGCGCCTGATACAGATCCTCGGCCAGCGCCTGATAGGCCGGATCCGCTGGCAGCCCCCGACCATCCCATTCGGCCAGCGCCGCCAGCGTGCGTGGCAGCGTGTTCACCACCTCGGGGTTCTCGACGCTGCGCCAGAGCAACGAGGCGATGGGTACCAAAAAGGTCAGCAGCACGAACAGCAGCAGCGGCAGGATCAGCGCCTGCGACTTGAGCTTGTTCACCCGTTCGGCCCGTGCCAGACGCTGTTTCAGATTGGGCTCGGCGATCTCGTTCGCCGGCAGGGATATTGCTGTGGCCATGAAGACTCCGCGATTCGTTCCGATGGCTGGGACCGGCCCCGCCTATGCGGCGGGGCTCTCAGGTCAGCGTGCTGCCCAGGCGTTGAAACGCTGCTCGAGCTGTTCGCCGTAGTCGGCCCAGAAGGTCACGTCCATCGCCACCTGGTCGACGATGTTCTCCGGTGCGGTGGGCATCTGCGCCAGGCGCTTTTCATCCAGCAACGACACGGCCTGGGTGTTCGCCGGGCCGTAGGCGATGTTCTCGGCATACGCCTTCTGCTGCTGCGGCTCGACGGTAAAGGCGATGAACTTGCGTGCCTGCTCCTGGCTCTTCGCGCCCTTGGGGATGGCCCAGGAATCGAAGTCATAGATGCCACCGCTCCAGACGATCTGTAGGTTGCTCTCGTTCTGCACGGCAGCAATGCGGCCGTTGTAGGCGCTGCTCATCACCACGTCGCCAGACGCGAGGAACTGCGGCGGCTGCGCGCCGGCTTCCCACCACTGGATATGCGGCTTGAGCTGATCGAGCTTTCTGAAAGCGCGGTTCTGGCCGTCCTTGGTGGCCAGCACCTTGTAGGCGTCCTTGGCCGGCACGCCGTCGGCCATCAGCGCGAATTCGAGGGTGTACTTGGCGCCCTTGCGAAGGCCGCGCTTGCCGGGGAATTTCTCGGTATCCCAGAAATCCGCCCAGCTGGCCGGCGCGCTTTTCAGCTTGTCGGCGTTGTAGGCCAGCACCGTCGACCAGACGAAGAAGCCAACGCCGCACGGCTGGATTGCGCCTTCGACGAAATCATCCGGATTGCCGACGATGCCCGGGTCGAGTTCCTCGAACAGCCCTTCGTCGCAGCCGCGGGACAGTTCCGGCGACTCCACTTCCACCAGGTTCCACGACACGCTGTTGGTGTCGACCATTGCCTTGACCTTGGCCATTTCGCCGTTGTACTCGCCGGCGATGATGCGCCCGTGCCCCGCCGCGTCCCACGGATCGTAGAAGGCCTTGACCTGGGCCTGCTTGTTGGCACCGCCGAAGCTCACCGCGGTGAGATTCTCGGCAGCCGCTTGCCCGGCACAGACGAGTCCGAGCGCCAGCGCGGACAGTTTCAGGTAGTTGCTCATACCAGTTCGCTCCTTGATGCAGTTGTGTGGTTTTTTCCAGGCATTGCCTCAGGCCGCCTGCAGCGGGTCGAGCGCACGAACGTGCTCGACATGCCAGCCGATCGGGACCACGTCGCCGACCCGCAGGGCGCTGTCGAACTCGGCGATCGGCTGTTTGACGAAGAAGTCGTTGACCCCGCATACCTCGAGACGGATACGGATGTGATCGCCGAGGTAGATGAACTCGGCAACGCGCCCGGTGAAGCGATTCGGGCAGTTGGCACTGGCTCCGTTAAGCAGCACCCGCTCCGGGCGGATCGACAGGCTGACCGGCGACCCCGTCGCGCCGACGTTGACCGCCAGCGCCTCGACGGTTTCGCCGCGGCCGAGCTTGACCGTGCAGCTATCACCACGGCGGTCGAGCAGATGCGCCGGCAGGCGGTTGTTCTCGCCTAGGAAGTTGGCGACGAAGGTGTTCACCGGCTTTTCGTAAAGGGTGCGCGGGTCTTCGATCTGCTGGATCTGGCCCTGATGGAACACCGCCACCCGGTCGGACATGGTCAGCGCTTCGCCCTGATCGTGGGTAACGTACACCACGGTGACGCCGAGGCGTTCGTGCAGGTGCTTGATCTCCATCTGCATCTGCTCGCGCAACTGCTTGTCCAGCGCGCCCAGAGGCTCGTCCATCAGCACCAGCTGCGGTTCGAACACCAGCGCCCGGGCCAGTGCCACGCGCTGTTGCTGGCCGCCGGAGAGCTGCGCCGGATAGCGGTTGCGAAAGCCCTCCAGCTGGACCATCGCCAGGGCGCGCTTTACCCGCTCCTTGATGTCCGGCTTGGCCATGCCGCGCACGCTGAGCGGAAACGCCAGGTTTTCCGAAACCGTCATGTGCGGGAACAGCGCGTAGTTCTGGAACACCATGCCCATGTCGCGCTTGTGCGGTGGCACGTTGTTGACCGCCCGGCCATCGAGGAGGATTTCCCCCGCCGTGGGCGTTTCGAAGCCAGCCAGCATCATCAGGCTGGTGGTTTTGCCCGAGCCAGACGGCCCGAGCAGGGTGAGGAATTCTCCGCGGCGGATGTCCAGATTCAGATCCCTGACGATCAGCGACTCACCGTCATAGCTCTTCTGGATGCCGCGAAAGCTCACCAGGATATCGTTCGCCGTTGACTCGACCATGCTGCTGCACCTGCGTAACCGTTGAACCGTGGTCACAGCGTAGAAGCGCAGCGGCGGCGGAAAAATCGGTACAGCGGAGCGATTGGCCTAGGCGTGAGGGAGAGTCGCGTGTAGGGAACGCCCTACACGACGGGTCGGTGGCTGGTGCTCAGACCAGCTTGTGTTCCATGGCGTAGCGCACCAGATCGGCCACCGAATGCGCCGCCAGCTTCTGCATCAGGCGGGCCTTGTGGGTGCTGATGGTCTTGCTGCTGAGCGCCAGCTTGCCGGCGATGTCGTTTACAGAGTCGCCCTGCACCAGCCGTTCGAACACCGAGTATTCGCGTTCGGAAAGCAGCGCGTGGGGCGGCCGCGAATCGGTCAGGCCAACCTCGAAGACCATGCGGTCGGCCAGCGCCGGATCAATGTAGCGACCGCCACCGGCCACCTTGCGCAGGGCGGTCAGCAGCAGCGCTGGCTCGCTGTCCTTGGTCGCGTAGCCGGCCGCGCCGATCTTCAGCGCGCGCGCCGCCATCTGCGCCTCGTCGTGCATCGACAGCACCAGTACCGCCGGCGGCTGGCTCAACGCGCGGATTCGCGGTATCGCCTCGAGGCCGTTGACGCCAGGCATGGAGATATCCAGCAGCACCACGTCGCAACTGATCTGGCGCAGCTGATCGAGCAACTGCTGGCCATTGGCGGCCTCGCCGACCACCTGCATGTCACGCGCCATGCCGATCAGCTGCTTGATGCCCTCGCGGACGATGGTGTGATCTTCGGCGACCATGACCCTGATCATGACGGCAATGCTCCAGTGCTTGCGGCTGATGGAAGTGGCACCGGATCGAGTGGAACCCGCGCCGTGATGGTGGTGCCCTCGCCGGGCTGGCTGTCGATTATCAGTTGCCCGCCGAGCATCTGCACCCGCTCGCGCATGCCGACCAGGCCGAACGAACTGCCGGCGCCGCGCGCGGCCACAGGAAAACCGCAACCGTCGTCGCTGACGCGCAGACAGAGCATGTTGCCTTCGAGGAGTAACTGCACGCTGACCGTCTGCGCCTGGGCGTGCCGCATCACATTGGTCAGCGACTCCTGAAGAATGCGGAACAGGCCGATGGCCTTGGCGTTGCCCAGCAGTGGCGGACATTCCGGCACCTCGACCAGGCAGGCCACGCCGCTGCGCTCCTCGAAGCGCCGCGCCTGCCATTCCACCGCCGAGGCAATGCCGGCATCGAGAATCGGCGGGCGCAGCGCGGTGGCGACATCGCGCACCCGCTGGAACAGCTGGGCGATCAGCCGCTTCATGCTTTCCAGCCGCTGCGCCAGGGCCGGGTCGAGGTCGGCGAAGCCCAGCTCGCACATCGAGGTTTCCAGCTTGAGTACGGTCAGCACCTGGCCCAGCTCATCGTGCACTTCGCGGGCGATATGCGCCTTCTCTTCCTCGCGTACGGTCTCCAGGTGCGCGGCCAGCTCGCGCAACTGCGCACGCGACGCATCCAGCTCCAGCTCGATGCGCTTGTTGTCGGTGATATCCCAGACGATGCCGTCCCATACCCGGCGGCCATCCGGCTGGCCGCGCACGGAGGCGCGGATATCCGCCCAACGCACCTCGCCGTCGCGATTGAGGATTCGCCCCTGCCAGCGCCAGTCCTGGCTTTTCTCCAATGCCAGTTGTTGACTGGCCCAGTAGCCTGCCTCGTCATCGGCGTGCACCAGGCTGCGAATGCCAAGCCCCGGCTGCAGCAGGCGCTCGGCGGAATAGCCCACCAGGCGCTGACTGGCTTCGCTGATATAGGTCACCCGCACCGGTTCCTGCGGCCCGTCCCGCTCCAGGCGGAACACCAGCCCGGGCACGTTGCCAGCCATTGCCTTGAGACGTGCCTCGCTCTCCTGCAGCTGGGCGCTGGCGCGACGCCGCTCGGTAATGTCGGCGAGAAACACCACCAGATATTCACGGCTGCCGAAGCGCAGAAAACTGTACGTGACCGCTGCCGGAAAGCGCTGGCCGTCGCCGCGCAGCCATTCGCATTCGTGTACCTGGCGATCATCCTCGCCCGTGCGGGCAGCGCGCCAGCGCGCCAGCCAGGCATCCATGCCCAGCGCCGGGTCGAATGTTTCCAGCGGCTGATCCAGCAATCCGCCGGAGGAATGCCCGAGCAGCACCTCGGCGGCTTGGTTGGCGTAACGCACGCGGCTGTCCCAGTTGAGCCAGAGGATGCCGACGGTGCTGTGATCCAGACAAAACTGCGTCAAACGCTGCGCTTCTTCGGCCGCCTCGCGCAGCTCGATATCGCGGCGGGCGGTCTTCAGCCTGCTTTCTAGCAGGCCATGCTGATGGCGCTGCCAGGCCAGCATCAGCAGGCAGGCCAGCAACAACACGCCGAGCAAAAGGCTGAGACTGCGCCAGTAGCTGACCTCGCGACCCAGATCAATGCTGCGGGTCTTGAGCCACTGTTCCTGCAGCTGACTGAATTCCCGCGCCGGAAATTGCCGTATCGCCGCCTCGAGCACGGCGGCAAGTTCCGGGCTGTCACGCCGCGAGGCGATACGCAGAAGCTGCGGGTTGCCCAGATCACCCACCACCGCCAGCGAGTCGTACTCCACCTGCTGCGAAAGGCGGCCGAACACGGGCTCGTCAATGACGGCATAGCTTGCCTTGGCTTCCAGTACCTGGCGCAGCGCATCGTCCTGGCTGGTCGCGGTCAGCACGGTGATATTGGGATAGTTGCTGGCGAGGAACTCGGTGATCGGCCCCGGCCCGACGGCGGAGACCAGCTCGCTCGGGTGCAGATATTCAAGATCGATTGCACGCGGGCCGCCACGATCACCGACGAGCAGGCGCGGGATACGCAGAAAGGGATCGCTATATCGCCACAGCCGCAAGCCTGCCGGCGTCTGCCGTAAGCCGGGGGCCACATCGATCAAGCCCTCCCGAGCGGCCTTCTCCAGCGCGGCCTCGTCATTGAAGCGGCGCCACTGCAGGCCCACGCCGAGGTCGGTCGCCAGCTGCTCCATCAGCCGCACATGAAACCCTGACAGGCGCCGCTGGCGCTGGTCATACTCGGCATAGGGCGCGCCCATCACCACCCCGACCCGCCACTCCGGATGCTGCTCCAGCCAGGCGCGGCTATCGTCGTCAAGCGACACGGCACCAGCTGCGAAAGGCAGCGTCAGGCCAAGGAGGAGAAGGAAACGCAGGTATAAGGCGAGCATATATTCACGCAATTGATGGGCGTGCCGACACGCTGTTGTAATGCATAACCCCTGCCGGCGCCAGCGTGGTGCCGGCATCCATAGCGGAGACATTCCATGCGTCGCTTGTCTGCTTTCGTGCTTTTGTTCGGCGTCGCGCTTGGCGGCGGCGTGCCGTACATCGCAGCGGCGCAGGAACCGGAGGCGCCTCAGGAAGCACCGGCGGAGGAGCCAGCAGCAACGCCACGACCATCGCCACAAACCCGTAGCGAGGCGCTGGCCGCAGGGCTGCAACGACAGCTCGAGGCCGCCGCCCAGCTGCAGCTCGGCGACGAGGACAAATTCCTCGCGCTCTGGCACCCGGCCAATACTGCGAAGGCCCGCGGCGTGCTCGTCATTATGCCGAGCGAAGGCGAAACCGCCGATTGGCCACGCGCAATCGGCCCGCTCCGGCGCGGCCTTCCCGAACATGGCTGGCATACCCTCAGCCTGACACCCGCTGATCCGGCGCTCAGCCCTGGCCCGCGCCCGCCAGCGCCAGAAGCCCCGGCTGCGGAAGAGAAGCCCGAAACGGAAGAAAACCCTGAGCCTGACGCCACCGATACCCAGCCGGCCGCGGCGCAAACCACTTCGGCGGGCTACCTGCCTGAGCAGACGGCAGCCACGGACAACGACGAATCTACGCCGACACAAGCCGAGCAGGACACGCCGCCCCCAACTCATGCCGAGCGCATGCTGGCGCGCCTGGATGCTGCCATCGAGCATGCGCGCTCACTGCAGGCGTCGACGATTGTTCTGATCGGCCATGGCACCGGCGCCTACTGGGCGAGCCAGTACCTGGCACAGCTTCAGCCAAAGGATGTCGGGCAACTGGTGGTGATCGATCCACGCGCACCGTTGCAGGCGGAACAGCCGCTGGAGAGCTATCTCGCAACGCTACCCGCCGCCATCGGCGACTTCTATACGGGCACCGGAGCAGCCGCAAATCAGCAGGCACTGCAACGGCGCAATGCAGCGCGCCGTGCCGGGCACCCGGACTACCGCCTGGTCGCACTGCCAGGTCTGACCGGTGACCGCAATACCGAACAGGAACAACTGGTGCGTCGCGTGCGGGGCTGGCTGGAGCGCAAGCCGCCACAGTGACGCCCGCTCAGCGAAAGCCGCGGCGCTCGCGAATCAATGCGTAGGCACTGTGCAGCTCGCGGGTGCGCTCGGTGGCGTCGCGCACCTGGGCGGCATTCGCACCAGCCCCCGCCTGCTTGTCCGGATGGTGCTTGCTCAGCAGGCGCCGATAAGCGCGCTTGATCAGCTGCGGGTCGGTATCCGGACGCACACCCAGCAGCTGCATGGCCTGCTCGTAAGCACCACCCCGACCGGCCGGCGCCTCCTTGCGTCGGGTCGCGCCCGGATC
>NZ_JXXD01000196.1 GCF_000935215.1 Stutzerimonas stutzeri
ATAGGAGCCTGAAAATCAACGTCAACCGTTTATTTCAGTTTTATTCAACTGACGGCCAAGCGAGTCAAAAAGTACCGTCCGTACGAGCGATACCAGCCACAACTATATAAGGATGCACGGCAAAAATCGCGGCTCTCTCGTTTCTTCAATCCTACGCCACCAGCCATTACACTAGCCCTCTTCTCCTCAGTCATGGCTTCACATGTCCCGGCAAAGTGATGCACCGCTCGATCTTCTTTTATTTCCGACCTGGCTCGTTCCGGTGGAGCCGGCTGGCGTGGTGTTGAAGGGGCACGGTCTCGGCGTTCGAGATGGACGCATTGCGCTCATCGCTCCGCGTGCCGTAGCACTCAAGTATCAGGCGATAGAAACGCGAGAGCTCGAGGGTATGCTTCTCGCTCCAGGTCTGATCAATGCGCATGGCCATGCCGCGATGACTCTTTTTCGTGGACTTGCTGATGACCTGCCCCTGCAGCGCTGGCTTAAAGATCACATCTGGCCAGCCGAGTCGCGTTGGGTCGATGAGGATTTCGTTCGCTGTGGCACCGAGTTGGCAATCGCCGAGCAACTAAAAGGTGGGATCACCTGCTTTTCTGACATGTACTTCTACCCCAGCGTCGTCAGCGAGTTGGTACACAAGCACGGTGTGCGAGCGCAGATCACCATCCCGGTTCTTGACTTCCCGGTTCCCGACGCTCGCGATGCGGATGAAGCGCTACGCAAAGGTGTAGCGCTGTTCGACGATCTCAAGCATCACCCCCGAATCACGATCGCCTTCGGGCCTCATGCTCCTTATTCGGTTGCGGACGACAAACTTGAAAGCATTCGGGTTCTGGTAGCGGAGATGGATGCAGGCATCCATATGCACGTCCATGAAACCGCTCATGAAGTCCAGGAGGCGCTGCGGAAACACGGTGAGCGGCCGCTGGCACGACTAGCGAGATTGCAGCTGCTAGGGCCGCGTTTTCAGGCAGTGCACATGACCCAGGTCGATGATGACGATCTCGCGCTACTCACAGAGCATAATTGCAGCGTTATTCACTGCCCAGAATCCAACCTCAAGCTCGCCAGTGGCTTCTGTCCGGTCGAGCGCCTTTGGGAAGCAGGAATCAACGTGGCAGTCGGTACGGATGGGGCGGCAAGCAATAACGACCTGGACCTGCTAGGCGAAACTCGTACGGCTGCGCTGCTGGCGAAGGCCGTCGCCGGCTCGGCCAAGGCACTGGACGCCCATCGCGCTCTACGCATGGCCACACTGAATGGCGCCCGAGCGCTGGGCATCGATGAGCACACCGGCTCTCTAGAGATAGGCAAGTTCGCCGATCTGGTCGCGCTGGATCTTTCCGGTCTGGCGCAACAACCGGTATACGACCCGGTATCCCAATTGATCTACTCCACCAGTAGAGACACGGTGCGACATGTATGGGTAGGCGGTAAGCAGCTGCTGGAAAGCGGCCGCCTTACGCGAATGGATGAGCAGCAAGTGATTGCGAACGCTCGCCAATGGGGCGAGAGAATTTCGAGCACCGATCAACATTGAATGTTGAAACCCCCCATACACAGCTTCTGCGCGACCAAATGACATACGAACCACGGCGGCTACGATGCCCCGACCTTAGCTGAAGCTGGCAACATGAGCCCTTGCAGCTCAAGCTTCTCCCTCAAGCTTTCAAACGGACCGGATCATGAGCAACGTCGACCACGCTGAAATCGCCAAATTCGAAGCCCTTGCACATCGTTGGTGGGATCGCGAAAGCGAGTTCAAGCCGCTTCACGAGATCAATCCACTGCGAGTGAACTGGATAGACGAGCATATTGCTCTGGCGGGCAAGAAGGTAATCGATATCGGTTGCGGAGGCGGCATTCTCAGCGAAGCCATGGCTCAGCGAGGCGCTCAGGTCACCGGTATAGACATGGGTGAGGCGCCGCTTTCGGTAGCGCGCTTACACCTGCTGGAATCCGGACTCGAAATCGATTATCGGCAGATCACTGCCGAAGCCATGGCCGAGGAAGCTCCCGAGCAGTTCGATGTGGTCACCTGTCTCGAAATGCTCGAGCACGTGCCGGACCCGGCGTCGGTCATCCAGGCCTGCTGTGCACTGGTCAAGCCAGGCGGGCAAGTCTTCTTCTCGACAATCAACCGCAACCCGAAAGCCTATGCATTCGCCATCATTGGCGCTGAGTACGTATTGCAACTATTGCCGCGCGGTACCCACGACTTCAAGAAGTTCATCCGCCCCTCGGAGTTGGGTGCCTGGAGCCGCGACGCGGGCCTGGCAGTCAAAGACATCATCGGCCTTACCTACAATCCGCTCACCAAGCACTACAAGCTGGCTGCGGACGTCGATGTCAACTACATGGTCCAGACCATCAAGGAGGCATGATGCGCCTGCGCGCTGTTCTGTTCGACATGGACGGTACTCTGCTCGATACCGCTCCCGACTTCATTGCTGTCGTGCAAGCCATGCGAGCCGCCCGAGGGCTGGCACCGGTTTCCGAACAACAGGTTCGTGATGTCGTGTCAGGCGGAGCGAGGGCCATGGTACTCAGCGCTTTCGAAGTCGACCCTCTATCGGCTGAGTTCGAAGAACTGCGTCTCGAGTTCCTTGCGCGGTATCAGGAGAACTGCGCGGTGCACAGTCATCTTTACGACGGCATGGCCGAACTGCTCGACGAGATCGAACGCGCGAACCTGATCTGGGGCGTAGTGACCAACAAGCCGCTGCGCTTCGCCGAGCCGATCATGCATCAGCTGGGCCTGGCTTCCCGCTCCGCTGTGCTGATCTGCCCTGATCATGTCACCAAGAGCAAGCCTGATCCCGAACCCATGCTTCTGGCGTGCAGCCAGCTCGACCTTGACCCATCCGCGGTTCTGTTCGTCGGCGACGACCTGCGAGACATCGAATCAGGCCGCGCGGCAGGCAGTCGTACAGCCGCAGTGCGGTACGGCTACATTCACCCTGAAGACAACCCGGGAAACTGGGGCGCTGATGTGGTGGTAGACCACCCGCTGGAGCTCCGGCAAGTCCTGGATAGAGCACTGTGCAGCTGCTGAAACGGCGGCAGCGCAAACCTTCCTAGCCTTATCGTCCGGCGAACATTCGTCCGGGCGCCACCTACCATCGATTCAAGAGGCATCCGATGTTCGAGTATTCCGCCCGCCCCGACTTGCTCGCTGGGCGCACCATTCTGGTTACGGGAGCCGGCCGCGGCATCGGCGAAGCTGCCGCGAAAGCCTATGCGGCACACGGAGCAACCGTACTGCTGCTTGGCAAGAATGAAGACAACCTGAACCGGGTTTACGATGACATCGAAGCCGCGGGCCATCCTCGTCCTGCCGTTATTCCGTTCAATCTGGAAACCGCGCTGCCGCACCAGTACGACGAACTGGCCGCCATGATCGAGCGCGAGTTCGGTCATCTCGACGGCCTTTTGCATAACGCGGCGATCGTTGGTCCGCGGACGCCGCTCGAGCAGTTGTCCGGCGACAATTTCATGCGCGTGATGCAGGTGAATGTGAACGCAATGTTCATGTTGACGAGCACACTGCTGCCGCTGCTGAAGCTAGCCAAGGACGCTTCGGTGATCTTCACGTCGAGCAGTGTCGGCCGCAAGGGGCGTGCATATTGGGGCGCCTACGCTGTATCGAAGTTTGCCACCGAAGGGCTAATGCAGGTGCTGGCGGATGAACTGGATGACACGGCTGCGGTCCGCGCCAACAGCGTCAATCCGGGGGCCACTCGTACCGACATGCGCGCGAAGGCTTATCCCGGCGAGAACCCGCTGGTGAACCCGCTCCCAGAGGAAATCATGCCTGTCTATCTGTACCTGATGGGCCCGGACAGCATCGGGGTGAATGGTCAGGCGCTGGACGCGCAATAAACAAGGCTTCCAAACAAAAACGCTGCGCAGCGGCTTCGCCCACTGCGCAGCGCTGGATACAACGATCAGGTGCGTTTGCTACGCCCGAAGCCTGGACGCTGACCATCTCCGGCCGGCCTTTTACCTGGCCCCGACGGACGCCCTGCCCCGTCACTACGGCTGCCACCTTTACGCTTCTCGCCCGGGCGCTCAGCGACCGGCGTTCCACGAGGCTTGTCGCTACGCCCTTCGCTGATGCGCGGCTTGCGCCCGCCTTCACTACCCTTCGGTGCCCGTGGCTTTTCCGACGCCGGCACATCGGCCTCGCTTGACGAACGCAGCACGCGAGGCCGCCGCTCACCGCGGCTCAGCGGCTTAGCCACCTTGCGCTGCATACGGTCGATCTTTTCCTTGGCCTTGGCTTTCATGCTCGGCAGTGCAACCGGCTTGAGCCCAACTTCCTGGCTGAGAATGTCCACTTCGGTTTGCGACATATCACGCCAGCGTCCCATTGGCAGATCCGAGGTCATGAAGACCGGACCGAAGCGCACACGCTTCAATCGGCTCACAACCAGCCCCTGGGATTCCCACAGGCGGCGAACCTCGCGGTTACGGCCTTCCATTACCACGCAGTGATACCAATGGTTGAAGCCTTCACCGCCTGGCGCTTCCTGAATGTCGGTGAAGCGTGCCGGACCGTCTTCCAGCATCACGCCGGTCTTCAGCCTTTCGATCATCTCGTCGTCGACTTCCCCGCGCACCCGCACCGCATACTCACGGTCCATCTCGTAGGAAGGGTGCATGAGGCGGTTGGCCAGTTCGCCGTCGGTGGTGAACAGCAAAAGGCCGGTGGTATTGATGTCGAGACGCCCGATATTGATCCATCGGCCTTCCTTCGGGCGCGGCAGACGGTCAAACACCGTTGGGCGTCCTTCCGGATCATTGCGTGTGCAGATCTCGCCGTCCGGCTTGTTGTAGATCAGTACGCGGCGGACTACTTCGCTGACTTCTTCCCGCTTGAGCAGGCGACCGTCGACTGCAATCGCATCATGAGAGTCGACGCGCTGGCCCAGGCTCGCAACCGCGCCATTGACCTTGACACGGCCTTCGGAAATCCATTTTTCGACATCGCGGCGCGAAGCCATGCCCAGACGGGCCAGGACTTTCTGCAGCTTTTCGCCGTGAGTAACGTGAGTGCTTGTTTCTTCGTGCTCGGTCATCTGGGCACCTCCCGGTGTGGCAATCCGATTGAAAGGGCGCGAATCATACGCGCATCGCTGCGCCTACGCACCAACCACAGCGTAGCAGTGATCCTGACCTGCGCTGACGAGATCACCCCAGTGCGGCCAACGCCTGAACAGTACGTCGCTGAATACCGGCCCAGTCACCCGAACTGAGGCTCGCACCATCGATCATCCAGGTACCACCGACGCACATCACGTTCGCCAGGGCCAGATATTGCGCGGCATTTGCTGCGTTTACGCCGCCGGTCGGGCAGAAACGCACGTCGGCAAAGGGGCCGCCGAGCGCCTGCAGCGCAGCGATGCCGCCACAGATCTCTGCCGGGAAGAGCTTGAAGCGGCGATAACCCAGCGCGTAGCCCTCCATAACATCCGATGCGCTACTGGTGCCTGGCAGCAGTGGCACCGAGCAGCTCACCCCCGCTTCGAGGATTTCCCGCGTGGAACCGGGTGTGACGATGAACTGCGCCCCTGCCGCCTCCACTTCATCCATCATGCGTCGGTCCAGAACGGTACCAGCGCCGATGCAAAGATCAGGACGCTCTTCACGTAGCCGTCGAATGGCTGTCAGGCCATGACTGGATCGCAGAGTGATCTCCAACGTACGAAGGCCGCCAGCAGCCAATGCATCAGCAAGAGGCAGGATCTGCTCTTCGCTACCGATGGTGATGACCGGCAGAATCCTCGCCTCTACACAGATTCGTTCGATCAGAGCGTTCTTCTGGTCCATGGTCATGCGGAAGTCCTCGGGCCTCACGGGCACCAATAGATTTCGAGCGGGGAATGCAGGAATGCGCGAATCGGCATCTGCAGCGGATCGACATTCAGCGCCGCGCGCAGGGTTTCGAGCTTGTCAGCACCCTGGATAGCCAGGCACTGCATCCGAGCACCAGCGAGCAGCGGATAGGTCATTGTCAGACGTGCCTGCGGATCGACCGGCGCCTGCATCGGCAGGCACCGCTCCAGGCAGTCATCGCGCAACGCATGCGCCAGCTTTGGGTTGCCGGGGAACAACGAGGCCGTATGACCGTCATCTCCCATTCCCAGTATCAGCACGTCGATAGGCCGCTGCAGCTGCCCCAGGGCGTGGTCAGCGAGTGATGCGGCCTGCTCGAGGGATTCGGCCGGGTGGTACAGCCCGATCAGCCACGCCTCACGTGCCGCGTTCTGCAGCAAATGGCGCCGCACCAAGCCTTCGTTGCTGGCCGGATCGGTCGCAGGTACCCAGCGTTCGTCAGCCAGGCTGATCTGCACCTTCGACCAGTTCAATTCTCGTATCGACAGGGCTTCGAAGAATGCAATCGGACTGCGCCCACCGGATACGACGAGACTGGCGATGCCATGGGTTTGAACCGCATATGCCAGGGCCTTGGCCACATTGTCAGCCATCAGTTCAGCTTGCCGCTGCGGATTGGCCGAACTATGCGCCACCACACCGGTAGGAAGATCCAGTTCAGAGATCGCCATACCACGCCCTCCCATCGCGTGTGATCAGTGCAATCGAAGCGACTGGCCCCCAGGAGCCAGCGGGATAAAGCTTGAGCTCTGCGCCGAGACGATTCCAGCCCTCGATCAGCTGATCGCACCATTGCCATGCGTACTCGATTTCATCCCTGCGCACGAACAGGTTCTGGTTGCCCTGCATGACCTCGAGCAGGAGTCGCTCATAGGCGTCTGGAATGCGTGTGCTCTTGTAGGTTTCGGAGAAATTCAGCTGCAAGGGACCGCTGCGCAGATGCATGCCCTTGTCCAACCCCTGCTCCTTGGTCATCACCTGCAGCGAGATGCCCTCGTCAGGCTGCAGTCGAATGATCAGGCGATTGCTGATCAGCGCTCGCTGCTCGGGCGCGAAGATGTAGAAGGGTGGCTCCTTGAAATGAATCACGATCTGCGAAAGCTTCTGCGCCATGCGTTTGCCGGTTCGCAGATAGAACGGCACGCCCGACCAGCGCCAGTTGCAGATATCGGCACGCAACGCGACGAAGGTTTCCGTACTGCTTTCGGCGTTCGAGTTCTCCTCATCCAGGTAGCCAGGCACCGAGACACCAGCAACGTTGCCGGCCGCGTATTGGCCCCGCACCACCCGCTGATGAAGGGATTCGGCAGTGATCGGTGCCAGCGCCTTGAGGACCTTTACCTTTTCATCACGGATGCTGTCCGCAGTCAGGTTGCTCGGCGGGTCCATGGCGATCAGGCAGAGCAGTTGCAGCAAATGGTTCTGAACCATGTCGCGCAGTTGTCCAGCCTGGTCGAAATAACCCCAGCGTCCTTCGATGCCGACCGTTTCGGCCACGGTGATTTCTACATGGGAGATATGGTGCTGGTCCCACTGCGTCTCGAACAGGCTGTTGGCGAAGCGTAGCGCGATGAGGTTCTGTACCGTTTCCTTGCCGAGATAGTGGTCGATGCGATAGATGCGGCTCTCGGGAAAGTGCTCGGCGACCGCATCGTTGATGACACGCGAAGAAGCCAAGTCATGACCGATGGGCTTTTCCAGAACGACGCGCGCCTGCTCGGCGAGCCCTGCCGTAGCCAGGAACCTGCAGATATCACCGTAGACCGCCGCGGGTGTCGCGAAATAGGCGATCAGAGGCTGCTCGGCCGGCACGCAGTCACGCAGCGCCATGTAATCCTCGGATCGACGAAAATCCATCGCCAGATAGTGAAGCCGGGCGCTGAAGCGACTGACGGCCTGCTCATCGAACTCGCCCTTGGGAACCCGCGTACGCAATGCTTGCTCGATTCGCGCCTTGTGCGTGGCCGGCTCGCCGCTCTCCCGCGATAGCGCCAGTATCTGGGTATCGGCATGTAGCAGGCCGGCGCGATCCAACTGATACAGCGCGGGAAACAGCTTGCGCAACGCAAGGTCGCCCAGGGCACCGAACAAGGCGAATGTGATGGGTTCTACCGTAATGCCTGGCATGGTCCGTCCGCTTGAATGCAGGGTTCAATGACGTGCAGCGCGAGCACGACGATGGTCGGTCAACGATAGCGAGGATATCGCGCTCCTCGCCTTCCGATCAGACGCCACATGCTACAGACCACTCAGCGGCTCAAATGCTCAGCAGTCGACGGGGAAATCCCAAGGTTGCCCGTGCCCACAGGAACAGCGCAAACACCTGAGCGCGACAGCTCGGTCGTTAAAGGGCACGGAGCTGAGTCAGCTTCCCGCGACGCGTGCACGGAACAGGGCCTGATGCTTACGGCACTGCTGCGCCGCAAGCAGGAAGACACCATGCCCCCCGCGCGAGAACTCCAGCCAGGTGAAATCCACTTCGGGATAAAGGGCCTGGACATGAACCTGACTATTTCCCACTTCGACGATCAGGATGCCATCGTCAGTGAGGTGATCCGCGGCCTCGGCGAGCATACGCCGCACCAGATCCAGTCCGTCTTCACCGCATGCCAGGCCAAGAGCCGGCTCGTGATGAAACTCAGCCGGCATGTCGTCGAAATCTTCGGCATCGACATATGGAGGATTGGAAACGATCAGATCGAAACGTTGATTTGGCAGCCCGTCGAAGCCATCGCTCTGCACGGTATAAACCCGCTCTTCGAGTCCGTGATGCTCGATGTTTTGGTTGGCGACCTCGATCGCATCGAACGACAGGTCAGCGAGCACCACCTCGGCCTTGAGAAACTCGTAAGCGCATGCGATGCCGATGCAGCCCGACCCCGCGCACAGATCGAGAATCCGCTTGGGCGTGCCAGGCAGCCAGGGTTCGAAGCGGTGCTCGATCAGCTCACCAATCGGCGAACGTGGGATCAGCACGCGCTCGTCGACGATGAAGGGCAAGCCGCAGAACCAGGCTTGCCCGAGGAGATAAGCGGTCGGCACGCGTTCCTCAATACGGCGACGCAGCAGTTCCTGTAAATGCTCGCACTCGTCGAGTTCGAGGCGGCAATCCAGATAGCTGTCAGCCATTTCCCATGGCAGGTGCAGCGCACCCAGCACCAACTGGCGCGCGTCATCCCAGGCATTGTCGGTGCCATGGCCGAAGAACAACTGCTCCGCCTGAAACCGGCTGACGGCCCAGCGGATATGGTCACGCAGCGTACGCAAGCGGGAGAGCGAAGCGGTCACAAGGGCATCTCCTGTAAAAAGGGCGCGAGTGTAGCAGGCATACGAAAATCCGAGCCATGTCTGCTAAGGCCACGCGAGCAAGGCTCTCGAGCCATCCACTTGGGCTGTAAATACTCAATTCGTTTCAACACCAGGCGTGCGACCGGCATTACCCTTCGGTTCGCGGTCGGGACTCGATATCTCCGACATATCGTGCGCCCATGCAGTTCGACCGAGCAGTCAGCACAACGACCAGCGAAACATGAGCCGGACGGTTCACATCGGCGCATTCTGGCGCCACAATCAGCCCCCTCACAGCACAAGGAGCCGAAAATGACCAAGCCACAGACCATGCTTCAGCTCAGTGGCCGCAGCTACAACCCGGCGACGCTGACGAATGCCACCTTGCTGGTCATCGATGTGCAGGAAGAGTACCGCAGTGGTGTTCTTGCCCTGCCTGCCCTGGATCGGGCACTTCCGGAAATCACCCGTCTACTGGCAGCTGCGCGCGAAGCTGGCGCGCCGATCGTGCATGTGCATCACCTGGGTATCAGCGGTGGTCTTTTCGATCCGCAGGGCTTCCGCGGACAGATCATGCCGGAAGCAGCACCGCTGCCCGGCGAGGCAGTGGTTGCCAAACGCCTGCCGAACGCTTTCTCCGGCACCGAACTCCACGAACTGCTGCAGAAGCTGGGTCGCCTGGATTTGATCGTTTGCGGTTTCATGACCCACTCCAGCATCAGCACAACGGTTCGCGCCGCCAAGGATTACGGCTATCGCTGCACACTGGTGGACAGCGCCTGTGCCACACGCAATCTGCCGATGGGCGAAGGCAGCATCGATGCCGAGCAGGTGCACCGCATCGAGATGACCATTCTTGCCGACAACTTTGCCGTTTGCGTGCAAGACGCTGCGGCGCTGGCGCGCTGAAGACCCACTACCCGAACGCCGAACGAGCTGGCAGCCTTTCCAGACACTCTCTGCACGATGCAAGCAAAAGTACGCCTGGATGGAAGCTCGTCCGCCAGGCGCTGTGGCTGGGGTAAACTGCCATCCTGTTTGGAGGCCCCATGCAAGACGACGACTTCTCTCTCTTCCAATCGGCTGTGCGCGGCGTCAAGCCGATCAAGCACGACCGCGCCGAAACCGGCAAAGTGCGCAGCAATCGCGAACAGATCGCGACTCGCCGCAGCAACGCCACCGTCAGCAACGAAACCACGCGCGTCGACGGATTATCGGATCAGTTCGTCATCGACGTAGGTGCCGAGGACGAGCTTTATTGGGCCCGCGACGGGGTTCAGGACAGTCAGGTCCGCAAGCTCAAAGCCGGCCAGATCCCATTCGAGGGAAGTCTCGACCTGCATGGCATGAGCGTCGAGAAAGCCCGGGAGCTGTTATGGGACTTCATCGCCGAAGCGACGCAGCTCGAAGTGCGCTGCGTCCGCGTGACCCATGGCAAGGCGGCAAGGCTCGACGGCAAGCGGCCATTGATCAAGAGCCACGTCAACACCTGGTTGCGGCAGCATCCACAAGTGCTTGGCTTCACCTCCTGCCTGCCACGCCATGGCGGCACTGGCGCCATTTACGTGATGCTCAAACGGACCATGCTTGAAGGCCGGGACGAATGAGCCGGGGCCAGCGTCTCGCTCGCCATACTTGCCAGCCGAGCGGCGGCCCCCTACCCTTCGCGTTCGCGACCCCATGAAGCCTGACAGGTAGCTCAATGTCCCTGGAACAACACTACACCGCGATCCTCGGCCAACTCGGCGAGGACGTTAGCCGCGAAGGTCTGCTCGACACGCCCAAGCGCGCCGCCAAAGCCATGCAGTACCTGTGCAAGGGCTATCAGCAAACCCTCGAGGAAGTCACCAACGGCGCGCTGTTCACGTCAGATAACAGCGAGATGGTGCTGGTCAAGAATATCGAACTGTACTCGCTGTGCGAGCATCACATGCTGCCTTTCATCGGCAAGGCACACGTTGCGTATCTTCCCAATGGCAAGGTACTCGGCCTGTCGAAGGTCGCTCGCATCGTGGACATGTATGCGCGCCGCCTGCAGATTCAGGAGAACCTGACCCGTGAAATCGCCGAGGCGGTGCAGCAGGTTACCGGCGCATCTGGCGTTGCTGTGGTCATCGAAGCCCAGCACATGTGCATGATGATGCGCGGCGTGGAGAAGCAGAACTCGTCAATGGTTACATCGGTGATGCTGGGTCAGTTCCGCGATAATGCCGCGACCCGTAGCGAGTTTCTCGGCTTGGTGAAATAGCACCGAGCCCACAGTAAAACAGGAAAACAGGGCCTTGCGGCCCTGTTTTTCGTTCAATCGTACATGCCTACATGCCGCGGATGACTGGCGACACGCTGCAGCCATCGGCGAATTGCGGGATAGCCTTCGAGGCTGAACCCTCCCTCTTCAGCCACATGCGTGTAGGCATACAGCGCAACGTCGGCAATCGAGTAATGCTCACCCACCAGGTAGGGCGTGCGTAGCAACTGCTGCTCCATAACGTTCAACGCATGGTAGCCATCGAGCTGCTTGGCCTCGTACTCCTCACGCCGATCCTCGGGCATGCCGAGATACACCTTGATATAGCGGGCGACAGCCAGGAACGGCTCATGGCTGTACTGCTCGAAGAACTGCCACTGCAGCACCTGGGTACGCAGCCGCGGGTCCGCTGGCAGAAACTCGCTGCCGTCGGCCAGATAGTTGAGGATGGCGTTGGACTCCCACAGGCAGGCGCCATCCTCCAACTCAAGAACCGGAATCTTGCCATTAGGGTTCTTCTTGAGAAACTCCTCGGAGCGGGACTCACCACGAAGGATATTGATCGGAATCCATTCGTACGACTGGTCCAGCAGGTGCAGCATCAGCTTGACCTTGTAGCAATTACCCGACCGGTAATCACCATAGACTTTCAACATGCTCCCTCCCATCGACCCACAACGCAGGTCAGCGATATCTCAGGCGGCTTCCAGCGCTTTACCTTCGCGGATGACCTGCGCCAGACGACGCACCCCTTCTTCCATTCTCTCAGCAGCCACATGGCTGAAGTTCAGCCGCAGATAACCGGGATTAGCGTCCGGGTCCACGAAAAAGGGCTCACCAGGCATGAACACCACATCATTGGCGAGCGCCCGATCAAGCAGGGTTCGCGTATTCAGCGGCTGCTTCAGCGTCAGCCAGAAGAACAGCCCTCCCTGCGGCAGCTGCCAGGTCGCGAGATCACCAAAGTGCTCGCTGAGCGCAGCCTGCATGGCATCACGACGAACGCGATAGAAATCGCGAAGCTCCGCCAGATGCGCCTGATACCGCTCGCTACCCAGCCACTGCAGCGCCTGCCACTGCCCAATGCGGTTGGTATGTAGATCAGCCGACTGCTTCAGTCGTAGCAAATAAGGGAACAGATCCGGCGAGGCGATCAGATACCCCACCCGCAAGCCAGGCAGCAGCGTCTTGGAAACCGTACCGGTGTAGATCCAGCTAGCACGTTTCAGCCGCGAGACGATCGGCTTGGCACTGCCCTGATCGAATACCAGCTCACGATATGGCTCGTCCTCGAGCAGCGTCACGCCAAACTCATCCAGCAATGCGGCGACAGCATCACGCTTGGCTTCGCTGTAGCGAACGGCGGATGGATTTTGGAACGTAGGAATCAGATAGGCGAAAGCAGGCTCGTGCTGCTCCAGCGTTGCGCGTAGGGCAGCCAAATCCGGACCATCGGCCTGCTGGGGAACTGCCAGACATTCAGCTCCGAACAATTGAAAGGACTGCAGAGCAGCGAGATAGGTTGGCGCCTCGACCAGTACCTCTGTCCCCGAGTCGATAAACAGCTTCGACGCGAGATCCAGCGTCTGCTGCGAGCCACTGACGATCAACACCTGACTGGCTTCGCAAGGCACGCCAAGCGCCCGCGCCTGGGCGGCAATAAGTTCACGGAGAGCGGGCTCGCCTTCGCTCATCCCATACTGCCCCATGCTTGCGGGCAGCTCTGCCCAATCAACGATCGGCAGCATCGCCTCAGCCGGCAACCCGCCAGCGAAGGACATCACTTCCGGGCGCTGGGCTGCAGCGAGGATTTCACGAATGAGAGAGCTTTTAAGGCGAGTAATACGTTCTGAGAAGGCCATTTCCATACCAGATGCGAGGCGCTGCAAAATAAGTCAAACTTCTTGACCGAAATTACGCCTCTCACGATAAATACGTCAATATGCCTGACCTAAAAAAAAGCGCAGTGCAGCGCCAGATCATGGAGAGTTTCTTTCTCGGCTATCAGGCCTTCACGGCCAAGCCTGACGAAATGCTCGCCCGCCGCGGTCTGTCCCGTGTGCACCACCGCATTCTTTTCTTTATCGCCAGCTACCCGGACCTGAGCGTTAAGGAGTTGCTGAGCTATCTCGGTGTCTCCAAGCAGGCACTGAATACACCGCTACGCCAGTTGATCGAAATGCACTTGGTGGAGAGCCTGACTGCAGAGGATGACAAGCGAAAGCGCATGCTGCGCTTTACCGCAGAGGGGGCGAAGCTGGAGCAGGCCTTGCGCAGAGAACAGGTCCGTCTGCTTCAAAGGGCTTTCGATGATGTAGGTGAACAAGCGGTAGATGGCTGGCTCGCGGTCAACCAAGCGCTCGCTATGGAGAAAGCCAGAGGCTAGCAGCCCTCAAGAGGCGGGCCGCTTCACCACGCCGGAAGCGCGGGCACAAAAAAGGGCG
>NZ_JXXD01000197.1 GCF_000935215.1 Stutzerimonas stutzeri
GCTTCGGGACTGATGGACGCCGAGGCGGCTTTCGCGGGCCGCTGTTGCGCTGCCGCCCCGCGCCGAAAACCTCTGTCTGCCGCCATGAACGCCTCCAGCATGTGCGGGATCAACGTCGCCGCATCGACCGCCTCGCCATAGGTCTGCTCATGGAGCGCGGCATAGCGGTCAAGGTCGGCTTTCAGACTGGCCGGGCATGTGAATGCCAGTTTGATGCTGGTGTTGGACGGCAGAGGACCAAGCCGCAGTTTCCTGGTTATGCTCATCGTGAAGTTCCCTTGTTGAAGAACAGCGGCTGGTACGGCCGCAGCACCAGATCCCGATTGACGATGATGCGAACCGGCAGGCCCGGCCGCTCGGTCAAGGTGGGCTGGATGTTGAGGTTGCGGCGGGTCATCTCCTGGCCGACCTGATTGATGCTGTCCTGCGCGCTGTCGCGCCCGGCGATGATGATGCGATCGCCGTCCTGACGGTTCTCCGGCGCGGCCAGTTCGGCACCGACGCCCAGCAGCGTGGTCAGCGCCGCACCGGCGAAGATGCGGCCCCAGTGGTAGTCCACGTCGTCTTCCAGCCCGGCATAGCCGGCCGGGTCGGTGCCGGCCAGGTTGTCGAGCGTGAGCGAAGACGTGTCGGGCAGAATGATCCGGTTCCAGACGACTTGAACGCGGCTCTGCCCGTAACTGACCTGGCTGTTGTAGCGGCCGAGGATGCGCGAGCCCTGCGGGATCAGCAGGAACTTGCCTGTGGCCGTGTCATAGACCGGCTCTGTGACCGTGGCGATCACGTCGCCCGGCAAGTCTGACTTGATGCCCGTCACCAGCGCGCCGGCGATCACCGTCCCGGCCATGACCTGATACGGCGAAGCCGGCAGGGTCAGATTGC
>NZ_JXXD01000198.1 GCF_000935215.1 Stutzerimonas stutzeri
TGGTAGCAGGGGAGAGGCTTTGCCATCAGCAGCTCAAGGCTTCAGTTCGAGGGCGCGGCCGGTTTCGATGGTTTTTTCCCCGTACAGGCGCCAGTCCTGATCACCTTCGCGACCGAGTAGCTCGATGAAGCGGCGGCCACTGATCGATTCCTGCATCTGGCCCTGATAGATGCCATCACCCTGCGGCTGCAGGATGATGCGGCGGTCGCGCTCGGGCTGGGTCGGAGAGATCAGGTTAAGCACCAGTTGTTGCGGGCGGCTTGTGCCGCTCAGCTGCACTTCGGCCAGGCCGCGTTCATCATTGAGGGCGATGCGTGCCTGCATCTCCAGGCGCTCTGCCAGTTTCTCGCGCTCCAGCGACTGGTTGATGCCCTTGCCGGCGTCGTAATAGTTGTCCGCGACCAGGGTGTCGGCATTCTTGATCGCCAACGTCAGCAGGGACAGACCCAGCACCACAGAGCTCAGCAGGATGGCGATGACAAACCAGGCCCAGAACTGGGTGTACCAACGCGTTTGTTCGTTATCAGAGCGCATGCATTACCTTACTTAGCGGATGCTCGGGCCGATGAAACGGCTGTCTGCATCGTCGTTTATCGAGTCGTCGTCTACCGAGCGAATGTGGAAGACGATTTCATTGGTGCTCGAGGGCAGCTTCTCGGCGGCGATGGACAACTCGACCGGGATCGTGACGAGCTCGCCGCCCTCGGCGCGGATCTCGCTACGGCCTTCGTAGACCAGACCGTCGAGGCCGGTCGCTTCGATCACGAAGGTCTGTTCTTGCTGAGCCTTGTTCATCACCTTGAGGGTGTAGACGTTCTCGATATTGCCCTGCTCGTTCTCGCGGTAGAGCACGCGATCCTTGAGCACGTCGAGTTTTACCAGCGGGCGATCATACACGGCGTAGGAGAACAGCCCCATCATGGCCAGGAGCGCGACGGCGTAACCGATCAGGCGCGGGCGCAGCAGATGAGTCTTCTGGCCGGACAGATTGTGTTCGGTGGTATAGCTGATCAGGCCGCGCGGGTAGTTCATCTTGTCCATGATGGCGTCGCAGGCGTCGATACAGGCGGCGCAGCCGATGCACTCGATCTGCAGGCCGTCGCGGATGTCGATGCCGGTCGGACAGACCTGAACGCACATGGTGCAGTCGATGCAGTCGCCAAGGCCCATTGCCTTGTAGTCGGCGTCTTTCTTGCGCGGGCCGCGCTTCTCGCCGCGACGCGGATCGTAGGAAACGATCAGGGTGTCCTTGTCGAACATCACGCTCTGGAAGCGCGCGTACGGGCACATGTAGATGCACACCTGCTCACGCAGGTAGCCAGCACTGCCGTAGGTGGCGAGGGTGAAGAAGCCGATCCAGAATGCCGTCCAGCCATTGACGTTCAGGGTGAGCAGGTCGGGCACCAGATCGCGGATCGGGGTGAAGTAACCGACGAAGGTGATCGCCACGAGGATGCCGACCGCGAGCCAGATGGCATGCTTGGCAAGTTTGCGAAGGAACTTGTTGGCGCTCATCGGCGCCTTGTCGAGCTTCATCCGCTGATTGCGATCACCCTCGGTGATCTTCTCGGCCCACATGAATACCCAGGTGAACACGCTCTGCGGGCATGTGTAGCCGCACCAGACGCGGCCGGCGAAGACGGTGATGAAGAACAGGCCGAAGGCGCAGATGATCAGCAGCCACGACAACAGCATGAAATCCTGAGGCCAGAACGTTGTCCCGAAGATGTGGAATTTGCGCTCTGGCAGGTCCCACCAGACGGCTTGACGACCGTTCCAGTTGAGCCAGACGGTCCCGAAGAAGAGGATGAAGAGTACTGCGCCGCCAACACGTCGCAGGTTGCGGAACAAGCCGCTGAAGGCTCGGGTGTAGATCTTTTCACGCGCGGCGTAAAGGTCTGCTGACGCTCCGGCCTTGGACGGGGGGGTTACATCACGAACGGGGATCTGCTCAGTCATCGAGTGCGTACCACGGCGGAAGGTGGGTGTCCTGGCCGATGCATGCCGACCAGGATCATTTTTCTGTCCAGCTGCGAATGGTACGCCCGGAGCGTTGGGGTCGGGTGCGACAGGTCGTCACCCCGACCCTGTGTATCACTGCTCCGGCTGCTGCGACAGGCTGTAAACGTAAGCCGCCAGCAAGTGCACCTTGTCGTTGCCAAGGATTGCTTCCTGGGCCGGCATGCGGCCATTGCGACCGTAGCGAAGGGTTTGCTGGATCTGGGCAAAGCTCGAACCATATAGCCAGACATTGTCGGTCAGGTTCGGCGCGCCCATGGCTGCAACGCCCTTGGCTTCCGGTCCATGGCAGACTACACAGTTGGTCGCGAAGATTTTTTGACCCTGCTCAATGTCGACGCTGATACCCTCTGGGGTATCACGACCGGACAGGCTGCGCACATAGCCGGCAACGTTGCGGATGCCTTCTTCGCCGATCACGTCCCGCCAGGCCGGCATCGCCGCCTGGCGGCCGTGCAGGATTGTGGTCTTGATGGTTTCCGGCTCGCCGCCCCACAGCCAATCGTTGTCGGTCAGGTTCGGGAAGCCGTAGGCGCCCTTGGCATCGGAGCCGTGGCAGACCGAGCAGTTGGAGGCGAACAGGCGACCGCCCATCTTCAACGCCTGAGCATCCTTGGCGACTTCCTCTACAGGCATGGCGGCGTACTTGGCGAAAAGCGGACCGTACTGCTCGTCCGCCTTGTCCATCTCGCGCTGCCATTCCTTGACCTGAGTCCAGCCACCTTCATAGCCCGGCAGGATGCCTTTCCAGTTGCCCAGGCCGGGGTACAGCACCAGGTAGCCGAGGGCGAAGATGACGGTGCCGACGAACAGCATGAACCACCAGCGCGGCAGCGGGTTGTCGTATTCCTCGATACCGTCATAGGAATGGCCAACGGTTTCTTCAGTGCTGTCAGGGCGTTGGCCCTTGCGAGTTGCCAGTAGCAGCCAGACCAGCGCGGCAATGGTGCCGAGGCTCAGCAGGGTGACGTACCAACTCCAAAACGAGGTCATTTATTTCTTACTCCTGGAAGCTTCTTCATCACGCTTCTTGGCGTCGGTCTCGTCGTCCGCGAAGGGCAGGTTGGCGGCTTCGTCGAAGCTATTCTTGCGTTTGCTGCTGTAAGCCCAGAGCACCACGCCGATAAAGGCGACGAATACCAGAATTGTGCCCAAGCCGCGAAGAGTCCCGATTTCCATCATGCGTTACCGTTTGTTGGTGAGTGCAGTGCCGAGTACTTGCAGGTAAGCCACCATGGCGTCCATTTCGGTCTTGCCACGGACGGCATCCTTGGCGCCGGCGATGTCTTCTTCGGTGTACGGCACGCCGAGAGTGCGCAGTGCCGACATCTTCTTGGCGGTGTCCTTGCCGTCGAGGGTGTTCTCGACCAGCCACGGGTAGGACGGCATCTTCGATTCGGGCACTACGTTGCGCGGGTTGTACAGGTGCGCGCGGTGCCAGTCATCGGAGTAGCGGCCACCGACACGGGCCAGGTCCGGACCGGTACGCTTGGAGCCCCACAGGAACGGATGGTCATAGACGCTTTCGCCGGCGACCGAGTAGTGGCCGTAACGCTCGGTTTCAGCGCGGAACGGACGCACCATCTGCGAGTGGCAGCCGACGCAGCCTTCGCGGATGTACAGGTCGCGGCCTTCCAGCTGCAGCGCGGTGTAGGGCTTCATGCCTTCGACCGGCTCGTTGACGGCGTCCTGGAAGAACAGCGGGACGATCTGGGTCAGACCACCGATGCTCACCGCCAGGATCATGAACAGGGTCAGCAGACCAATGTTCTTTTCGAGTACTTCGTGATTCTTCATCTATCCGTTCCTCAAGCGATCTGCGCAGCAGCGTCGTACTGAGCTGCTTTGGCGGCACGCACAGTGCGCCAGGTGTTGTAGGCCATCAGCAGCATGCCGGCGAGGAAGAAGGCACCGCCGAGTGCACGGACGATGAAGCCGGGGTGGCTAGCTTCCAGTGCCTCGACGAAGGAGTAGGTCAGCGTGCCGTCTTCGTTGATTGCGCGCCACATCAGACCCTGGGTGATGCCGTTGACCCACATCGAGGCGATGTAGAGCACGGTGCCGATGGTGG
>NZ_JXXD01000199.1 GCF_000935215.1 Stutzerimonas stutzeri
CAGAGCGTGTGAAAACGCACTGACGAGATGTAAATCCAATGCCCCGACTGGTTCGGGGCGTTGGCGTTTTTGATGTTTGGAAATGGGAGATGGAATTTATCCCAATAGTTCGATCAACCGACGGGCACCCAGCACATTGATGGCTCGTTTCAGGTTGTAGGCGTTGACCGCCAGGGCCATTTCCGTCCGCGCTCCCCGCAGTTGTCGGAGCAGGAAGCGACCATTACCCAAAATCCACTGCTTCAGATTGCCGAAGGGATGTTCGACGATGGATCGGCGCCTGACCATCATCTCTGGATGCGCCTGCATCCGCTGATGCATGCGCTCGAATGCGGCTTCATGGACATGCCGAGTCACGTATCGGCGCTTGGCCTTGGTGCAGCGTGATTTCAATGGACAGCCCACGCAGTCACCTTGCGCGGCATAGATACGTTGTAGGCCACTGACCTGTTTGAGTGTTAGCCACTGGCTCGCAGGGCATTGGTACTGGTCGTTTTTTGCGTCGTAGGTGAAGGCGCTGCGATCGAATAGCGGCGTGTCGTCGCCCTTGTTATTGATGCCTCGATTCTCCGGCACATAAGCCGTAATCCCAGCATCATCACAGGCTTGAAACTGCTCACCATTGGAGTAGCCGGCATCGGCTGTAACCGTCAGCTCTTCCTGTTCTAGGATCGCCTGGGCGGCCTTGGCCATCGGTTCCAGTTGCTGGTTATCGCAACCGTCCTGAGTGACGGCATGATGCAGGATCAGCCCATGCTCGCCATCTACCGCGCTTTGCACGTTATAAGCCACGCGAGCCCCCTGGTGGGTACGCATCATGCGGGCCTCATCCTCACCCATGACGAACTGATCCAGCCCCTGTACCTCCATCAACGCCTGGGCTGTCAGGTTATCGGCATGTCGACTCTTCAGGTGCTGCAGCGCAGCCTTGACCGCACTGCGATCAACCCCTTCAGTCGCCTCACTGCGGTCAGCCTCGTCCAGCTCTGCCAGATAACGGCTTATCTGCGCCTCCAGCTTGGCTTGTTGGCGCTTGAGCTTCGTCAGGCTCAGATGCTTGCGTTGCGACGCAACCGCCTGAAACTTACTGCCATCGATGGCCACGAGTTGCCCACTGATCAGTCCCACCTGGCGACAGAACTGGACGAAGGTGCGGCAGGTCGCTTGAAAAGCAGCACTGTTGTCCTTGCGAAAATCGGCAATGGTCTTGAAATCCGGAGCCAATCGGCCCAGCAGCCACATCACCTCGACATTGCGCTGGCACTCGGCTTCCAGGCGCCGGGAGGAGCGGATGCGCTGGAAGTAACCGTATAGATAAAGCTTGAGTAGATCCGCCGGATCATAGCCAGGACGCCCGGTCTTGAGCGGCTCGGCCTTGCTGAAACCCAGAGCCTGCAGATCCAGACGAGCGACATAGGCCTCGATCACCCGTACCAGATGATCCTCCGGTACCAGCTCCTCCAATGTGGGAGGAAACAGGCTGCTTTGCTGACGACCTTCGCCCTGGATGTAGCCCATAAACAACAATGCCCCCATCAACTGATGGAGGCATTGTCTTTAGCTTGCTCTCGGACTGCTAGGTTTTCACACAGTCTG
>NZ_JXXD01000200.1 GCF_000935215.1 Stutzerimonas stutzeri
TTTTTATGCCCTTTCACTTGCCGATCGGTGCGCGACAAGTGTCGCGCACCGTGACCGGCAGCCTGCGGCTTCTACCTCGCCATCAGTTGGGCCGCAGTTGCTTCAGGGTTTCCGCGATCATGAACGCCATTTCCAGCGACTGATCGGCGTTTAACCGCGGGTCGCACTGGGTGTGATAGCGATCGCTGAGGCTGGCTTCGGTGATCGGCCGCGAACCGCCGATGCATTCGGTGACGTTCTGGCCGGTCATCTCGATATGAATCCCGCCGGGGTAGCTGCCCTCGGCACGATGCACATCGAAGAACTGACGCACTTCGGCGAGCACCTTCTCGAAGTCCCGCGTCTTGTAGCCGCTGGACGCCTTGATGGTGTTGCCATGCATCGGGTCGGAACTCCAGAGCACATGGCGACCTTCGTTCTGCACCGCACGCACCAGTCGCGGCAGACCGGCTTCGACCTTGTCGGCGCCCATGCGCACGATCAGGTTCAGGCGACCGGGGTCGTTCTGCGGGTTGAGGATGTCGATCAGGCGGATCAGCTCCTCGCTGTCCATGCTCGGGCCGACCTTCACGCCGATGGGATTGCCCACTCCGCGCAGGAATTCGACATGCGCGCCGTCGAGCTGACGGGTGCGGTCACCGATCCACAGCATATGCGCGGAGCAGTCGTACCAGCCGCCGCTGAGGCTGTCCTGGCGGACGAACGCCTGCTCGTAGTTCAGCAACAGTGCCTCGTGAGCCGTGAAAAAGCTGGTCTCGCGCAACTGTGGCGCGCCATCCAGGCCGCATGCGCGCATGAATTTCAGCGTTTCGTCGATGCGTGCGCCGAGCTGGTGGTACTTCTCGGCCAGCAGGGAGTTAGCGATGAAGTCCAGGTTCCACTGATGCACCTGGTGCAGGTCGGCGAAACCGCCCTGGGCGAATGCACGCAGCAGGTTCAGGCTGGAGGTGGACTGATGGTAGGCCTGCAGCAGACGCTCCGGGTCCGGCACGCGGCTTTGCGCGTTGAAGTCGATGCCATTGACGATATCGCCCCGGTAAGCCGGCAGCGTCACGCCATCGACGGTTTCGTCGCCGGCCGAACGGGGCTTGGCGAACTGGCCGGCCATGCGCCCGACCTTTACCACCGGACAGCCGGCCGCGAAAGTCATGACGATCGCCATCTGCAGCAGCACCTTGAAGGTGTCGCGAATCTTGGTGGCCGAGAATTCGGCGAAACTCTCGGCGCAATCGCCGCCCTGCAACAGGAACGCGCGGCCCTGGGTCACCTCGGCGAACTGCCGTTTTAGCTCCCGTGCTTCGCCGGCGAAGACCAGCGGTGGCAAGCCGGCCAGGGTGCGTTCAACGCGCGAGAGGTGTTCGGCATCCGGGTATTCGGGCTGCTGCTGGATCGGCTTGCTTCTCCAGCTATCGGGGCTCCAGGCGTCGTTCATGATCGTTCCAACTGATAAAAGTGCGGCGATTTTACCTGAAGCGCCCGGGCCCCGGAGATAGCGATGGCCTATGGGGCTGCGTAAGATGCGTTCGCCGACACGCTGGTGATCGGATAGCTGCGGAGCACATTGATGGACAAAGAGGAACGTCTGCTCGCCGAAGTGCATGACGCTTTCGGGCTGATTCGCGTACTCGAGGTGGGCGACTACCGTTTTCTCGAGTTTGGCGCGGCGGTCGAACAAAGCTGCGTATTCACCGCCGATCCTGCCTGGCTTGAATACGATTACACCCGCGCGATGCTGCTCGGTGGGCTTTGTCATGCAGAACCGGAAACCGCACTGTTTCTAGGTCTTGGTGCCGGCAACCTGACCCAGGCCTGTCTGCAGTTCCTGCCGCTGGAGGACGTCGAGGTCATTGAGCTGCGGCCAGCGGTGCCGGAGCTTGCGATGCAGTACCTCGGCTTGCAGAACGACTCGCGGCTGTATATCCGCATCGGCGATGCCACCGAGTTGCTGGATACCGCCGAGAGTTCCGATCTGATCTTCGTCGACCTGTACAACGATGCAGGCCCGGATGCCGCGCATCTGGCCTGGTCGTTCCTCAAGCGCTGTCAGGAAAAACTCAATCCGGGCGGCTGGCTGATCATCAATCAGTGGGGCACCGATGACGATCGCCCGTTGGGCGCGGCGCTGCTGCGTGGCCTCTATCATCGGCATTACTGGGAGTGCCCCGTGAAGGAGGGCAACGTGGTGCTGCTGGTGCCAGCGGATCTCGATCAGCAGCTGGACATGACCGGGCTGCGCCAGCGGGCCGAAGTGTTGGCACCGCGCTTGGGCTATTCGCTGGATTCGTTGATTGCGGCACTGCGGCCCGCGAGCTAACTCTGCACCGAACGGGTGCGTCGACGGTAGTGAAGGTTTGTGGCTGTTCCATATCGGTGCGTACTGACCGGCGCCGTCCCGCACGGAAAAGCGCGACGCGCGGCTCTATCGCGGGGCCTCACTCGTCCCACTCAATATCTGGGTCCCACGAAGCCAGCAGTTAATCAATGCTGGAGCGCTGTGTCTTGCCGCGCTGATGAGCAAACGTGACGGCATGGCTGGTCTGCTAATTGCAAAACGCCAGCATATTTTGTCGGCAGTAAGGAATCGCCCGTGCCTCATCTTCAAAGCAATCTGATGCATCTGTCCGCTAGCGAGCGCCATTGGCTTCCGTGGTCGGGGCCAACCGGCAAGCTGTCGATGCGCTGGTCGTGCTGGTTGAATCGTGGCGTGTATCCCGTGGTGGAGCAGGTCTTCGAGGGCGTTGCGCAGTCACGGGTGCGCATCCTGCAGAACTGGGTCGCCAGTCACTGGGGTCATCTGGCGGACCTGGCCGCCAACCTGGGCGAAGCCGTTGGCCACGTCGCTAGCGATGTGCTGGAGGGGAAACGGGCACAGCTGCCGGATATTTCCGAGCTGTTCGTCATCGACCCGCAAGGCCGCGTGCTGGCATCCACCTGCGCGGCTCATATCGGGCAGCAGGATCTTGATGGCCGAGCGGTAGCGCGCGGGATGAGTGATCCGTTCCTGCATGGGCCTTACCGTGATCCGCTGACCCAGCGCCTGGGCGCGAGCACGTCGCGCTTCCATGATGCGGTCACCCTGATGTTCTATCAGCCGGTGCATGTTGGCGGTAAGTGTCTCGGCTGCATCTGCGCGCGGGTGCCCAATGATGTGATCGGTGACCTCATCCAGCGCGAGGCGGGCCACGTCTACCCGGAATCGGGTGACAACTACCTGTTCATGGTGGAGTCGCGCTTCGACAGCAGTGTTCAGACCGGCACGGCGCTGTCACGCTCGCGCTTCGAAGATGCCACCTTCAGCCACGGCGAGAACTTGAAAAGCGGTGTGCACACGCGCTGGGGAACGGTGCGCGTGCAGCAGCATACCGAGCTGGAATTGCGTTTTACCGATCCGGCCACCGGCCAGTTGCATCCTGGTGTGCGGGAGACGATCGCCAAGGGTGCCAACCTGTTCGTCACCTATCCCGGCTACTCGGACTACCGACACATTCCGGTCATCGGCAAGGGCGTTACCTTTCAGCTGCAAGGCTCGCCAGACCGTTGGGGGATGATGTGCGAGGCGGATCTGGAGGAGGTCTATCGTCGCCGTTCGCTGAGCGTCGGGCTGATGAAGACGTATCTGCTCACGGTGACCACGCTGTTCGCCATCGGCAGTCTGCTGCAGGAGTTCAGCGGTCTGCCCACCACCGCGCTGCACCTGGTCAACGGTTTGCTGCTCCTGCTGGGGGCCTGGGCGTTCGCGTCCTTCGGTCCGCGACGGCTGGCTGCGCGCATGCAGGAGATGACCGAAGTGATTCGTACGCTGGCCGAAGGCGAGGGCAATCTGCGCCAAAGGGTCGACAGCAGCACCATGCAGCGAGATGAGAGTGGCGACATGGGGCGCTGGATCAACAGTTTCATCGACAGCCTGGACGGTGTGGTCGGCCAGGTGATCCAGGTCTCGAAACACGTTCGTCAGGACAACGAGCTGATGCTCGAACGCAGCAGCGAAGCGGGGCAGACCACCAGCGATGTGGCCGAATCGATCCATCAATTGTTGCTGCTGGTGGAGGAGCAACTTGGCGAAATTCAGCAGGCATCGATGACCGCCGAGGAAATGAAGGGCGCCATGGACGAGGTGATGCAGCGTGCCCGCGAGCGTTTCGACACCGTGCGTAACGGTACCGAATCGATCCGTGATGTGGTGCAGCGCTCGGCTCAGAGCGTTCAGCTGCTCGACAGCCGCATGGGCGAGATCGATGAGATCGTCGGGCTGATCAGCGACATCACTACGCAGACCAATCTGCTGGCACTGAACGCGGCAATCGAGGCGGCCAGGGCAGGGGACCATGGTCGCGGCTTCGCCGTGGTGGCGGGTGAGGTCCGCTCACTGGCGCAACGTACGGCCAAGGCGGCAGAGGACATTCGGCACAAGGTCGAGAGCCTGCAGGCGGAAACGCGCCAGGCGGTGTCGTTCATGGAGGGTGGCGTCCAGAATGTCGACAGCAGCCTGCGCCTGACCGAGGAGGCATCCTCGGAGAATGTGCATCTGCATCACACCGTCGAGCGCATGTTCGACATCATCAAGGGGCTGAACGAGCGCAGCCTGCATTACGGTCAGACCATCCGTGGCGTCGACCAGGCCTCCAATGAGATGGGGCAGACCCTCGGCGTGCTGCAGGACAGCGCTGAGCGTGTTCGTCATACGGCTGGCAAGCTGCACCAATTGGTCGGCCGCTTCCGCGTCAGCGCCGCCAATAGCGAGGCTGCCTGAAAGTGAGCCCGCCGCGAGGACGAGACCTGCCACGGTGCCGCTGCTGTGCACCTGGCTCGGTGCAGGCGAGCCACGCGGCGGAGCTTGCTGGCCAACGGCGCGCCCGGCAGCCCAACCGCCAGCGCAAAATACCCGCACAGCTTCACGTTAATCCGGTATAGTACGTGCCGGCTGAAACCCAGCCTGCGTTCAGGTACTGCAACACACGAAGCACTGCTTCGGCTGCTGTCCGCTTCGAGCGGGCTATCCTTGACGATTCATCATTCATACGTTTTCGCAACCCCGCCGACCAGGCTGCCAGGGTGACCTTCGGGTTTTGCACGGCATGCGCAGCTTCGGAACAATGGGTCTTGCGGAGCATCAGAGACAAGACCCATGACCCAGGAAATCGGCGGCTTTGCCGCACTCGGTATTCACTCCGCTGTTCTGGCTGCCATCAGCGCAGTCGGCTACGAAGAACCATCCCCTATTCAATCTCAGGCGATCCCGGTGATCCTTGGCGGTCACGACATGATCGGCCAGGCGCAGACCGGTACCGGCAAGACCGCGGCCTTTGCGCTGCCGATCCTGTCCAAGATCGATCCCGCTCGTAAGGAAGTGCAGGCACTGATCCTCGCGCCGACTCGCGAACTGGCGCTGCAGGTCGCCACTGCATTCGAAACCTATTCCAAGCAGATGCCTGGCCTGACCGTCGTCGCGGTCTACGGTGGCGCACCCATGGGCCCGCAGCTCAAGGCCATCCGCCAGGGCGCGCAGGTCATCGTCGCGACCCCGGGCCGTCTGGTCGACCACCTGAGTCGCAACAGCGGCCTGCTGTCTACCATTCGCTTCCTGGTTCTCGACGAAGCCGATGAAATGCTCAAGCTGGGCTTCATGGATGACCTCGAAGTGATCTTCGAGGCTATGCCGGAAAGCCGCCAGAGCGTGTTGTTCTCCGCCACGCTGCCGCATTCCATCCGCGCGATTGCCGAGAAGCACCTGCGCGAGCCGCAGCACATCAAGATCGCTGCCAAGACCCAGACCGTCGCTCGCATCGAGCAGGCACACCTGATGGTCCATGCCGACCAGAAGATCCAGGCGGTGCTGCGCCTGCTGGAAGTCGAGGATTTCGACGCCCTGATCGCGTTTGTGCGGACCAAGCAAGCCACGCTGGATCTGGCCGCCGCGCTGGAAGCCAAGGGCTACAAGGCCGCTGCGCTGAACGGCGATATCGCCCAGAATCAGCGTGAGCGCGTCATCGAATCGCTCAAGGATGGCCGCCTGGACATCGTCGTCGCCACCGACGTCGCTGCCCGCGGTCTCGACGTGGCGCGCATCACGCACGTATTCAACGTGGACATGCCCTACGATCCGGAGTCCTACGTACACCGCATCGGTCGTACCGGCCGTGCCGGTCGTGAAGGCCGTGCGCTGCTGCTGGTCACCCCGCGTGAGCGTCGCATGCTGCAGGTTATCGAGCGCGTGACCAACCAGAAGGTCGCTGAAGCCCGTCTGCCGAATGCGCAGCAGGTGCTGGACGCCCGCATCAAGAAACTCACTAACAGCCTCGCGCCGCTGGTTGCCGATGCCGAAGCCACCCATGGCGAGTTGCTCGACAAGCTGGTCGCCGACATCGGTTGCAGCCCACGTGCTCTGGCCGCTGCGCTGTTGCGCAAGGCCACCAATGGTCAGGCTCTGACCCTGGCCGAGGTGGAAAGAGAGCAGCCGTTGGTTCCGACCAGCAGCCCGCGCGAGCGCACCGAGCGTTCGGATCGTCCTGAGCGTAGTGGTGATCGCGAGCGTCGCGCTCCGGTCCCGCTGGCCGAAGGCCGCGCCCGCTGCCGTACGCCGCTTGGAGCGCGTGACGGCATCGCTGCCCGCAACCTGCTCGGCGCCATCCTCAACGAAGGCGGCCTGGCCCGCGAAGCCATCGGCCGCATCCAGGTGCGCGACAGCTTCAGCCTGGTCGAGCTTCCGGAAGACGGTCTCGAACGCTTGCTTGGCAAACTCAAGGACACCCGCGTCGGTGGCAAGCAGCTCAAGCTGCGTCGCTATCGCGAGGATTGATCGGTAGTTGGCTAAACGAAAGGCGGGCTTATTAGCCCGCCTTTTTTATTGCCCAAAGAAAGATCCACCTCGGCTCTTGCTTTCCATCGATCACGCCAAGGACTAGTTACTCATCCGTCCCTTTGCATTCCGTGTCGTGCTCCGATAGACGAAGCACTCCTTGCTCGTCAATCCCGCTCGGGCTGTTCAAACTCTGAACAACATGCTACAAACGACCGCAACCCGAATGATCTAGCCGCTTGAAAACGAAGGGAAAACCATGACCAAGTCGGAGTTGATCGAGCGAATCGTCACCCAGCAGGGGCTGCTTTCGTCGAAGGATGTCGAGCTGGCCATCAAGACCATGCTTGAGCAAATGGCTCAGGCTCTGGCCACTGGCGACCGGATCGAGATCCGCGGCTTTGGTAGCTTTTCCCTGCACTACCGCGCCCCCCGCGTAGGCCGCAATCCCAAAACCGGCCAATCCGTCAGCCTTGACGGAAAATTCGTCCCGCATTTCAAGCCAGGGAAGGAGTTGCGGGATCGGGTGAATGAGGAGGACTGATAAGCGGCTAGGCTAGCTCTCCCTGTAGCAGCGAGGCATCAGCCTAAATAGTTGTTAAAAGCCATCATTCGGCTGAACTTTTTGCGGTTTGTACGTACAAAATCCGGTTCGCTTGCTCCGCAGTGAAGAGCACACATAACAAGGATTTCGGATGACCGTGCAGCAACCTACTTCGCCCAACGATGAGATCGACCTGGTCGAGCTGTTCCGCGCGCTTTGGCGCCAGAAGATTCTAATCATCGGCGTCACGCTTCTCACCACAGTGCTGGCGGCCCTGTATGCCTTCCTGGCGACGCCATACTTTCAAGTTCGAACTTATCTTCGTCCAGTGCCGCAGAGCAATCTAGATCAGCTCAACGAAACGGGCATCTACAAGCTCACTCCGGAAGAGGCCATAAATCGCGTGGCTGGCGGATTGTCGTCTTATGACAACCGCCTGGAATTCTTCATGAACAATCAGGAGCTGTTTCCGAATCTCACCGAGCGGGGCGAGCAATCAGAGCAGGCATTCGCTGAGTTCAATGAGGAAGCGTTTGAGATGCTGTTCCCTGACCCGAAGCGTACGGAGAACCGCAGCGCGTTCGTGGGTCTGAGGCTGACTTACCCCGAGGGTGTCGCTGGTGCTTCGGTAGTAAATGGCTTTGTCGCTTATGTGTTGGAGCTGGAGCGCCGCGAAATCGCTGAGGATGTGGAAAGCCTGGTCAACAATCGTCTGGCCAGCCTGGAGATGAATATCGAGGCGCAGCGTGCAAACTATGAAGCCTCCAAGGAGGCGAAGATTGCGTCCCTGCTCGAAGAGAACGCGCTGAAGCGGGCCCAGCTTCAGGACGAGCTCGCTGCTCTGCGCGAGGAACTCAAAACTCGACGGAACAACCGAATTCAGGAGTTGACTGAGGCGATATCCATAGCCGAGTCGTTGAGTATTCGTAAGCCCACAAGCCCGTCTGCAATGTCCGACTCGGCCAGAGGCGGCGCGCAAGTTATTCGGACGGAGGTAAACAGTCGGGAAACCCCGCTGTATTTCATGGGAACAGAAGCACTATCCGCGGAGCGTGATGCCCTCGCGAGTCGCAAGTCGGATGACTTCATCGAGCCTCGAATCGCCGAGATCCAATCCGAGCTCGCAATGCTAGAAAACAATCGCGAAGTGGAAATTCTCAGAGAGCGAGAGGGTGAAGACCTCTACCTGACCAATCTCGCTGAATTGCGCGAAGAGGCCGCCCGCTTGAAGGGGATCAAACTCGATACCGATCGGTTGCGCCTTGTTCGTCTGGATCAACCAGCGCTGGATTCGTCCAAGCCAATCAAACCCAAGAAAGCACTGATTCTCGCGCTGGGCTTTGTGCTTGGCGGCATGCTTGGCGTATTCGCCGCTTTGGTACGCAGCCTTGCAAATCGCGGCCGCGAGCTGCAAACCCCATCGGCGTCATAAGTTGCCGCGTTACTTTCCTCTGCGAGAGCCAGGCACGGCGTTGAACGCTTTGCCTGGCAGCGTAACTGAAGGTCGGCGGGCAGCTAACACGATGTTATAGGCGCTCACAATCGCCAAATTAAGTTGATGCGGGTCACTTGTTTTTTGTGAGCTGGCTGGCAAAATGGCGGCCCGCAGCATGACGGAACTTTTCCGTGTGCTTGCGGTATAGTCCCTGGCGCGCGCTCTGCGTCGCCGTATTCAGCGAGACGGACCTCAAGTGAACGCAGTAACTCCTCCGCAAGTCCTTGCTTCGGCAACGCCTGATGAAGTCGACCTCATCCAACTCTTTCGCTCTTTATGGAAGCAAAAGCTTCTAATTGGCGGCATAGCTGGGGTGTGCGCGCTTTTCGGGTTGCTCTACGCTTTGCTGGCACCTCGTTATTACACCGTTCAAAGCGTGCTACGACCGGCCGCTATCAAAGATCTCGATGAGTTGAATCATCTTGGTATTTACAAGCTGTCTCCGAAACAAGCGCTGGCGCAGGTCGGGGCAACGCTTGACTCGTACGAGAATCGGCTGGCCTTCTTCCGCGAACACCCGCAGCTCTTCGCTGATCTCGTGCAGCCAGGGCGAACACTTGAGCAGACTTTTGAAGCCTTCAACGATGAGGCCTTCAAGTTGCTGCAACCCGATTCAAAGAAGCCCGAAGGGACGACCCCGTATGTCGGCCTCCAGCTCACCTATCCTGAAGCGCTGGATGGGGTTCAGATCGTCAACGGCTTTGTGAATTTCTCCCTGACTAACGTCCAAAAGGAGATAGCGGCTGATCTGGATACTCTTATCGGAAACCGGCTTAGTCAGCTTGACAAGAAGATTGCTGCTGCTCGTGCCAGCTATGAGGCCAGTAAGGAAATCAAGATCGCCAAACTGACCGAGGCTGATGCGCTCAAGCGTGCAGAGTTGAATGATGAGTTGGCTGCTCTGCGCCAGCAGCTACGGACGCGTCGCGATAACCGCATCAATCAGCTCAACGAAGCGATTCGAATCGCGACTTCGCTGGGCATAAGCAAGCCCACCACGCCTTCGTCCCTTGGTGCGCCAGAGATCACCAGCCAGGGCAGCGTAATTCGTACCGAGGTCAACAACCAGCAGATCCCTTTGTATTTCATGGGTAGCGAGGCGTTGGAAGCCGAGCGTAAGGCGCTTTTGGCCCGTCGCTCTGACGACTTCACCGAGCCGCGCATTGCACAGATTGCCCGGGAGCTGAAGTTGCTTGAACACAACCGCCAGATCGAGGTCTTACAAAGTCGAGAGAACGAAGACCTGTTCCTAAAAGACCTGGCCGGTTGGCGCGAGGAGGCGGCCAGGCTGCGCTCCCTGCAGTTCGATGCTGGTTCGCTCAAGCTGGTTGCCATTGATCAACGTGCGGTTGAGCCTCGTCAGCCGATCAAGCCCAAGAAGGCACTAATCGTGGCCCTCGCGCTGGTGTTGGGTGGCATGCTCGGAGTGTTCGTCGCGCTGGTACGCAACCTTCGCCGTCCGGTCGCCGCAATCTGACCATCCATCCGTCGGCGTGCCGTTGAGACCTCAACGGCCCCGAAAGACGGTAGTATTCCCGCTTATTTTTTTAAGTGGCTCGTGACTGGCATGTCGCGAGTGCGTTGGTTGACATCGTTAAAGGAATAACCGTGCGCTATCCAGATATCGAACACCACGGCGCTAAGGATGGCGTAACCGGTTCCTGTCACCAGCTACACATGGATGCCAGCCATAGCTTGCTGATCGATTGCGGCCTGTTTCAGGGTAACGAGACTTCGAGCGATGGGCGTGCTGCTACAGGACGGCTGGATATCGAGTTCTCGCTCAGGACCGTCCAGGCGCTTGTCGTCACCCATGTGCATATCGACCACGTGGGGCGAATTCCCTATCTGCTTGCCGCCGGATACAAAGGCCCGATTTACTGCAGCGAGCCTTCGGCCAAACTACTGCCTATCGTTCTTGAAGATGCCTTCAAGCTAGGCTTCAGCCGTGATCAAAAAGCCGTCGAGCGCTACCTCAAGCTGGTCGAGCAGCGGTTGCGGCCGTTGCCGTACCAGCGATGGTCAACACTGCTGGAAACCGAAGAGCTCATCGCCCGTGTACGGCTACAGCGAGCTGGTCATATTCTCGGCTCCGCCTATGTGGAAATTGACCTGACGTACCCCGCCAGTGGCGAAAGCAAGCGCATCGTTTTCTCCGGAGACCTTGGGGCAGCACATGCGCCACTACTGATGCCGCCCGAATCACCCGAGCGAGCCGATATCCTCGTCCTTGAAAGCACGTACGGCGACCGCCTGCATGAAGACCGCGCCAGCCGCCGTCAGCGTTTAGAAGCCGTCATCGAACATGCCCTGCAGGATCAGGGCACCGTACTGATTCCAGCCTTCAGCATTGGCCGCACGCAGGAGTTACTGTACGAGCTGGAAGAGATCATTCACAGCAAACTGCAGGCCCATATAAATAAGCCACCCCTCAACGTTGATGAGGGTGGAAGCGAGTTTGCAAATAACGGGAGCGCCCCGCACAGCCAGTCCCCTCTCCCCTCCGGGGAGAGGGCTAGGGTGAGGGGCAATAACGACAGCTCCGAATACGGCCTCGAAACAAACTGGCCCAAGCTCCCGATCATTCTCGATTCGCCCTTGGCCACACGCTTCACCGAAGCCTATCGAAGCCTGCAGCCATACTGGAATCAGGAAGCCCGCGAGCGCGTCGAAGGCGGCCGTAACCCACTTGCTTTCGATAATCTGATCATGATCGATAACCACGCCGACCATATTGCTGTAGTCAACCACCTGACTCAAACTGCACGCCCGGCAATCGTCATTGCGGGCAACGGCATGTGCTCCGGCGGGCGCATCGTCAATTACCTCAAGGCCATGCTGCACGATCCCAGGCACGACGTGCTGTTCGTCGGCTACCAGGCCCACGGCACTCCTGGCCATGCTATCCAGCAGTTTGGGCCCAACGGCGGCTATGTCGATCTGGACGGCGAGCGCTTCGAAATCCGGGCGAAAGTGACAAGCATAGGTGGGTACTCGGCGCATGCGGATCAGAAAGGCTTGGTAGAGTTTGTGACGGGGATGCGGCAGTGGCCGACCGAGATACGTATCGTGCATGGCGAACCCAAAGCCAAACAGGCATTGACCGCCCTGTTCCATCAGCTTTACCAGCAACACGAAATCTCGCCTGCCGCAATCACGACCGGTGGGGCAGGGGATACGACCGAACAGGATGGATGCCATGACTGAGCGGCAAGCTCCCACACTCCGGTCGAAGGCGAGCCCTCTCGGCCAGTACTTGACCATGCGCGGTATTGTTCCGGCAGCTCACCAATCATCCCGGTATCAACGGTCTACGGCCCAAGCTTGGCCGGTAATGGGCTGTTTTGTGGTTATTCGTTTTTTATCAACTCAAGCTGAATCAGCTCCAAATTTACGCGCATCCTGCATGGCCGAAGAGCCCGAACAGTACTCTTAGTGATCTCTTGCCTCCAGGCGATCCCATGAGCTGTATCGAGTGCAAACCGAGCGCCAATGCTTAAAAGTAATCATCGGCGCTAATATGTGCAGGGTCAGTAGAGTTCTTGAGTGGGTGCGGCCTCAGCAGGCCGAGTTACGCACCGCAGGCGAACATCATTTGCGGTGGTGATGAAATGCTGTGAAAAGTGGTCACTTTCTCCTGCCTGCTGCCTTTCGGTAGTTTTACAGAAATTGAACGGATAGAATTAAGTATGTCCACAGTCGCTTTTATACCGGCAAGAGGCGGATCCAAAGGGGTCCCACGGAAGAATATAAAATATATAGCAGGTAAGCCGCTTATAGCTTGGAGTATTGAGCAAGCACTGCAGTCAGCTCTGATAGATAAAGTAGTGGTTTCGACAGATTGCCCTGAAATTGCAGAGTGCGCTCGTGAGTATGGAGCTGAGATTCCATTTATGAGGCCGGCTGAAATTTCTGGTGACACGGCGACTACTGAAAGCGCCATGCTGCATTTTTGCGACTGGCTCAGGGAGAACCACCAGCACTTTGATAATTTTCTGCTGATTCAGGCAACATCTCCCATACGTGCAAAGGGACGATTCGATGACGCCGTACGGTTCTTTGAGGAAGGAGCGTATGACAGCTTGGTTGCCGTAACATCGTCCCATCGCTTCTTTTGGCAGCAGCCGGAGTCTCCCCGTGCGTCCTATGACTATATGAAGCGGCCACGGCGTCAGGACATTCCAGAGAGTGAACGAAACTATATGGAGACTGGCTCTTTCTATCTTACGCGGATGGAAGCTTTGCGTGAGAGCGGGAATAGATTGTGTGGGCGTGTAGGGATGTATTTGACGCCGGAAGAAGAGTCGTACGAGATAGACTCATTGATTGATTTTAAAGTCTGCGAAAGCATTTTGTTGGAATTGGCGAGGGTGTATTGAATGTACGTTACTAAGAGTACTCAGAAGTATATTGTTTTTTCTGAAGATTCCCTCGTCGATGTTTTGAAAAAGATCAACGACAATAAATCCCGTATCGCATTTGTGGTATCAGAACATGCCGTCCTGCTCGGCAGTATATCGGATGGAGATATCAGGCGTTGGCTGACCAGCAACAGTACTATCGATCTCACTACCCCTGCACGTGATGTAATGAATACTGCGTGCAAACGTGCGTTGCTCGGAGCAGACAAGAATAGCTATATCGCGCACTTTCATAGTGGTATTGACTGTTTACCCGTGGTGGATGAAGCGGGCCATCTAATTCAATTGGCTTTTCAAAAGTCGGAAGGTTTTTATATCGCCGAGCGGGAGATTTCAGAGAAGTCGCCCTCATTCATCATTGCGGAAATTGGTAACAATCACCAAGGCGACATCGCATTGGCAAAGCAGTTAGTCGATCATGCTGTGGCGGCAGGTGTCGATTGCGCGAAATTCCAGATGCGCAACGTGAAGCAGCTCTATAAAAACGAAGGCAACAGTGACGATGCCTCGGCTGATTTGGGCGCGCAATACACTATGGATCTCCTCGCTAAGTTTCAGCTTAGTAACGAAGAGCTGTATGAGATTTTCGATTACTGCAAAGAAAAAGGTGTTCTGCCGTTGTGCACCCCTTGGGACCAGGATTCCCTGGCTGCGCTTGAGGCCTATGGAATGCCTGCCTACAAGGTAGCCTCCGCTGACTTCACTAACTATGAACTGCTTGAGGCGATAGCGAAAACGGGTAAGCCGTTCCTGTGTTCGACTGGAATGTCCAGCGAAGGTGAGATCAAAAGTACGGTTGCCTTTCTTGATGGATTGGGCGCGGATTATGTCTTGCTGCATTGTAACTCCACCTATCCGACGCCGTTCAAGGACGTCAATCTGAAGTACCTGACCCGTTTGAAGAAAATAACCGGGAAGTTGGTGGGCTACTCCGGACATGAGCGGGGAATCTGTGTGCCGGTTGCCGCTATCGCGTTGGGGGCCTGCGTCATAGAAAAGCATTTGACCGTCGATAAGGGGCTTGAGGGAACTGACCATAAAGTCAGTCTGCTGCCTAGCGAGTTTGCCGACATGGTCAGGCAGATTCGCAACCTCGAAGAAGGGTTGGGCTCGGACGAAGTACCTCGGGAAATCACCCAAGGTGAACTTCTCAATCGCGAAAGCCTGGCCAAGAGCCTGGTTGCCAATACAGCCATCAAGCAGGGCACGACCATCACGCGCTCGATGATCAGTATCAAGAGCCCAGGCCAGGGCATTCAACCCAATCGTATCGATGAATTGGTCGGTAAAGTGGCGCATCGGGATATCGACGAGGGCGGCTTCTTCTTCGATTCGGATATCAAGGGCATCATCGAAAAGAGAGCAGATTACCGTTTTAATCGGCCTTTCGGTGTTCCGGTTCGCTACCACGATTATCGAAAAATCGTGGAAAACTCCAACTTGGACTTCGTGGAATTCCACCTGTCCTATAAGGATCTGGAAGTAAATCTGGGTGATTTCTTCCAAGGCGAAGAGCCTATCGGTTTTGCAGTGCACAGCCCAGAGTTATTTGCAGGCGATCATATTCTGGATCTCTGCTCCGACGACGAAGACTACCGCCAGCACTCCATCCGAGAACTGGATCGTGTCGTCAATATCACTCGCCAGTTGAAAGAATTCTTTCCCAAGACCGAACGCCCAGTGATTGTGGTCAATGCGGGTGGCTGGGACAGCAAAGGGTTTATAGACCCGGTGTTGAAGCCAGAAAAATACAGGAAAATCGCCGACGCGCTCGCTTCCATCGATCTGGATGGGGTGCAAATAGCTATTCAGACTATGCCGCCGTTCCCCTGGCATTTTGGTGGACAGAGTTACCATAATCTTTTTGTTTGCGCGGATGAAATTAGAGCTTTTTGCCAGGCCAACCCCGAGATCAAGATCTGTTTGGATGTCTCGCACTCCATGATGTCCTGCAATTACTATGGTTGGGATTTGATCGAATTTGTCGACAAGATAGCGCCTTACAATGTGCATATGCACATCGTGGACGCCAAGGGCATCGATGGTGAGGGTATTGAAATCGGTAAGGGCGATGTCGATTTTGCAGCATTGTCGCGACTGTTGAACGATAGGAACCCCGGCGTGCAATTTATTCCTGAGGTCTGGCAGGGGCACAAGAATGGGGGGGAGGGTTTTTGGGTG
>NZ_JXXD01000020.1 GCF_000935215.1 Stutzerimonas stutzeri
CCCGCCGATGGCGGGCTTCTTTACTCAGGCCTCTGCTAGCCTTCAGGCTGTTGAGCGATATCGACAGAACGAACAGCGCCAACGGAGAACACTGCAAGCCCTGCCCTCAACTCAGCCAGCAGGGTAACCAGGTTCGAGGTGAAGTTGCTGCCATCCTCGCGACTGAGCATCAGTGTCGGCTGCTCGCGATCGAGCATGGCCAACTGAGTCGTATCGAGCAGCAGCACCGTACCAGCCGGCATGGAGCCAGAGGTAATAAGCGGCACCCCCCAAAGAACAGGCGGCGCCGGATCACGAGGAGAACCCAGCACATATTGGCCGTCAGCGTCACGCTCACTCGAAATCGTGAACCAATCATTCGGGTTCATGATAATCAGCCGAGCTTGCCAGCCACTATTCTTCATAGCGGTCACCGCTTGGCCGATTGCGTCCACGGGCAACAGACTACCAACAACTTCGTGCGGTACTGCATAGCCGAGAAGCCCCTTGATTTTGCCCTTACCGCCAGGACCAGCGATCAAACGAGCCTCAAGCTTTTCCAGCAGCCCATAGTTAAGAAGGCTGCCGATTTGCTGCCCAAGAACAGGAGTATCATCCAACACCTGTTTGGAGGCACGAGTCCAATGCGCAATCGTTGCGATATTTGCAGTCTCAAGTTCACTGTCGATATTAGACTCTGCTTTTTGCTGGCCTTCTTCCTCCTGCTCAGAAGCATTGTTCTCATAGTCCTTCAACTGGACATACTCGAAACTGCTCGAAGTGGCGGGCAATGACGGAAGATAATCCAACAGGGAAAGCTCGCGGCGAGGATCATTAAACAGACCGACCTGCCGCTGTGGGGAGGCGCTATAGCCAGTTGAATCTGCAACACCCTGCCCTGCGTTAGTCAGCGCCTTGATACTGACGTTATCAACCGTTACGCGACCAGTAGTAGGCGCACCAGATTTGAGCATTTCAAACTGAGAAGACTTGGTGAAGGTCTCAGCCATCTTCCCTACAGCATCGTCACCAGTAGCAGTGGCCGGACCACGCCGGCGCGCCCCTTTTTGCTCAAGATCCATAAGGCGATCTTTAATTGAAAGGATTTCTTTTGCTGCTTTCTCAGAAAATCCCTTGATCTCTTCGTCGCGAGCCTCCAAGGCTTTAAGGATGACCTCAGAGTCAATATCGCCACCGCGATTTTTCTTCATGATAGAAGCGGGAGCATTATTCACGTTTGCGTTATACATATTCTGTACCTCAGTTCCGAATGCGGGACGCAGTCACATCGTTCGCACGATGATTCCTGCATTGCTTTTTACTATCGCGTCCCGCCGGACTCTCTCCGGAACTGGCCTTCTTCAATCCTGCACAGCCTCGCACCGGCAAAATTTCTGAAGTTTTCGCTGCCGCGCTATCACTATAACCCGGCCTAGTAATTTTAATCCAAATAACTGCAACTGCAAGCTTGATTCTCAAGTGCCAAGGCAGAAGCCTTTTCAAAGAACTATCTGAAAGCTTACCAACAATTAATGTTGATTTTGAACGAGACACGCCCATTGAGCGCAACTGGCGCTCAAGAGCCCGAACATATAAATACCGCATATTTATTGCACCTATTTAGATCAGGCTGCCCGCGCGCGCTCTAGAGCGTCATCAGGTTCACCAAGCAAGATATGAGCATTAACAACATATGCTCGAGTTTTGGGCATTCCTGGCAACGAAAGCGATTGCGCTGCTTTCCCATCGCGACCGGGCTCTAGGATCCCGCGCGCGGCCAGTTCTCGATTGACGTTTCTTAGGTTCAACCCCTTGAAAACATCGTCGCTCCAAGCAGCCGGCAAAAAGTAGTAGGTGACAGAGGTGTACAGGTCATCGCCGCAACCATGTTCTATCGTGCGCCTGAATCCAAGACGATCAATTGTCCGCGGTGCATGGTCATCGGTTTTCGCGGCGATACCGTCCCAGCGCGTGAAGCGGCTTTCGCCATAGCGTTCCACCACCAGGCGCAGCCGTTGCACGATGGCTTCACCTTCGAGGTTTCCAGCGCCGCCACGCTCAGCCAGCCAAGCGTCCAGACAGGCGCGCGCCGCAGCCGTTGCGGTGCCCTCAGGCCAGCCCGTGACGCCAAGGCCCGTCGCCAGTTCGCCGGCCACGGCAGCCAGCCCGAATCGAGTAGCGGCGCGGTGCGCCTGCCCGCTTGCGCTGGCCGGCACCGCCTCGCGCGCGAACTGCTCAAGGCTTCGCCGGATGATGGATAGATAACCGCGCTGCTTGGCCGGATTGCACAGCGCCACCAGGAAGGCCAGCAGCGGTGTGCCGCAGTACATGCCCACCCGCGCTTTCAGCTCGTCGGCCAACGCCTGCCCACTGTCGAAGTCATGCAGCGTGTCGAACACGCCGAGGCCCTTGCCGGCGTCGGCAGGGACGGCGAGCATCCGAATATCCATACCGGCCTTCAGCTCCTTGTTCGCCTCGGCCATGTGCTGCGCCAGGGTGTATTCACCGCTGGAGAGGAACAGCAAGCGCCATTCCTGTACCTGCCGCCCCGACTGGCCCCGGTCATTGGCGCGGGCCTTGCCGATGCCATTGCCCAGCATGTACACGGTTTCGCCGACGATGCGCGGGTCGCACTGGCTGATTTCATCCAGCACCAACAGCCCGTCCGAGTGCGCCGCGGCGATGGATTCAAGCGCGTTGTCTGTCGAGCGCCACGAGCGTTCGAACGCAGGCGGGCCGTACACCGAGCACGCCACGCGTCCGGTCGTGCTCTTGCCGCTGGAACTCACGCCGTAGAAGTGAAAGCCACCGGACTCTAGGCCCAGCAGATGCAGCAGCGGCCCCGCCAGCGCGATGCACACCGCAAAGGCAACCCGATGATTGCCCACGCACAGCGTGCCGATGTGCTGCTGCCATTCCTCAAGCGTGCCGGCCTGGCTGATCGGTGGGAGCTGCGCGCCGGCTTCGTAGAAGTGCAGGCGTTCATCGCTGTCGCCAATCTGCTGATCGGGCAGTAGGAACGCGGCGGCATGCCAGCCAAGGCGGCTGACCAGCCGCGCACGCTCGCCACTGTCGTAGCTTTGCAGATAGCTCTGCAGGTCGTTGCGGGAATGGCGTACGTCGCGGGTCGGTGCCAGGCGCAGCCCCATATCAACCAGCGGCCCAAGCACCTCTTTCGAGAACTCGCCGGCCATGCAGCGCGCCGGAATGTTCCAGCGCTTGGGCGCCCCGTCCGGGTCGTCGAACTCCACCAGCAGGCCCCAGCTATGGCCCTTCTCGTCGCGGGTGCGCGCCAGAATTTCGAGGCGAGAGCAGACCATCCGAGATTCGCCATCGTCGCCGGCGAAGTACACACCATCGGCCTTCACCTTGAACCCGCCCGACCGGCTTGCCTGCCTGGGCTTGCGAGCGTCTTTCTTCGCGGCAGCCGGCTTTTCCGCCTGCGCCGGCATCGGAGCTTTGGCAGCCTTGGCGAACAGGCGTCCGCTGGCCTCCAGCTCTGCCAGCTGTTCGGCGGTCCAGCCAGCGGCCAGAGCGTCGGCGGCGTCTTCGCCGTCTGCCGGTGCGAATGTCTCGATTGCCACCGTGCGAACGGTGGCGCCAAGCTGCTGGAGCTGGCCAGCGATGGCCTGCATGCAGCTCAGCCCGCCCGCGTCGTTGTCTGGCCAGAGCAGCACATCGCGCCCGGCCAGCGGCGCAAAGTCTGCCTTGTGGTGGGACTGCGCCCCGTTCGGCCAGCAGGTCGCGACGTAGTGCGGCAGCAGCTCGGCGGCGGCATCGGCGGACTTCTCGCCTTCGCATAACACCACCGGCGCATCGCTCCGCTTCGCAAGCTCGTCCAGGTGCAGCAGCGGGCGCGGTTCGGGCAGCCCCAGCCAGCGCCACTGGAAGGACTGATCGGACGAACAGCGGCACCAGGTCAGCGGCGCGAACGCCTTTTTCAGCTTGCCGTTTGCGTCCGCGCCAAGGTCGAAGCGATACAGCACCATTAGCGCCGCGCCGGTAGCGTCGCGGTAGATCCACACCTTCGAGGGCCTGCCGTGGGTGCGGTGCTTGTACGGAATCTTCGACATTGCGGCTTCCGGTATGGGCTGGATCGCCACCCATTCCGGTGCCTTGCTGCTGGCCGTTGTCGCCGCTGGCTGGCTGCCGGCCGTGACGTTGAGGAAGTCAGCCAGCTTGTTGCAGGCATCCACCTCACTGCCGCCGTCCAGATAGCGCACCAGGTCAATCAGATCGCCGCCCTTGTCGCCGGTCGCGAAATCGCACCAAGTGCCCTTGGCGATGTTCACCTTCAGCGAGCCGGCACGCTTGTCGACGCGGGTCGGGTTGGGCGCGGTGTACTCCTTGCCGCCGTCCACCCGCACGCCACCGGGCAGCCAGTGCGACAGCACTTGGTCGATAGCCAGCTGGGACGCGCGCTTCACCTCGGCAAAGCTTGGCCGCTTGGGCTTTCTCTCGCTCATACGCCACCCCTTTTGCCGGTAATGGCGCCGCCAATGCACGCATCAACCAGCGCCTTGGCCATCTCGCCCAGGCGCTGCGCGGCATGCGCCTCGGTAGAGCCGGCTGTGTCGCAGGCGACGTTCAAGGTGAGCTTGTTCGCGATATCGAGCAGACAGGATGCATGCTCAAGAGCATCGATCACGTCGAAGCCCTTGTTGACCGAGAAAAGCGCGCCACGCTGGAAGTGGCAAAAGTCCTGCGCCTCGGTGCGAAGTCGGGTGGCGCTCATAGGGCACCCCCTTGGCTCGCTGCTTGGTGTAGCTCTGCGCCGCCCGCCAATGCATAGCAGCCGATGGCACGCACGGCGTGACGAAGGCCGTTCAAGTCCTGCGCTGACAGATGATGTTCGCTCCCGTCGCCGCCCAGCAGATCGGCGAGAGTTTCCAGCGCATAGCCGGCGCTCATCATCTGGTCGCCGTGCGTCATGACCAACTGATTGAGGCTGCTCATTGCGCACCCCCGATCGCTTCAAGGGCGCGGGCCTTGGCCATCGCTTCGTTGTAGCGGCGCAGGCGGACGGAAAGGGACGAATCAGCGCGCAGGGCGGCGAAGGCGCGGGCCTTCAGGGCAGCGGCGTGGTGCTGAATTGCGGACGGATTGAGGGCGTGCGGGTGCTTCATGGGTGGAGCTCCTGTTACTGGTGAGGAGCTGCCACAAACCGTCGCCAAACAGTTATGGGTGGCAGCCGTGCGCAGGTTGGCGAACCGGGGTAACAGGAACCCGGCAGACCTTTCGGTCTCCCACGCACGACCGCCATAACACGGCACTGCGGGCACAAAAAAAGCGCCTGCAATGAGAGTATGGGCGCCTGTGCGCCTGTTACTGATCGGGTCGCCAAACCCGGTCGCTGAATTTGCAGCGACGGGCAGACTGTAGCGCTGGTGCACCAGGCGCGCAAGCCCTTCGAGGGCGCGCAAGGCTTGCGCGAACACCGGGCATGGCATAGATTCGGCGTGCATATTCAGTTTTCTCCCACGCCTCCGGTTGCAGCCGGGGGCGTTTTTGTTTGTGGCCCGCTCAGCCGGCGAGTGCTTGCAGCAGCGGCGCCGTGGGCACATCACCGCGCAGCCAGGCGTTTACGGCATCGTTCTCAGCCTTGCGGCGCCGGTACTGCGCCATCAGCTCGGCGCGGCGGTCCTCAAGCGCATCCAGCGTGCACGGCTCTGCCCAGGGCACGCGCACCAGGTGTGCCATTGCCTCGGTCGCCGCCTCGATGCCGCGCCGTTCCTCGGTCAGCTCGCTTTCCACATAGCCTTGCAAAGCGGCTGGCTCGTTGGCGTAGTGCGCGGGTTGCTCCAGGTGGTAAACCACCCAGCGCTTGAGCAAGCCTTGGTTGCGCAGCACGCCGATGCGCGCTTCGCGCATCGCAAACTGGCCGGTACCGCAGACTTTTCCGTATTCCCGGCTGACGGCGCGTTCGAGCAGCCGGCGCAGCTCGTACGGGTGCGGCTCCAGCGGCACGACATAACCGTCAGCGTTGATAAACAGCGCTTCTCGTTCCTGCGGGTCAAAGCAGATCGTGACGATGGTGAAGGCGCGCCACACAAGGCCCGCCAGCTTCGGCGGCGCGAAGCCGAGGCCGGTAGGATCGAAGTAAGGCGTATCGAAAGGGACGCGGGGGAAGCTCATGCGGCAGCACTCCCACGGGCGGCGATCCGGCTTTTGACCCAGGCTTGCACCTCGGCCAGCACCCACGCGACCGGCGCACCCCGCGCGGTGCTGTTGCTCAGCTTCACCGGCTGGGGGAAGCCGCTGTCTGCCTGTTTCATCAGCTTGTAAATCGTCGGCCGCGCCAGCCCGACGATTGCCACGACTTCGGGCATGCGAATCAGGGTGGTGGCTGGGTCGAGCGGGAGCGGGCCGGCAGGTGGTGTGGTGCTCTTGCCGGTCATCGGCACGGCCTTCATGCCTGCTTACCTGCACGGGTCTGGCTTTCCAGCCAGGCGGCCACATCCTGGCGGCGGTAGCGCACCGCCGACCCACACTTGACCCAGGCGGGGCCTCCTCGGCGAGTGCTGCGCCAGGCGGCAAGGGTGCGATGCGAGAGACCGAGCGCGGCGGCTACTTGGTCAGCCGTGAGCAGATCGGAAGGAGAGAACGGCAGTGGATTGGCTGCCGGGTTGGCTTGCGTCGTCATAGAGCGTTTCCCGTAGTCGCTGAGTTATGCGGGGAGAACGCTACGGGGAGGGCGGGAACCGCGCTTTGTTCAGATGGTATGGACGCCTCCCCCCGGCAGCGGGCCGACCGCAGC
>NZ_JXXD01000201.1 GCF_000935215.1 Stutzerimonas stutzeri
CGTCTGACATAGCAGCCAGCCGTAGATCTTCGCCTGCGCCCAGTGCAATTGCCGATGGTTGGCCGGCTGACGTTCCAGATCACCGCGGAAGGTCTTGATTTCCTCCAGGCGATTCCGCGCCGGGTCGTAGCCATCGGCGCGGCCGCGCACCATGAGTTTTCCGTATTGGCCCTCCAGAGCCACTTCACGTTCGTAGCCCTCGCCGCGCCTTGCGGTGACCTGGGCATGGCCGGCGATGCCTTCCAACGCGGTGGGCGAGGGCGTGAAGCGCAGGTCCAGATCGCCGACCTTGGCGGTGAATTCGCAGAGCGCGCGCACCGCGACCCGATAGCTCACGCCATGACCTCAGCCCATTGCACATGGCAGACCGCGATAGGCAGGCCATGCTGATGGGCGTAATCGATCCAGCGCTTCTGGTTGTCCTGCAGGCGATCGCCCGGGCCTTTCACCTCGATCATCCGGTAGCGGCGTTCTTCGGGCCACAGCTGGATGAGGTCCGGCAGGCCAGTACGATTGCCGCTGACATCGGCGAGGATGCGCTGAAACATCAGCTTCAGATGCGCGGCGGGAATGCACGTCAGGGCATGGGTCAACAGCTCCTCGTCGAGCAGCCCCCAGGCAACGAACGCGTTATGAATGCCGAGCTTTGCCTGGAAGGTGCGCCAGATGCAGTCGCGGTAGTCGTCACTGTCGAGACAGGCCAGGCAGGCGGCAAACAGGTCGGCGCGCCGTTGATGAAAATCCGCACGATTCAGATCGGCCGGCGCCCAGTGGAAAGGGTGGAAGAACGCACCGGGCAACGGTGCGAAGATCGCGTCCCAGCAAAGCAAGCCGAACAACGAGCCGACCAGGGCATTCTCGACGTAGTAGACCGGCGCGTCTGGTATCGACAGGTGCTCGCGCACCGCATGCTCGACGCTACAGCCGGCCCGGGGCAGGATCAGGTCGAGCTGCTCCGGCTTGCGGTTGAGTGAGCGCAGCGTAGGGATACCCAGGCTGCGCTGCAGGCGCGGCTTGATTCGCTGCAGTTGCTGCAGTTCGTGCTCACTCTGCGGCGCAGCCTGCGCCTGATCCAGCAGCTCCAGCGCTGCTGCAGGCTGGCCACAGCGTTCGAGCACGCGAATCGCGCGCTCGCGGGCACCGGGATAGCTATTGGAGGCATGCAGGCGCAGGGCTTCCGGCAGGTCACCGATGCGCTCGAACTGCTGGCCGATACGCAGCAGCAGCTTGCCGCGGCGGCTTTCCAGCCAGGCGTTGGCATAGGGCTCATCGGGCACGCCGGCCAGCACGTCGCTCAATGGCTCGCCGGTATCGAAACGCTCGCGGCAGCGATGCAGATGCAGATAGGCATCCAGCTCGGTGCGGCAGTTGAAGGCGCGGGAGCTGGGTGAGAAGACGACCTGCTCGTAACGATAGATGCCGAGGTCGGCCAGAACGAACTCGGACCAGTCCTGATGGATGTTGCCGAAGAACAGCAAACGCAGGCGCTCACAGAGCTCGTCGATGCATAACGCAAATACCGCGTCTTCGATCTGGCTGCACCATGCCTGAAACGGCTTGGCCATCTGGTGGTCGGCGCGCAGCTTATCCAGCAGCTCGGCCTTGCGCAGGCTGGCTGATGCAGACGACCCGAACACCTGCAGCAGCTCGCCTTTGGTCAGCAAAGCGAATAGCTGCTCGAGCGTCAGGGCCGAAGACGCATCGACCCACCCCTGATCGATCAATGGCTCTACCGCGCGACGCGAGCAGCCAATCTCCGGATAGCGCAGCTTGCTTGCTCGAAACAGCATGCCCTTGCGCATCACCATGCGCACCAGCAGCGCCTGGGAAGGCTGCGGCAACAGGGCGAAACGCTCGATAAATACCAGCTCGGTTTCATCCAGCAGATCACTGTGGTGACGACTCACCCAAGCCAGAACCTGTCGGAAGTTTTCGAGGTAGTAGAAGGGATTTTCCAGGGCCTGACGCATTGCACATCCGCTGCAGCTGGGGCGCGCGCGGCCCGCTCAAAGACTGGCTATTTATACAGTTTGAGCGACGTTTGGCAATTGCCCGGTGATCAGCGGAAGTCTCACCAGCTACAGCAGGCGGCTAGGTGCCGCCTGCTGTGACGTCCCTGGCGAGGTCAGACCGTGCGTGAAAAACGACCGCGCTGCTCACCGCCGAGATAGGCGTCAAAGGCCATGGCGACGTTGCGCATCATCAGCTGTCCTTGCGGCAAGAGGACCAGCGCATCGTCGTGCAGCTCGACCAGGCCATCGGCCACCGGTTCGGCGAGTTTTGCCAGCGAATCGGCGAAGTATTCCCGAAAATCAATGCCGTGCTTCTGTTCGATCTGGCGGTAGTCGACGCGGCTATGGCACATCAGCGACACGATGACGTCACGGCGCAGGCAGTCATCGTCGCTCAGCTTGTAGCCGCGCTGCACCGGCAGCATGCCCTCGTTGAGGCGCGCGTAATACTGCGATAGCTCCTTGACGTTCTGGCTATAGCTGTCGGCGACCTTGCCTATGGAGGAAATGCCCAGCCCGATCAGGTCGCAATCGGCGTGGGTCGAATAACCCTGGAAGTTGCGCTGCAGCGTGCCATTGGCGCGCGCCAGGGCCAGCTCATCTTCCGGCAGCGAGAAGTGATCCATGCCGATATAGATGTAGCCGGCGGCGGTAAGGCGCTGGATGGTCAGTTCCAGCAGTTCGAGCTTGCGCTCCGGCGGTGGCATGTCCTCTGGGCGGATCAGCTTCTGTGCGCGTACCAGCTCCGGCAGGTGGGCATAGCTGTAAGCGGCGATGCGGTCCGGACGAATGTCGATGATCTTGTCCAGCGTGGTGTCGAAGCTGGCCACCGTCTGCAGCGGCAGGCCGTAGATCAGGTCGACGCTGATGGACTTGAACTGTGCGTCGCGGGCGGCCTGGACCAGCTCGCGAGTCTGTTCCTCGGTCTGGATGCGGTTGACGGCGATCTGCACCTGCTCGTCGAAATCCTGCACGCCGAAGCTCAGGCGGTTGAAGCCCAGCTTGCGCAGGCCGTGGATCTGCTCGGGCGTGACGGTGCGCGGGTCCACCTCCAGCGAGAACTCGTGGTTGTCGCTGTCATCCATGTTGAACGCCTGATGCAGGCACGCCATCAGGTCGGCCAGCTGCTCGCTGGTGAAGTAGGTGGGTGTGCCACCGCCAAGGTGCAGCTGAGTGAGCTTGCGCGAACGATCAAACAGTTCGCCCTGCATGGCGATCTCGCGCTTGAGGTATTCGAGGTACTCGACGGCGCGCTCGGTCTTGTGGGTGATGATCTTGTTGCAGGCGCAGTAATAGCAAAGGCTCTTGCAGAACGGAATGTGGATGTACACCGACAGCGGCTTGGGCGTTTGCGCCTGATTGCTGCGTGCGGCGGCGGCACGGTAATCATCCTGGGCGAAGGCCTGGTGAAACTGTGGGGCCGTGGGGTAGGAGGTGTAGCGCGGACCTGGACGGTCGTATTTCTCGACCAGGGCGCGGTCGAAGCTCGGCAGTTGGTCCATGTTCGTTTTACCTAAAGTTGAATTCGGAGTCCGGCGCGGAACGCGGTGTCACCCTCGGGTGTGTCCGGCTCAGGCAGGTCATGGACGCGGATTATGGACGATTCGGTCCGGCGCGCCGACTGTCTCAGATCAAGAATAGCGCCCCGGCGGCACTCCGAACCGCACCGTTGGGCGATTCGAAATGCGTACCGGGCGCGGCCGGGAAGGCCGCGCCGCAGTGGTCAGAGCTTGAACTGGCCGACCAGACGGTTCAGCTCGGTTGCCAGACGCACCAGCTCGTCGCTGATCTGCGAGGTCTGGGATGCGTCAGCCGAAGTGGTGTCCGCAATACGGCTGATGGTCGTGATGTTGCGATTGATCTCTTCGGCAACCGCACTCTGCTGTTCGGCAGCCGTTGCGATCTGGGTGTTCATCTCGTTGATGGTGCCGACTTCGTCGGCGATCACGGCGAGACTCTGGGCAGCCTTCTCGACGCATTGTGAACCCGACCGGGCACGCAATTGTGCTTCGCTCATGGCCTGCACCGCATTGCGAACGCCGCTTTGCAGCTGTTCGATCATGGCCTGGATTTCTTCGGTGGATTTCTGCGTGCGCGAAGCCAGGGTACGTACCTCATCTGCCACCACCGCAAAGCCGCGGCCCTGTTCGCCGGCGCGTGCCGCTTCGATGGCTGCGTTCAGCGCCAGCAGGTTGGTCTGCTCGGCGATGCCGTTGATCACGCCGAGCACCATGTCGATGCTGGCGCTGTCGCTCTCGACCCGCTGGATGACCTGGGCGGCTTTCTCGATCTCGGCGATCAGCACTTCGATACCGTCCAGTGCCTCAGTGGCGACCTTCACGCCGGCTTTTGATTCGTTGTCGGCGCCGGTCGATGCCGTGGCGGTTTGGCTGGCATTACGTGCCACTTCCTGCACGGTCGCGCTCATCTCGTTCATCGCCGAGGCGACCATGTCGGTCTCGCTGCGCTGCTCGTTGACGGCAGCCAGGGTCTTCTCTGCAACATGGGATACCCGATCGGAGACATCACTGAGCTGATGGGTAACGCCCGCGACGGCCTCCAGGCTATGGCGGAACTTGCCGATCATGCGGTTGAAGGCATCGCCCATCGCGCCGATTTCGTCCTTCGCACCCACCTCGACGCTAAGGCTGAGGTCTTCGTCCTCGGCCATGGTATTCATGGTGTGGCGCATGGCAGTGATGCGGCGGATGATGACGTGACGCACGGTCAGGCACATGACCACCACGCCGATGAACAGCAGCAGCAACTGAATCCCGCCGCTGATCATGATGTTGCGGTCGACTTCCTGGTCCAGCGCCTTGAGGTCATAGCTGATGCGCACAGCGCCCATTACCGTGTTCTCGCCCACCTGGTGGCAGGTCAGGCAGTTGGTACCGCGGTAGTCCGCGTGGGCCAGGATGGGGTTGATGACGGTCAGCACACGGCCACCGTTCTGCTTGTTGACCTCGATGATCGCCTCGCCGCTCAGCGCGCGGCGATCCAGCGCGTCGGCAGGGGCCTGGTGGTCATAGCCAGGGCCGAACACCTTGGTGACTTCTTCCCCGCGAATGATGCGCGCATCGATAACGCCTGGGCGCGCGAGGATCTTGTTCCGCAGCACCTCTCGCTGAGCCATGGTGCCGGTCAGCATCATGGTGTTGATGCTATCGAAATAGGAGTCGGCGGCATCCTTGGTCTGCTGCTCCACAACCTGGAGCACGAGCCGCTTCTCCGTACTGGCAGAGAAGAACAACGAGGCAGACATGATCGCCACCAGGACCAGCACGAGGGCCAGGTTGATCTTTGTCTGCACGGACATTTGTCGGGAGGCGGAGCTGTTGTTCATGGTTTTCCTTAGTACTACTGCCACGCGGGGTCAGCTGCCATTGCAGCACTGCTGCGCTGCCGATACTTGCGGCGCAGCATTGAGCAGGCAGTCACCTGCTGATATCGGCGTGCTGTGCGTATTCTTGAAACCAACCGCAGGTGATAGCCATGCGCCATTATTGGGCGGCGCTATGGTATTGCTTTTCGGCACGAGAGAAGTGCTTCGGGCGACCGACAACAGTGCAATTGCACATTTCCCTGATTCAGGTCATGGGTCGACCGGCTCTCTTTCGGTGCAAGGTGCGACAAAGGTGTAATGATCGTTGGCTATGGGTATTCGTGGTTGCGCGTCCGGTTATTCGGTCTCACTGGCACGGTGAAAAACACCGACAGATGGCTTTACAGAGCGCCCCGACCGCCATTAGCGTGGCGACCCGCCGGAGCAGCGAAACCAGTGCCTCCGAGAGGCAGGCACATAATCTGCATCGAGCGTGAATGTCGCTGCGAACCCCGCTGCAAAACGATGGTCGTAGGCTCTACGCCGGCATGGCCGGGCAACACCGCAAGGCAGCTGCTGTTCTCGATGGCAGTGCATCGACTGGAACCTTTATTTCAAGGACTCACATGATCAAGAAATGCCTTTTTCCCGCTGCCGGATATGGCACCCGTTTTCTTCCTGCAACCAAAGCCATGCCCAAGGAAATGCTGCCGGTGGTGAACAAGCCCCTGATTCAGTACGGGGTTGAAGAGGCGCTGGCGGCGGGGCTGAACCAGATCGCGATCGTCACCGGGCGTGGCAAGCGCTCGCTGGAAGACCATTTCGACATCAGCTACGAGCTGGAGCACCAGATCCGCAACACCGACAAGGAAAAGTACCTGGTCGGTATTCGCCGCCTGATCGACGAATGCAGCTTCTCCTACACCCGCCAGGTGGAGATGAAGGGCTTGGGGCATGCGATTCTCAGCGGCCGCCCGCTGATCGGCGATGAGCCGTTCGCCGTGGTCCTGGCTGACGACCTTTGCATCAACCTCAATGGCGATCCGGTCCTGGCGCAGATGGTCAAGCTCTACAACCAGTTCCGCTGCTCGATCGTTGCCATTCAGGAAGTGCCGCCGGAAGAGACCAGCAAATACGGTGTGATCGCCGGCGAGATGATCCGCGACGACATCTACCGCGTCAGCCACATGGTCGAGAAGCCCAAGCCGGAAGATGCGCCGTCCAACATGGCGATCATCGGTCGCTACATCCTGACTCCGGACATCTTCGATCTGATCGAGCAGACCGAGCCGGGCAAGGGCGGTGAGATTCAGATCACCGACGCGCTGATGCGCCAGGCTCAGGATGGTTGCGTGCTGGCGTACAAGTTCAAGGGCCAGCGCTTCGACTGCGGTAGCGCCGAGGGCTACATCGCGGCGACCAACTTCTGCTACGAGCACTTCTACCTGACCGGCAAGGCGTTCTGAAGCAATTGGGCCACCTAAGGGTGGCCCAGTCACTTCCGGGCCTGCTTCAAGGCTCCGGCATATCCTCGGCACCCGGTCCAAGCGGCTGCCCGTAGCTGAATTCGACATAGTTGCCCGCAGGATCGCGCAAGCCGCAGTAGTAGCCCACCGGATAGGGTTCGTCGCGCGGCTCCCATATCAGACAGCCTTCCCTGCGTGCCAGGTCGGCAACCGCATCCACTTCCTCTCGACTGGCCAGCGCGAAGCCGAAATGGCTGTAGTCGTCCATCGCCAGCGATCGATCCTTGCCGCCCGGCATCATCACGAAGATGAACTCGCGCTCTTTTCCAGGCTCCGCCATCCAGACGATGCGTGAGCCCTTTCCGGGGCGCTCGTGAAACACGTGCATGCCGCAGAAGTGCTCATAGAACGCGATACAGGCGTCCAGATCGGGCACGTGCAGAGCCAGGTGGGTGAGGGTAGGGCGCATGCGGCACTCCTTCGGTGATTCAGGCCGAAAGCCTGGGTTATGCTGTTCGCTACAGAAGGAGACAACATTACATGGCTTACGACTTCGATCTATTTGTCATCGGTGCAGGTTCCGGTGGCGTGCGTGCGGCGCGCTTCGCTGCAGGTTTCGGCGCGAAGGTGGCGGTTGCGGAAAGCCGTTACCTGGGCGGTACCTGTGTCAACGTCGGTTGTGTGCCGAAGAAGCTACTGGTCTACGGCGCGCATTACGCCGAAGACATTGGCCAGGCACAGGGCTACGGCTGGACCATCGACGGCGCGACCTTCGACTGGAAGACCCTGATTGCCAACAAGGACCGGGAAATCCAGCGACTGAACGGCATCTACCGCAGCATCCTGGTGGATAGCGGCGTGACCCTGCTGCAAGCGCATGCGCGTCTGGTCGATGCCCATACCGTCGAAGTCGAGGGCAAGCAGTACACGGCCGAGCACATCCTGATCGCCACTGGCGGCTGGCCCCACGTGCCGGCGATCCCGGGGCGTGAGCACGCCATCACGTCCAATGAAGCTTTCTACCTCGAATCCTTGCCGCGACGCGTGCTGGTGGTCGGTGGTGGCTATATCGCCGTCGAGTTCGCCTCGATATTCCATGGCTGCGGTGCCGATACCAAGCTGCTCTATCGCGGTGAATTGTTCCTGCGCGGTTTCGATGGCTCGCTCCGCGATCACCTGAAGGACGAGATGATCAAGAAGGGCGTGGATCTGCGGTTCAACGCCGACATCGTGCATATCGACAAGCAGGCCGATGGCAGCCTGCTCGCGACGCTGGAAGACGGCCGCACGCTGGAAGCGGACTGCATCTTCTACGCGACAGGCCGCCGTCCGATGCTGGACAACCTGGGGCTGGAAAAGGCCGGCGTAGCGCTGGATGCCCGAGGTTTCATTGCCGTTGACGATGAATACCGTACCTCGGTGTCTTCGATTCTGGCGATCGGCGACGTAATCGGTCGCGTGCAGCTGACACCCGTCGCACTGGCTGAGGGCATGGCCGTGGCGCGGCGGCTATTCAAGCCGGAGCAATATCGCAAGGTCGATTACACGACCATCCCGACCGCGGTGTTCAGTCTGCCGAACATGGCAACTGTCGGGCTGACCGAGGAGGAGGCGCGCGAGCAGGGCTACAAGGTAACGATCTTCGAAAGTCGTTTCCGGCCGATGAAGCTGACCATGACCGATAGCCTCGAGCGCAGCCTGATGAAGCTGGTGGTGGATGCTGAGACCGACCGTGTGCTCGGCTGCCATATGGCGGGACCGGATGCCGGCGAGATCATGCAGGGGCTGGGCGTGGCGCTGAAGGCCGGGGCCACCAAGCAAGTGTTCGACGACACGCTGGGCATCCACCCGACGGCCGCCGAAGAGTTCGTCACCATGCGCACACCGGCGGCGATCTGAAAGCATGCTGGCAGCCG
>NZ_JXXD01000202.1 GCF_000935215.1 Stutzerimonas stutzeri
CTGGCTTTCAGCGATTCAGGAACACCAAGAACACCAAGAACACCGGGTCAGTACGGTTAATGGTTGTACCACCCCTGCACCCCATTATGTGTTGGTGCCGACAGCGAGAGAGAATGCGGCGTGGGCGAATAATCGAGCAGGGGTAGGGATGTTAAAAGTCTGAGCCTTTTGGGCTCCGAACGACGGGGGGAGCCATGTTTACCGTGAGTGCTGAAATCAAATAGGGGGGGGGTCAACTGTCATAGTGAGCTGTAGCCTGTATGCCCACATGTATGCCTGAGAATATTGAATGTATATTTTCCGAGTAATATCAGTAGGTTACTGAACAGGTTAGAGGCCCGCCGGAGCGCCATATAGATAGTCGTTTCGAGTCCCGCTCGAAACGCTCCGACAAAGCCCGCTCACTGCGGGCTTTGTCGTTTCTGCGCACCATCTTCAGACCGTTGCCCTCGATCGGCCAAAAGCCAACACAGGCAAGTGCAGGCCGCCCTGCCTGCATCGGGAAGCTGATGCAAGGGAAACCTGCCATGCGGCGCCATCGGCCTGCGCCAACCTGACCTCACGCTCGTTTTAGACGCATCCAACGGGTGTTCTGTGAACCCGATCACCGAGCCTGCAGGACAACTGAACTTCAATGCGCCGACCAGGTCGCGCCATGCGCACCTTGCCCCCACACACGACTTCAAGGAGGAAATCGCGTGCCCGTGCGCTATTACGCCCTCGTTTCGCTCTTCGCCGCGGCCCTGCTCACCGGCTGCACCGGCAACTACAAATTCAACGATGACCAATATCGTCCGCTGGGCGACCCGCAGGCTTTGAATCGCGGCCAGTGACCGCAAGGAGCAACACGACCATGGAACTGGTCTTCGATATGGTGGGCGCCCAGCAATTCGTGCCGGGTCTGCTGACCACCAAAACCTTCAAGCAGGCCGGCGGCTTGATCGGCCGGGCCGAAGGCTGCGATTGGGTGATCCCGGATCGCAAGCGCGTCCTCTCCGGGCGTCACGCGGTGATCAGCTACCGCGACGGAGCCTTCTTTCTCACCGACACCAGCAGCAACGGCATCCAGCTCAAGGACAGTGGCGCCAGCCTGGTCAAGGGCCAGCCGCAGCGCATCGAGCATGGCAGCGTCTATTGTCTCGGCGACTTCGAGATCCGCGCGCGACTGATCCAGGACCCAGCGCTGTTCGAAGGCGACATCGGCCGACCGCAGCCGGCCGGCAGCATCATCCCCGACGACGCCTTTCTCGACCTTGATCCGTTGCTCGCCATGGATCAGCAGGAACGCGTCTATGCCGAGGTTGACGACCTCGACCTCGCCTTGGCTGCGCCACAGCGCCAGGCGCAACAGCGCGACTACGCGCGCATCGATATGGAAAGCCTGCCGTTGCCGGAGCTGGTGATGCCGCAGGCTGCGCCCGAAGCCAAGCGCGAAGTCGAGCCCGAACGGCTGCCGCAGGGATTCTGGACGCGTTTCGGCGAGGCGCTGGGCATCGAACTCGACGATCTCGACGAGGAACAGCGCCAGGCCCTGGCGCTGGACGCCGCACGCCTGCTCAAGCAGAGCATCGGCGGCCTGCAGCAGAGCCTGCGCACCCGCAGCGAGCTAAAGAATGAACTACGCCTGTCACTGACCACCGTGCAGAGCTCCGGCAACAACCCGCTCAAGCACAGCGCCGACACGGGTGAGGCCGTGAGCGCCCTGCTGCGCGGCGAAAAGCCCGGACAACTCACGGCTGAACAGGCCATCGGCCGCGCCTTTCGCGACCTGCAGGCGCATCAGGTGGCACTGCTGGCTGCCAGCCGCGCAGCCGTCCACGCAATGTTCGAGCAACTGGCGCCAGAACAGCTGGCGCTGCGTTTCGAGCGCGAGGGCCGCAAGCCGCTGATCGCTACCGCCGGCAGCCGCTGGCGCGCCTATCGCCGTTTGCATCACAGCCTCGGCCAGGACGCCGACTGGAGCGAACGGCTGTTCGCCCGCGACTTCGCCAAGACCTATGAGGAGCAGGTGCGCCTGATCGCCACGCTCGATTCCACCCATCAAGGATGATCCCATGCCTCGTCGCATCACCCTGGCCATGCTGGCCTCGCTGCTCGTGCTGGGCGGCTGCTCGGCGCTGTCGCCCTACTCCAAGCTGACCAAGCTAGACCTCGAGCTGCACGGCAGCGACCGTCTCAACCCCGACCTCAACGGCCGGCCTTCGCCGATCGTGCTGCGCCTGCTGGAACTGAAGCATCCGGTGGAATTCGAGAATGGCGACTTCTTCGCCCTCTATCAGCGTCCCAAGGAAGCCCTGGCGCCGGACCTGGTGACCTCCGAGGAACTGGAACTACGTCCCGGCGAAAGCCGTGAGCTGAAGCTCTCCGTGCAGGACGGCAGCCGCTACGTCGGCGTGCTGGCCGCCTACCGCGACCTGCCGGAAGCCAGCTGGCGCTACGTCATCGCCCTGCCGCCGCAGGAGCGCACCCATGTCGCCCTGAGCCTGGATGAGCGCGGCATCGCGCTGTTCGATCCGCTCGCCGAAGAAGGACAGTAAGCATGAGCCTGCAAAAAGTTGTCTGGCAGGAGGGCATGCTGCTGCGCCCGCAGCACTTCCAGCAAAGCGATCGCTACTACGACCACCAGCTCAAGGCGCGCACCCAGAAGCTGGGCAACTACGCCTGGGGTTTCTTCAACCTGGAGATCGACCGTCAGTTCCTCAACATGGGCAAGCTGGTGCTCAGCCAGGCCAGCGGCATCCTCCCTGACGGCACCCTGTTCGAGCTGGGCAGCGAGCGCGAGCCACTGGCGCTGGACATTCCGCCGAACACCGGCAGCACGCCGGTATACCTCGCGCTGCCGCTGGTTACCGGCAACCACATCGAGACCCGCCGGCCCGAACAGAAGGACGTGCTGGCGCGCTACACCGCCCATGAGCTGGATGTCGCCGACTCCAATGCCGGCGACAGCAGCACCAGCCAGGTCAGCACCGGGCTGCCGGATTTCCGCCTGCTGCTGGGCGAGCAGCAGAGCGACCAGGCCTACGTGAAACTGCAGCTGTGCGAGGTGCTCGACACCACGCCGGACGGGGTCATCAGCCTCGACCCCGAGTTCATTCCGACCTACGTCAACTTCCAGGCCTCAGGCTATCTGCTGTCCTGCCTGAAGGAAGTGATCAGCATGCTCGCCCACCGCGGCGATACCCTCGCCGAGCGCATCAGCGCCACCGGCAAGGTCGGTGGCGCCGAGGTCGGCGACTTCATGATGCTGCAGCTGATCAACCGTCACGAACCGGTGCTGCGCCACTACCTGGGCGTGGAGCAGGTGCACCCGGAGCAGATCTACCGCGACCTGCTTGGCCTGCTCGGCGAGCTAGCGACCTTCTCCAGCGAGAGCAAGCGCCCGCGCCTGGACGGTCGTTACCAGCACAGCGACCAGGGCGCGAGCTTCCGCAAGCTGATGGACGCGATCCGCCAGGTGCTGTCGATGGTGCTCGAACAGCACGCCATCGAACTGCTGCTGCAGCAGCGCCAGTACGGCATCCAGGTATCGCCACTGCACGATCACAAGCTGCTCGGCACGGCGTCCTTCGTGCTCGCCGCCAGCGCCCAGTGCGATTCGGAAACCCTGCGCACCCGCCTGCCGGCGCACCTGAAGATCGGCCCGGTGGAGCGCATCCGCCAGCTGGTCAACCTGCATCTGCCGGGCATCCGCATCAAGCCGCTGCCGGTGGCGCCGCGGCAGATCCCCTTCCATGCCGGCAAGACCTATTTCGCGCTGGAACTCAGCGCCGAGGACCAGGCGCAGCTGGAGCGCTCCGGCGGCTTTGCCTTCCATGTGTCCGGTGACTTCACCGGGCTCGAACTGAAATTCTGGGCGGTCAGGGACTGAGCGACATGATCAAGGAAATGGATTACGGACAGAACGACCACACGGTCATCGTTAATCGAGCAGGAGATGCGCCGGCACAGAGCCCGCTGACCGACTTCGACACCCCGCCGCGCTTCGAGCAGCTGGAGGAGCGGATGATCTACGCCGCCCGCCTGCGCCCGGCGGAGACATTCAACATCAGCCTCAATCCGCTGGTGGCCGCCGCCTCGCCGCTGCTCTCGGAGGTGGTACGCCTCAAGCACAGCCATGACAGCGAAGACCTGCAAGCACTGCACCGGCAATTGAGCAGCGCGATCAAGCTGTTCGAGCACCGAGCCCTGCACGATGGTGCCGAGAGCAGCCAGGTGATGGCGGCGCGCTACGTGCTTTGCACCACTCTCGATGAGGCCGTGGTGACCACGCCCTGGGGCAACGAAAGCGAGTGGTCGCAGATGAGTCTGCTGTCCTCCTTCCACAACGAGACCTTCGGCGGCGAGAAGTTCTTCCAGCTGCTCGAGCGGCTATCGCGCAACCCGGTCAAGCACCTGCCGATGCTCGAACTGATGTACCTGTGCCTGTCCCTCGGCTTCGAGGGCAAGTACCGCGTGTTGCCGCGCGGCATGCTCGAGCTGGAAGCGGTGCGCGACAGCCTCTACCGGCAGATCAGGCAGATGCGTGGCGACATACCGCGCGAGCTGTCGCCGCACTGGGAGGGCCTCAAGGACACCCGCCGGCGCCTGGTGCGCATCGTGCCCTGGTGGATGGTCGCGCTGTTCACCCTGATGTGCCTCGGGGTGATCTACGGCGGTTTCGCCTGGGTGCTGGGCGAACAACGCGAGAGCGTGCTGCAACCCTATCGCTCGCTGGACATGGATGCCGGCGATTCCACCTTTTCAGGGATGAAATGAGATGAAGACGTTCTTCGGCAAAGTCGGCGCCGTGCTGCGCCGAACCTGGGTCTGGAGCCTGCTGCTGGTCCTGCTGCTGGCGGTTCTGGTGTGGTTCGTCGGGCCGCTGCTGGCGGTGAATGACCACCGCTTCTGGGAGTCATCCAGCAGCCGACTGCTGAGCATCAGCGTCCTGTTCCTCGGCTGGGGCCTGGCCATGGTCTTCGCCAGCTGGCGCGCCAGCGCGCGCAAGAAGCGCGATGCCGAGGACCAGGACATTCAGGAGCAGCTGCGCCGCGACGGTCTGATCGGCGAGGAGCAACAGGAACTGCGCCATCGCTTCAAACAGGCGCTGCGCACCCTGAAAACCTCCAGCCTCTATCGCGGGCGCAGCGAGAAATGGCGCAGCGAGCTGCCCTGGTACTTGCTGATCGGCTCGCAGGGCAGCGGCAAGACCAGCCTGCTGGATTTCTCCGGGCTGGATTTCCCGCTCAATCGCAGCGAGCAGCAGCGCCTGACCAAGGACGTCTCCGGCACTCGCTACGCCGACTGGTACTTCGCCGATCATGCCGTGCTGATCGATACCGCCGGCCGCTATCTGACCCAGCCCGACGCCGCCGTCGACGGTAGCGCCTGGGACACTCTGCTCGGCCTGCTGCGCAAGCGCCGTGCCCGACCGCTCAACGGCGTACTGGTCAACCTGCCGGTGGATCAGCTGCTAGGCGGCAATGAACTGGAGCTGGAGAACCTTGCCCGTCAGGCTCGCCAGCGCCTGCATGAGATCCACCAGCGCCTGGGCGTCGATGTCCCCGTCTATCTGGTGCTGAGCAAGGCCGATCGGATTCTCGGTTTCGACGAGTTCTTCGATCAGCTGTCCCGCGAGGAAAGCGATCAGGTGCTCGGCGCCAGCTTCCGTAAGGAGCAGAACGGCAGCGATGCGCAGGTGGTACGCGAGGAGTTCGAGGAACTGCTGCGCCGGCTGAACAGCCAGGTAATCATGCGCATGCACCAGGAACGTGACACCCAGCGCCGCGGACGCATCCTCGACTTTCCGCATCAGCTGGGGCAGATCGGCGAGCGCCTGAGCCTGTTCATCGAACTCGCGTTTGCCGGCAACCGCTATCAGCGTGCCAGCCAGCTACGTGGCTTCTACCTGACCAGCGCGCCACAGCTACGCGAAGGTCTCGACCCGCTCACTGCCGGCATCGGCCGCCAGCTCGGCCTGGCCAGTAGCGCATTGCCGACCTTCCGCAGCGGTCGTGCACGCTTCATCAATCAACTGCTCAGCCGGGTGATCTTTCCCGAAGCCGAACTGGCGGGCCTCGATCAGCGCGAGGTCCGCCGCATCGACTGGGGCCAGCGCGCGCTTTATGCAGGCGCCTTCGGTTGCCTGGTGCTGTTCGGCGGCGCCTGGGCACTGAACTTCTCCAGCAACCACGAGCGCCTGGAACAGCTGCGCGGCATCGCCCAGACGCTGGGTGGCGAACGCAAGACCATCGAGGCGGAAGCCAAGGCACTGCGCACCCTCAAGGCGCTGGACGCGAGCTACGCGGCGACCCAGATATTTCCGCCCAGGGACGATGTGTCCTGGCTACGCCGTGGTGGCCTGTATCAGGGCGAGGCGGTCGACCCGACATTGCACGACGCCTACCGTCGCAATCTGGAAACGCTGCTGCTTCCAGGGGTCGGTCGGCAGCTGGAAGCGCAGATTCGCGCCAACCTGAACGACCGCGAACAGCTGCTCGGCAGCCTGCGCGCGTACCTCATGTTGAACCTGGCCGAGCGCCGTGATGCGGCGTTTCTCAAGGACTGGCTGGCCGCCGACTGGTCGCTGCGCCATAGCGGCAATGCGGTTGCCCAGCAAGGCCTGAACACCCATTTTGCCCGCCTGCTGGAAGAGTCGTTCGCGCCCTATCAGCTGAACGACAATCTGGTCGCCAAGGCCCGTGCCCAGTTGCGCAGCGAATCGCTGGCGGCAGTGGTGTACCGCATGCTGCGCGATCAGGCGCGCAACCTTCCCGACTATCGACTGAACACTCAGCTCGGCCCGCAGGCGTCCCTGTTCGTCGGCGGCGACTATGCGATTCCCGGCTTCTACACCCAGCGCGGCTATCAGAAGCTGTTCGTCGCCCAGGGCGCCGAGCTGGTCAGCGAAATCCTGCGCGACAACTGGGTGCTGGGTGAAGGTGACAGTCTCAGCGCCAAGGACCTCGGCCGCCTGCTGGCGGAAATGGAACAGCTTTACTTCCGTGACTACGCCACACACTGGAGCGAGGCAATCACCCAGCTGAACGTCCTCCCGGCGGGGAGTGCGGCGCAGGGTGCCACGCAACTCGCCGGGCTCACCGCTGCCAACTCACCGCTGCTGCAACTACTGCTGGCGGTGCGCGAAAACACCCGCTTCGCCGGCCTCGCCGACGCGACTGTGGAGGCCGGCGAACTGGCCGATGCTGCCCAGAATGCTGGTGGCAAGCTTGGCAAAGCGGCCAAGCTGGCCACCGCCGCGGCGGAGCAGGCCCAGGCCGCGCTGTTGAAGAACGTACCGGACACCGCACGCAAAACCCTCGAACGCCGCTTCGCGCCGCTGCACCAGCTGCTCGACGAAAACGGCGCGGCTGGTCCCGAGCTGACGGCAAGCCTGCAGGCGCTCGACGCCCTGCAATTGCAGCTGGCCTCACTGGCCCACGCCAGCGCACCGGAACAGGCCGCATTCGAGATGGCCAAGGCGCGCATGGGCGGTCAGCGCGACGCCATCAACCAGCTGCGCAGCAGTGCTTCACGGCTCCCGCAACCAGTCGGCAAGTGGCTTGGTCTGCTGGCCGAGGACAGCTGGTCGCTGGTGCTCAGCGACGCCTATCACTACCTCAACCAGCGCTATCGCAACGAGCTCTACACCAGCTACCGCGGTTCGCTGCGCGAGCGTTATCCGTTCAGCGCACACAGCGCCAGCGACGTCGCCCTCGCTGACTTCCGCGAGTTCTTCAAGGCCCAGGGTCTGGCAGACAGCTTCTTCGAGCGCTACCTCAAGCCCTTCGTCAGCGGCAGCGCTGGTCAGTACCAACTGCGCCGGGTCGACGGTCGCGGCCTGCCACTGTCCGAGCAGTTCCTCGCGCAGATGAGCCGGGCGCAGACCATTCGCCGCAGCTTCTTCGCCGAGAACCCCAACGAGCCGCAGATCCTGTTCAAGCTGGAGCCCTATTCGCTGGATTCGAGCCTCGGTCGTGCCGACTTCCGCTTCGGTAACCAGCAGATGGAGTATCGCCACGGTCCGATCGTGCAGACCGCATTCCGCTGGCCAGCCGAGGCCGACGACGGGCGCACCAGCCTGGTGGTGGAAGAACTCGGCGGGCGTCGCGTCGGCATCGAGAAGAACACCGGCCCTTGGTCGCTGTTCCGCCTGATCGACCTGATGCAGGTCGACTACCACAGCGGCCGCGACGTGCTGATGCTCAAGGCCGATCTCGGCGGCCTGCGCGCTAACTACCTGCTGCACGCGCAGCGCTCGCCGAATCCTTTCGACCTCGCGCTGCTGCGCGGCTTCAAGCTGCCGGCGACGCTGTGATGAGCGCGACGGCGTGTAGCTGGCGCAGCGCGGCGCGCACCGACACTGGCAAGGTGCGGGCGCGCAACGAAGATGCCTTCCTCGACCTGCCGCAGGCCGGCCTCTGGGCCGTGGCCGACGGCATGGGCGGACACCAGAACGGCGCGCTGGCGAGTCGCCTGATCGTCGAGCAGCTGGCCGATCTGTCCTCTACGGGCGACCTGCCAGAGCGGGTGCTGGCGCTGCGGTGCTGCCTGCACGAGCTGAATCGCCGGCTCAGCCAGGAACTGACGGTCACCGCCGAACGCCCGGATCCGGTGATCGGCAGCACCGTGGTCGCCCTGCTCGTGGAGGATGACCGCGCGGCATGCATCTGGGCCGGCGACAGCCGCTGTTATCTGTGGCGCAGTGGGCGGCTCTATCAGCTATCGCGGGATCATTCGCTGTTGCAGCAGCTGCTCGACGAGCAACAACTGACCCCCGTACAAGCAGCCAGGCATCCTGCGGCCCATGCGCTGACCCGCGCCATCGGGGCCAGTGAAAAGCTGGAGCTGGATATCCTCGAGTTCGACGTGTTTCCCGGTGACACGCTGCTGCTGTGCAGCGATGGGCTCTACCAGAGCATGTCCGCCGACGCCCTCGGTGCGGCACTTAGCCTGCCATCCACACACCTGGCGCTGGAGCGGCTGTTTCGCCAGGCATTGAAGGGGCCGGCACGGGACAACCTCAGCGCCGTGGTGATCCGCCGATGAACGCACCGCAATTGCAGGCCAGCGACCTCACCTACTTTGCCCTGGCGTCCACCGCGGCCACGCCAGCAGCGGTCAAACCGAAGACAGCCCCTGGCGAGCTGCCGGACGTGCTCGGTGGCCGCTACCGGATCGAGCGCCTACTCGGCGTCGGCGGCATGGGTGCGGTCTATCGCGCGCGCGATCTGCTGCGCGAACAGTTTGGTGATCCGGAACCTTACGTGGCGCTGAAGACGCTCAGCGAGGATTTCGCCGAATACCCCGACGCCAGCGCGCTGCTCTACAGCGAGTACGCACTGACGACACGCCTAAGCCATCGGCATGTGGTGCGCCTGTACAACTTCGATATCGACCCGGCCAGCCAGCGCGCCTTCATCACCCTGGAACTGCTCAAGGGGCCAACCCTCGACCAACTGCTGTGCGAACGCCCGCAGGGCATGGCCTGGAGCGAACTGCAGGGCATCGCGCTACCGCTGCTGGAAGCGCTGAGCTATTCCCACAGCCTGGGCGTGCTGCATGGCGACCTGAAGCCGAGCAACGTGATGCTCGCCGAGGACGGCCTGCGCCTGTTCGACTACGGCCTCGGCCAGCCGCTGGAAGGCCTGCTACCCGGTCTGCCGCGCCTGTGCCGCACGCGTTTTGCGGCTTGGACGCCGCGCTATGCGGCATTGGAACTGCTCGACGGCGGCGAGCTGACCGCCAGCGCCGATATCTATGCGCTGGCCTGCGTGCTCTACGAACTGGCCAGCGGCAGCCATCCGTTTCGCCGGCTCAGCGCTCGCCAGGCCAAGGCGATGGAACTGGACGGCACCCTGCAACGGCCGCCTCAGCTGCCCGCGCACTGCTGGCCGGCACTGCGTCTGGCACTGGCATTCGACGAAGCACAGCGCAGCATCGATGCAGCGGGCCTGTTGCGCGCCTTCAGTCGCCCCGTACCGAGCCGCTGGCAGCGCTGGTTCGGCCACTCCCATGGATGACATCAGGACAAGGAAAGCCCAATGTTCAACGCGGCCAACGAAACCCACTTCAGCCTGACCCTGGAAGACGTCGAACACGACTTCAAGCTGCTCGAGTTCCGGGGCCGCGAGGCCATCAGCCAGCCCTATCGCTTCGACCTGGAGCTGGTCAGCGAGCGCCCCGATCTGGATTTGCAGGCACTGTTGCATAAACCCGCCTTTCTCGCCTTCGACCCGGCTGGCAAAGGTATTCATGGCCTGATCCACCGCATCGCCCAGGGTGAATCGGGCAAACGCCTGACCCGCTATCGCCTTACGCTCGTGCCGCAACTGGCCTATCTCGCGCATCGCACCAACCAGCGCATCTTCCAGCACCTCGGCGTGCCGCAGATCATCGCCCAGGTGCTCGAAGAGCATGGCATCCAGGCCAACGCCTACCGCTTCCAACTCGGCCCGGTGATTTACCCGCCGCGCGAGTACTGCGTGCAGTACGACGAATCAGATCTGCACTTCATCCAGCGGCTGTGCGAGGAAGAAGGTATCCATTACCACTTCGAGCACAGCACGGCCGGCCATGCGCTGGTCTTTGGCGACGACCAGACCAGCTTCGCCCGGCTCGGCCAGCCGACCGCCTATTTGCAGGACAACGGCATGACGGCCGACGAGCCGGTGATCAAGCGCTTCGCCGTGCGTGTCGCGACACGCACCAGCCGGGTCAGCCGTCGTGACTATGATTTCGAACAGCCCAGATTACTGATGGAAGCGGCCTATCGCGCCGAGCCAGCACAGGCCTCCAACTCACAACCAGACCTCGAAGACTACGACTATCCGGGTCGCTTCACCGAGCGCGCCCGTGGCAAGCACTTGTCGCAACGCGCGCTGGAACGGCATCGCCACGGCTATCGCCTGGCCGAAGGCGACAGCGATCAAACAGGACTGGTCAGCGGCCATCTGCTGGAGATCTCCGACCACCCGCGCCGGGAATGGAACGACCTCTGGTTGCTCACCGAGGTGCTGCACGAAGGCAAGCAGCCGCAGGTGTTGGAAGAGTCGATCACCAGTCATGTCGATACCAGTGACGGCTTCGTCCAAGGCTACCGTAACCGCTTCAGCGCCACGCCCTGGGACATCCCCTTCCGCCCGCTATTGAACCATCCGAAGCCGAAGATCCTCGGAAGCCAGACCGCCGTGGTCACCGGCCCCGCAGGCGAAGAAATCCACTGCGACGAATACGGTCGAGTGCGCGTTCAGTTCCACTGGGACCGCCACGGCCAGGCCGATGACAAGACCAGCTGCTGGCTGCGCATCTCCTCCAGCTGGGCCGGCGACCGCTATGGCGGCATCGCCATCCCGCGCGTTGGCATGGAAGTGCTGGTCACCTTCCTCGAAGGCGACCCCGACCAGCCGCTGGTGACCGGCTGCC
>NZ_JXXD01000203.1 GCF_000935215.1 Stutzerimonas stutzeri
ATTGTCTTTAGCTTGCTCTCGGACTGCTAGGTTTTCACACAGTCTGTATTGGCGGGCTTTTCATTGCTTCATTGATACATCCAGAAGTTGGGGTGTTCGACCGGCGTGGTAACTACATCGGCCTTTTTTCCGGCTGCGATCTGTTTGATCTTTTCGGCAAGCTTCTTCATGAACCATTTCCTCGGTTGCGATCAGGAGTGGCGCTAGATTCCGCCAATTAACGCTACCGAGGAAATTCATTGCCACTATCGCGGCGATAAGCCAGCACGTGTGGAATTCAGTCCACGCGGACCAGCACTCGACCCACCTGGCCGCCGGCCAGAATGCGCTCGATCGCCGTCGGTAACTCCTCCAGCCCGACCTCCTGCGAGAGGTCGTCCAGATTGGCCAGCTTCCACTGCAGCGATAGCTTGTCCCACATGGAAGCCTTGACTACCAGCGGGATCTCCACCGAATCAACACCCAGCAGATTCACGCCGCGAAGAATGAACGGCAGCACACTGGCCTGGAAATGCGTCCCGGCGGTAAGCCCGCAACAGGCCACGCTGGCACCGCGCTGTAGCGACTTCACCACGTTGAACAGGATGTCTCCGCCAACGGTGTCCACCGCCCCGCCCCACTGTTCCTTGAGCAACGCCTTCTCCACACCAGCCTGCAGTGCGGCGCGCTCGACGATCTGGCTAGCCCCCAGGCGAGTAAGGAAGTCCGCCTGATCAGCCTTGCCCGTGACCGCCGCAACCTTGTAGCCAAGACTGGCCAATAGCGCCACAGCTATGCTGCCAACGCCACCCGTCGCGCCGGTGACCAGCACGGGCGCTTCGCCTGGCTCAAGACCCGCCTGTTCCAGCTTGTCGACGCAGAGGGCCGCGGTCAGCCCGGCCGTGCCGAGGATCATAGCCTCGCGCAACGAAAGCCCCTGCGGGCGCTTGATCACCCAGGCCGCCGGAACGCGGATGTACTGGCCGAAGCCACCGGCGGTGTTCATGCCCAGGTCGTAGCCCGTGACAATCACCTCATCGCCTTCGGCGAACTCACCGACGCTGGACGAAGCCACGACACCCGCGGCGTCGATGCCTGGCGTATGGGGAAATGAGCGGGTCACGCCGCGATTGCCGCTCGCCGATAGCGCATCCTTGAAGTTCAGCGAGGAGTAATGCACCCGAATGAGTACCTCACCGGCTGGCAGCTCGTCGGTAGTACGTTCGACGATACGGGTTTCGAAACGACCCTCGGTCGTCTCGCTGACTTGTAGTGCCTTGAAGCTGCTCATGCGGTTCCCCTTGTCATTGCCAAAAACGTTGTTCGTTCAGCCGGCTCCAGCCTTTCAGCAGGCCGTGCTCCATAACCGTACTGGCCGCCATGCCGAAGCGCTCGGGCAGGCTTTTCTTCTGTATGTAATGCAACTGGAACAGTTCCGCTTCCTGAGCGCGCTCGGCGAGATACTGATCGCTGGTCTTGAGTTCGTCCGCCAGATGCTTGCCCAACGCGGCAATGCCCAGCCACACCTCTCCCGTCGCCACGTCATCTATCGACAGGTTCTGCCGGTAACGCGCGACGAAGTTCTTGAACAGCTCGTGGGTCGTCTCCAGGTCTTCCTGGAACTTCTCGCGGCCCTTCTCGGTGTTCTCGCCGAACACGGTCAACGTGCGCTTGTACTCGCCAGCGGTCAGCACTTCGAAATCGACATCGTGCTTCTTCAGCAGTCGATGCACATTCGGCAGCTGTGCCACCACGCCAATGGAACCGAGGATGGCGAACGGTGCGGTGAGAATGCGATTGCCGATACAGGCCATCATGTAGCCGCCGCTGGCTGCGACCTTGTCGACACAGACGGTCAGAGGCACGCCGGCATCACGAATGCGCACCAGCTGCGAGGCAGCCAGGCCATAGCCATGGACCATGCCGCCACCACTTTCCAGGCGCAACACCACCTCATCCTGCGGCGTCGCCATGGTCAGCAGCGCGGTGATCTCGTGGCGCAGGTTGTCTACTGCAGACGCGCGAATATCGCCATCGAAATCGAGGACGAAGACTCGAGCTGGAGACTCGGTCTTCTTGTTCTGCTTGGCCGCCTTCGCTTCGCGCTTGCGCAATGCCTTGAACGCGTCCTTCTCCATTACGGCCTGCTCCAGCCGCTCGCGCATGGATTTATAGAATTCGTTGAGCTTGTGCACCTCGAGGTGCCCACCACTCTGTTTGCTGCGTCCCCGCCGCATCGAAGCGAGCGCGATGAGCACGATCACGATCGCCACGACCAACGTGACGGTCTTTGCCAGGAAGCTGGCATAGTCGACAAGAAATTCCACGTATCCCCCTCGATGAGTTCCGGTCGCCGACAAACTACCTTCGGCGGCATGCCGCCAGCATACCGGCGGGCCTGTGCCTGAGCCAGCGCGAGCGATTCAAACAAACGTTCGAATTATCGTTGACACTCCTGAACGATGTCCCTACCCTCGCGAAAAACAGTGCCGGCCGGAGCAGCAGCATGGGCAGTATCTACCTGATCAGGCATGGTCAGGCGTCTTTCGGCGCAGAAAACTACGACGTGCTGTCCCCGCTGGGATATCGCCAGTCCGAAGCCTTGGGTGACTACCTGGCGCAGCTCGATGTGTCTTTCGATAGATGCCTGAGCGGCGAGCTGGAACGCCAGCAGAATACCGCCCGCACCACGCTGGCGAGGCTAGGCGCTCAGCCTGAGCTTGAAGTCGATGCTGCATTCAATGAGTTTCACGCCGATGCGGTTATCCGCGCGCATCTTCCCGACCTGCTCCAGGTGGAGCCGAATGCGATGCACATCCTGCGCAACGCCGCCGATCATCGTGCCGACTTTCAGCGCCTGTTCACCCATGTAGTGCATCGCTGGATATCCGGTGAGCATGAGAAGGACGACCTGGAGAGCTGGCAGCACTTTCTCGACCGTGTACGTGGTGGTCTTGAGCGCGTTCTCGATCAAGCCGGCAAACGCGACCGTATCGCCATCTTCACCTCCGGTGGAACTATCACCGCGCTGCTGCAACTGATCATAGGCGTGCCGCCGATCAAGGCGTTCGAGATGAACTGGCAGATCGTCAACACCTCGCTCAGCCTGTTGAAATTTCGTGATCGGGATGTCGCACTGGCTTCGTTCAACAGCCATGCGCACCTGCAACTCCTGAAGAATCCGGAGCTCGTCACCCATAGATGAGCCCAGCCCCAAGCGGCCAAAAGCTGCGTGTACCCATAACGACCAAAAAGGAAACCCTCATGAGCAACGTCGCCGAGACTTTCAAAGGCATGCAGTCGAAGTTCAACCCCAGCGCCGCTGCCGGCCTGGATCTGGTCTTCCAGTTCAACATCACTGATGCCGAAAACTACTACCTGGTGGTCAAGGATGGCACCTGCGATCTGCAGCAGGGCGATTCCAGCGACGCCAACGTCACTCTGATCATGGACAGCGAAACCATGCAGGGCATCGTCAGCGGCGAAACCGACGGCATGCAGGCTTTCATGGCCGGCAAGCTGCGCGCCGAAGGCGACATGATGCTGGCCATGAAGCTCAGCGAACTGTTTCCAGCCTGAGGCGAAAGCTGATTGCTGAGATGCAAAGGAACCGAAGTCTCAGACTTCGGTTTTTTTATGCCACCGATTCATACGCGGACGAATCAGGGAGCTTGATTAACCAGCAACACTCCGACCAATAACAGCGCGCATCGCTTGGTCTACGCAACCTCGAGCATTAGATTACTGAATCATCTTGGGCACCGAACATAAGTAGAAGGGATAACAATGGCGCTTACAGATCAAACCACGCGCGTCCGTGCAGGCGAGGAATTGCCGGTCGATATCATCGACCAATACTTGAAGGCGCATATCCCTAGCCTGAACGGTACACCGCAGATTTCCCAGTTTCCCGGCGGCGCATCGAATCTGACCTACCTGCTGCAGTACCCCGATCGCGATCTGGTCTTGCGCCGCCCTCCCTTCGGACACAAAGCCAAATCAGCCCACGACATGGGCCGCGAATTTCGCATTCTCAATCAGCTCAACGAAGGCTTTCCCTACTGCCCGAAGGCGTACGTGTACTGCACCGATGATTCAGTGATAGGCGCGGAGTTCTACGTGATGGAGCGCGTCAACGGCATCATCTTGCGCTCGGAGCTGCCGCCGGAACTGAGTCTCGATGAAGGCCAGACCCGTGCCCTCTGCGAGAGCTTCATCGACAAGTTCGTCGACTTGCACAATGTCGACTATCAGGCCTGCGGCCTCGGCGACCTGGGCAAGCCGGAAGGCTACGTGAAGCGCCAGATCGAGGGTTGGAGCGAGCGCTACGAACGCGCCATCACTCCCGATGCGCCCGCCTGGGAGGCGGTGAAGGCCTGGCTGAAGGACAAGATGCCGGCGAATCACCCCAAGCCGGGAATCATTCACAACGACTACCGTTTCGACAACGTCATCCTCAACCCGGACAACCCGATGGAGATCATCGGCGTACTGGACTGGGAAATGACCACCATCGGCGATCCGCTGATGGATCTGGGCAATACGCTGGCCTACTGGATCGAAGCCGCTGATCCCCAGCCAATGCAGGCAATGCGTCGCCAACCGAGTCATCTGCCCGGCATGCATACCCGGCAGGGCTTCGTCGATTACTACGCGCAACGAGCCGGCATCGAGATTCCCTGCATCGATTTCTACTACACCTATGGCCTGTTTCGCCTGGCTGGAATCGTTCAGCAGATCTACTACCGCTTCTATCACGGTCAGACCCAGGACCAGCGTTTCGCCTCATTCATCCACATGAACAAGTTGCTCGAACACAAGGCGCTGCAAGTGATCGGGCAATCGACGCTCTGAAGCTATCCTAACCCTGTGGCACGCCACAGGACCGAACAAGAAAAGAGGAACGACCATGTCCAAGACCACCCTGTTCGACCTAGACGGCAAGATCGCCTTCGTTTCCGGCGCCAGCCGCGGTATCGGCGAAGCCATCGCCAAACTGCTCGCGCAGCAAGGCGCCCATGTGATCGTATCCAGCCGCAAGATCGAAGGCTGCCAGGCGGTAGCCGACGCGATCATCGCTGAAGGCGGCAAGGCCACCCCGGTCGCCTGCCACATCGGCGAGATGGAACAGATCCAGTCAGTGTTTGCCCAGATCCGCGAACAGTTCGGCCGCCTCGATATCCTGGTCAACAATGCGGCGACCAATCCCCAGTTCTGCCACGTGCTGGATACCGATGTTTCGGCCTTCCAGAAAACCGTCGACGTGAATATCCGCGGCTACTTCTACATGTCCATCGAAGCCGGCAAGCTGATGCGCGAGCACGGCGGCGGCAGCATCATCAACGTCGCTTCCATCAACGGTGTGACACCCGGCAACTTCCAGGGTATCTACTCGATCACCAAGGGCGCCGTGATAAACATGACCAAGGCCTTCGCCAAGGAATGCGCGCAGTTCGGGATTCGCTGCAATGCGCTGCTGCCAGGCCTGACCGATACCAAATTCGCCTCAGCACTGGTCAAGAACGAGTCCATCCTGGAGATGGCACTGCAGCAAATCCCGTTGAGCAGGGTCGCCCAGCCGAGCGAAATGGCCGGTGCGGTGCTCTACCTGGCCAGCGACGCGTCCAGCTATACCACCGGTGTGTCACTGAACGTCGACGGTGGTTATCTGGCCTGATCGTTCCCGCCGCACAAAAAAGGGAGCCAAGCGGCTTCCTTTTTTTGTTTGCGCTCGCTCACCAGTTCTTCAGTGCCTCGGTCGCAGCGGCATTCACCGGTTTCGCCAGTAGCCCCGTAGGCGTCAGGTCCACGGCATAGACGGCCCCATCGGCGATTGGCATGTACTCGACACGCAGCACTTGCGGTTCTAGGAAGTGCAGATCGCGGCGTTCGAGCTGAAGCGCGTCCCATATATCCACGCCCAGAGGGTTCTCGCTCAGTACAACGCGACCATGGCGGGCGATGTTCTGTTGCTCCACGGCGAGATATCGTCCGGAAAGCCGCTCCAGTCGATACCCTGACTCCAGACCTATCAGCTCAGCCAGGCTCTTCCAGCGAAGCAGATGGAGATCGAGCTGCCATAGATCACCTTCCAGCATCACCGTTCGCGTCTCGTTGCCCTGTTCCAGGCTGACTTCGTAACGCTGCGGACCCTGGGCGTGGAAACTCACAGTGACCAGCGGCTTCTTGTCAGGCAGCGCAGCGTAGGTGCTGACGTCGTAGCCAATCAGGCCAATCAATCCGGCGAACAGCAGGACCAAAAAGCCGCACGTCCCGCGCAACCATCCCATCAGCCAGTGCCCCCCCAGTAGCAAGCGCAGCGCGACCAGCAATACGATCACAGCCAGCAGTGCGATCACGATCGCAAGCCCGAGATATTGCATAACCATGCGTCCTTTCAATTGGGTGCGACATTATCCGCAGGAGCAATCAGAGCAGCCAGCATCTGCATGGGACGGCCATCACGCGCTGACACTCTTGTCTATCAGGACGTGGATCTCGGTCATACGAGCAAGCTCTTTCGCCGACGTGGCCAGTCGCATTATCCTCCGCTGCCGTTCTGCCTATTGAGGCCTGCATGCCCTTCGCACTTGAGCTCGCGCTCGATCCTGCCACGTTGGTGATTCTGTTCGCCGTAGCTTTCACTGCCGGGTTCATCGACGCCATCGCCGGGGGCGGCGGGTTGTTGACCATTCCTGCCCTGCTGACTGCCGGCCTACCACCGCATCTCGTGCTGGGCACCAACAAGCTGTGCGCCACATTCGGCTCGGCCACAGCCAGCTACACCTTCTATCGCCGCCGACTATTCGAGCCGGGCCTGTGGCGACGAGCGCTCATAGGCACGGCGATCGGCGCCGCAGTTGGCGCAGTAGTCGCGCAGTTCATGCCGGCAAGCTGGCTTAACCAGCTATTGCCGCTGGTGGTTTCTGCCTGCGGGATCTATCTGCTCTTCAGCCATATGCCGGCCAAATCAGCCAGCGATGCAGTGGTCATCGGCCGCAGACGCCAATGGCCACAGAGCCTTTCACTGGGCTTTTACGACGGCGTAGCCGGCCCGGGAACCGGCGCCTTCTGGACGGTCAGCAGCATGCTGCTCTACCCGCTCGACCTGCTGAGAGCGAGCGGCGTGGCGCGGACGATGAATTTCGTCAGCAATGCCATGGCACTTGCAGTATTCATAATCGGCGGCCACGTCGCCTGGGTGCTGGGCATTGGGATGGGGCTGGCCTTGATGGCAGGGGCCTACTTCGGCGCGCGCACGGCGATCCGCGGTGGCTCGCGGTTCATCCGTCCGGTATTCATTCTGGTAGTACTGGCGATGAGTCTGCGGCTAGCCTGGCAACACTGGTTCGGGGTGGCCTAGCCGACGGGCCAGATAAAGCTCGATCAGATAGCGGGCGATGGATTGGCGCGCGGGCAACGCCGGCAGGTTGTCGATGGCGAACCAACGGGCATCCTCGATTTCCTCGGGCTGCAGCACGATATCGCCACCGGCATATTCCGCGTGGAACCCGAGCATGAGGGAATGGGGAAACGGCCAGCCCTGGCTGGCGATGTACTGCGGCGCATGAATGGCCACACCGACTTCCTCTCTTACCTCGCGCGCGACGCACTGCTCCACCGACTCACCCGGCTCAACATAACCGGCCAGCGTGCTGTAGACACCAGGCGCGAAACGCGGTGAGCGCGCCAGCAACAATTCGTCTCCACGGGTGACCAGGACGATCATGCTCGGTGAAAGCCGCGGGTAGTGCTGAGCTCCACAGGCTGGACAGTACATGGCACGCTCACCGGCTCGCGCCTGCATG
>NZ_JXXD01000204.1 GCF_000935215.1 Stutzerimonas stutzeri
AAGCTCTTCAAGCTCTTCAAGCTCTTCAAGCTCTTCAAGCTCTTCAGCGTAGGCGATGCCGGACCCGCTGTACGTTGACCCCTTGGTAAGCGTGTCACGGATGACCACGCCTCGACCTCGCTGAGGGTAAATGATTGTTATATATCCTTCACCGATACTTTTAGGCCGTAGCCATGCTCTTAATAGCTGCTTAATCATGCCAGCTCCTAGAACCAGCTATTGGTAGACGGCGAAGCCAAGCAAGCTTGATGTGGCACTTCCAAGCTATCAGCGTCAGAGACCAGGCGCAGAAAATAACTCTCGTTTCCCTCGTGCAGCCTGATGCAAAAGCTTATCTCCACCTCGAAGAAGCCTGGCGTCCGCTCGGCCATCTCCAAAATCTCATTGAGCCGCAATGAAAAATCCCGCATGTATTCTCTCCCGACAAGCCATTCAAGCGGATGGTGGCCTATCAAGATGAACTAGCAAGTCGTGAGACTATCGCTTCGTATCAAGTGCGGGCCCGGTGACTGGGAGGAGTGGCACTGAGAGGCGCTTGTTAACGAACTCAGGGCGCCCATTAGATATGAAGCCGTACGCGTGGCCGTTGTAGAAGATCCGGTTCGGAAGCCCACGCTGCGCGCCCCATATCAAATGAGGAGAGGCGTAAAGCGTCGCTATAATTTGCGTGCCAATCGTCGTATGGTCCATGGATCGCCAACCTACTGGACTAACAAACCCATTACTGTCCCTAGCGATTTCGAGAGCCCCCCTGGTCAGCAAGGCCGGTTTGTCGAACATCCGAACAGAAGCGCTGTTTCCCTGCTGGGTCTTCCACTTCACAGGGAAGCCGACCAATGCGCTGATAGGGTCGGTCGACGTAACAGCTTCAACTTCACCGATATTCACCGCGACAAGAAATTGCTCTGGCAGGTACGGATAACGGCTCGCCAACACCTGCCCACCGAGGACCATGCGGTAAATCCGGTTTGATGATTCACACCCGTAGGAGCAAGCGAGCTTAGCGCTCAGCGCTCCAGCAACCGACTGCAGGCGGCGATCCATCATTGTCATCAGCGCGCCCCTTACCTCTTCAGAGGTACGTAACGGCTTGCCATCGAATTCATCAGGCATAAATGCCTGGCTGATATACTTCAGGCTTCCGTCTCCGCTCAGCATTCCGAGCACTAGAACAGAGGCGCCCAACGCATCACCTGCTGCCGAGCCAAACTGCCCCACAGCCAAATCTGCCGACATGGATGTGAATGTTGAATGATCAACTGCATCCCATTGCCGCACATACTCCGTTTCTAAGACACGGCTCTCTAAGCGGGCCCGCGCATCCGCGTCCGCCAGATACCGTGCTAGGTAGCCAATGCGAATTTGCTCGTCTTGGTTATCAAACGAAGTCGCCGGCAACCTCACCGAAACGTCTTTCATCCAAGGGTCGGAGACACATCCTGAAAGCAGCATGGCCGCTGCGAGTGCACATATGATGGAGAAACATTTCATCGGATCGCCTCCTTGGCATATTTGTCAGTACGTAGGCCTTAGGCCACTTCGACTGGTAGTTCCGCACCCTTATATACAAATGCTAATGCGCGGCACAATGACATCACACACCTCCTGTTTTCTCATCGAGCGCTGGGTCCTTTGAGTACAGATGAGTGCATCAACCAATGGGTATACGTTTGGGTATACGTGAACGACATAAACAGCCTTTATCGCCGTATCGTCGCCGGCTAAAGCCCTACTGTTCGACTCCTGGTGCCGGCACCACGATTTGAAGGCTCGCAGAAATGCGGGCCTTTTTCGTTTTAGGCTGAGCTCGCAATACTCCGGCGACCAATTCAGCCGAGCAGCTTGTGAGGAGATGCCGCAGATGCACGTAGCGGCGCGCATCTCGTGGCATCGGCCGAGCTCGGTGGCGGTCAAGGTGCAACCCGTCGTACAAGACGCGCCGCCAGTGCGCCTATGGATGCCAGGGCCGCCAGCACGACCACGCCATTCCAGCCCCATTGTCCAAGCGCCAGGCTGCCCAGTCCCGCGCCGGTCGCCATCCCTACGAAAACACCGGTGAACAGCACAGCATTCAAGCGACTGCGCGCCGGCGGGTCGATGCCGTAGACGATGGTCTGATGAGCGACCAAGGTCGCCTGGATGCCGAAATCGAAGCCAATGGCGGCCACCACGATCACGCCCAACTGGATCTCCGGCGGCACCACACCGACCAACCCGAGGGCCGCGAAGGATACGGTGGTCAGGGCCGCACCGAGGAGTGTCACGCGCTCTGGTCCGCGGCGGTCGGCCAGTCGCCCGGCCAAAGGCGCGGCAAGCGCACCAGCGGCTCCTGCAAGGCCAAACGCGCCGGCCGCGGCGCTACCGAGTCCGAAATCGACATGCAGCATAACGGCGAGCGTCGACCAGAATGCACTGAAGGCAACGGACAACAGGCCCTGGGAAACGGCCGCGCGGCGCAGGGACGAATGTAGCGACCAGAGTTTGAGCATGGAGCCGAGCAAGGCGCCGTAGCCCAGCGACGTAGTCGGGGAGAACCGTGGCAACCCGCGCCAGGCGGCGAGCCCGATCAAGCCAATCGAGCCAGCCGCGAGCGCATAAACGGCACGCCAGCCGAGTTGCTCGGCGATCAGGCCGCTCATGACCCGCGAGAGCAGAATGCCCAGCAGCAGGCCGGTCATGACCGTGCCCACGACCCTGCCGCGTTGCGATTCGGGTGCCAGGGTCGCGGCCGCTGGAACGATGTCCTGTGCCAGCGTCGCGGCAAGCCCGATCACCAGGCTCGCGACGAGCAAGGTACCGACGCCCGGGGCGATGCTGCCGAGTAGCAGAGCCAGCATGAGCATCGAGGCCTTTGCCAGAATGATCCCGCGCCGGTCATAGCGATCACCCAGCGGCGCCAGGAGCAGAATGCCGAGCGCATAGCCAAGCTGCGTCAGCATCGGAACCATGCCGACAGCACCTTCGCTGGCCTGGATATCAGAACCGAGCACACCCAGGATCGGCTGACTGTAATAGAGCGTCGCCACGCTGAAGCCGGCACCCGATGCCAGGAGCAGGACAAGCCCAGGCGAGAGCAGATCCGGGCTGTTGTTGAGCGTCAGGGATGAGGAAGTGGAAGTCATGAGCGCAATCCCAGTTCGAACAGAGTCGCGACATTCTCCATGCGCATAAACGACGGCTGTAGTAGCTTCAGACACAGATCCGTTATGCGTGAAACGTATGAATGATTACTCGACAGCGGGCATCGATCGCATCGATCTGCTACGCACGTTCATCAGAATCGTCGATGCCGGCAGTCTCTCGGCGGCGGCGGCGCAACTGGGCACCACCCAACCCACGGTCAGTCGCCGGCTGAAGGCGCTGGAGCGGTCGCTCGGCCTGCAACTGCTCAATCGCTCGACCCACCGCATGCAGCTCACCGGTGATGGTGAGCGTTGCTACGCTTTCGCCCGACAGGTCCTCGAAAGCTGGAGCGAGATGGAAGCCGAGCTGCTCAGCGCGCGTGACGACCCGCGCGGCACGCTTCGGGTGCAGGTCCCGCACGCCTTCGGCCAGGACCAATTGGTCGCTCCGCTCGGCAAGTACCTGTCGCGCTACCCGAACGTCAGCGTCGAATGGGTATTGCATGATCGCTCGCCCAACTTCACGGCCGAGGGAATCGATTGCGCCATCCAGGTGGGCGTCGTCGAGGACCCGTCCGTCGTTGCCATCCGCCTCGGCGAAGTCCCGCGCATTGTGGTGACCCATCCGTCGCTGGCTGGCGACGGCCCGCTGCCGAGCACCACCGAGCAACTCCAGCGTCTGCCCTGGTTGGCCCTGCGGACCTACTACACCGACGAGGTCGTACTGACCTGCCAGGCGGACGGGCGCTCGCATCGCTTCGCGATCCAGCCACGCATGAGCACGGACAGCCTCTACGCCCTGCGCAGTGCGGCACTGGCAGGGCTTGGCGCGTGCGTCAGCTCCGCCTGGGTGGTTGCGCAGGACATCGAAGAAGGCCGGCTGATTCAGCTCGTGCCGCAGTGGCGAGCAGCTCCCCTGCCCGTCTACCTCATCTACCCGCACGCGCGCAGCTATCCCGCCAAGCTGCGCCTGTTCGCCGAAATCATCCGTACGGACATGCCCAACCTCGTCGGCATGACCTCACCGGGCATCGACGCGCTGCAACCGGCTGGCGTCGGCGCACGGACGGCTGCCCCCTGAGTTTCTACCACCGGCATTGCCTGGTTGGACCGAGCGTGTAGAATCCCGCGCCCCGAAATTCAGGAGACAGTACGGTGGTGATTCACTATTCCGCGCCCAATGGGAATGTCGTATGCGGGCGCACCGGCTCAAGCCTCAACAGTTCCGGCGATGCTGCTCAGGTTTCCTGCAAGCTGTGCCTGCGCAGCGTGGAAAAGGCTGTGAGCGAGCCTGTACGCAAGACACCGAGCCTAGCCGAACTGAGGGCTGCCGCGAAGGCGGCGAAGACCACGGCGGGTGCACCCGCAGTCGTGGCGAAGACGGCAACGACGGCCCCCGCAGCGGCAGCGAAAACTACAGCGAGTGCGCCCGCAGCGCCGGTAAAGGCCGCCCCGACTGCGCCCGCAACGACAGCGAAGCCGGCTTCCGTCCTGTCCGCACGCGCCGAATGGCAGAAGCGCCTGGAGCAACTGCCGGGGCGCAATCGCCTGCCTCGCGGCGTAGCGCGGCAGGCGTTCATTTAGCCCGCAGAACGGCGCTGCCGGCCAGTCCTGCCGAATGCGCAGGCCTGGCCAGGTTTCAGACCAGCCCTTCGCGGCCAGGCGCTCCAGATAGACCTGTCGCTTGCCGGCACGAAAGGCCGCCGTGGGTCGGACGATCAGATCGAACAAATCGTCCAGCCCCAGCGGGGCTGCCACCTCGATCTCTTCCAGCGCTCCCAGCCTCACCCCGACTGCAGTGGCCGTTTCCGGCCAGTGAGTCATCGCGTCCACTGCCGACCGGTAGGGCTGATCCGCGTTGTGCAGGTGCATGCGGGCCTGGTTTTTCACCGACCAGTTGAGCGAGCCGTCCGAGCGCCGCAGTGCCGCCTCGAGCCCGGTATCCAGCGCCTTGTCGGGCCGGTCGGGGTCGAACCAGATGACATCGATATCCGCAGGCAGCGGGCTGCTGTCACGTCCATGCAGGTGATCCCACACCGCACTGCGCACGAAACCTGCAGCCACCCAGCAATCCGGCAGGGCAAGCGCCTTCACAAGATCGAGCACCCGCATGCGCAGCGGGTCGGCCGTGATGATGGCGCGCAATCGGGCGTGCGTGTGCATGAGATGCTCCTCGAGGGCTGGCCGCACAGGCTATCAGCCTGCACGCCGCCAGTGCGCGACTCGGTGAACCGCCCCGGCCGACGCCCCTCTAAACCCGCATCACGTCAGAGGAGGCACGCATGGACAACTACCACATCAACGCCACCGATAACGGTTGGGAACTGCGCAAGCAGGGGGCGACCCGCGCTTCGAAGGCCGCTGCGACCAAGGATGAGATGCTGCAGGTGACTGCTACCTTCCTCGAAGGCAAGACAGCCTCGGTGAAGATTCACAAGAAGGACGGCACCATCCAGGAGGAGCGGACCTACCCGCGCAGTGCCGATCCTCTTGAGAGTAAGGGCTGAAGCCGCCCACCCATCCTCTACAGCTTGACGATCGACACTTCGGTGGATTTGACGAAGGCGATCACCTCGCTGCCGACCTGCAGCTCCAGCTCGCGCATCGAGCGGGTGGTGATCACCGAGGTGACGATGCCGGCGGCGCCTCCCTCAGCGGTTAGGTTGCGGCGTCAGGCGCAGGTACGGCCTAACCGCGCGATAGCCCTTGGGAAAGCGCTGCTTGATTTCCTCTTCGTCCTTGAGCGAGGGCACGATCACCACCTCGTCGCCGTCCTGCCAGTTGGCCGGGGTGGCGACCTTGTGGTTGTCGGTGAGCTGCAACGAATCGATCACCCGCAGGATCTCGTGGAAGTTGCGCCCGGTGCTCGCCGGGTAGGTGATGGTCAGCCGCACCTTCTTGTTCGGATCGATGACGAACAGCGAGCGCACCGTCAGGGTGTCGTTGGCATTGGGGTGAATCAGGTCGTACAGCACGGAGACCTTGCGGTCGGCGTCAGCCAGGATCGGGAAGTTGACGCGGGTGTTCTGCGTCTCGTTGATATCGTCGATCCACTTGATGTGCGAATCCACCGGGTCTACGGACAGGGCGATGGCCTTGACGTTGCGCTTGGCGAACTCGTCCTTCAGCTTGGCGGTGAAGCCCAGTTCGGTGGTGCACACGGGGGTGAAGTCGGCCGGGTGCGAGAACAGCACACCCCAGCTATCGCCGAGCCATTCGTGGAAACGAATGCGGCCTTCGCTGGAATCCTGTTCGAAATCGGGGGCGATGTCGCCGAGGCGGATGCTCATCTTCGTTCTCCTTTCTTGCGTGGGTTGCGGCATTGGTTGATAGCGATTCAGGCGCGCCGTTGCGCCTGTCGCTCGATCCGGCTCTGCAAGCGATAGAGACTGGCAAAACCCTGTTCCCAGCGATCATGCCCGGAGGCCACGTTGATATGTCCGGCACCAGCCAAGATCGCGGTCTCGCTGCCCCAGTCGAGGCCCATCTCGATGGCACGTGCGGCACTCGCGGCAGTGTCGTTGTCCGAACCGATCAGCAGGCTGGCGAATGGCAGGGCTTGGCGGGGGATCGGGGCGAAGTTGCGCAAAGGTTCCGGGCATCCGCTGCGTTCGACATCCGCGGGCGCCACCAACAGGGCGCCGCGCACCCGTTGCAGCAGCTGCGCAGGCGCCTGCGCAGCCCAGTGCGCAACCGTGATGCAACCCAGGCTGTGCGCCACCAGGATGACCGGATCGTCATGAGCGGAGATGCTGCGCTGCAGCTCTGCGACCCAGTCTTCGCGACGCGGTAGGAGCCAGTCCTGCTGCTCCACTCGGGCGCTGCCCGGCAGGGTGCGATGCCAATGGCTCTGCCAGTGCTCATCGGGCGAGCCGTGCCAACCCGGCACGATCAGATAACGGATGCTGCGCATATCGGCGCCTCCTGTGATTCATGGCAGCCAGTCTAGACAGCAGATAGACTTACTTAAAAAGAATAACGAATTCTTTATTTATTCTTTTTAAATCTATCAAATCGTCTGACAACGAATCGTCTTCTTATTCCATCAGGATCTATAAATGTTCTTAAACAATATTTTTAAGAATATTTCGCCCACACCTATGATCCGCTCCACGCCTTGCTGGCTACGGCCGTTCCGGTCGTCGAAAGGCTTTCACGGAGAACAGCAATGACCGCGACCATTCGCGACCTCGAGGGGCAGGACGAAGCCAGCATCCTGCGCGAGATCCACAGTGCCCTGAGCGGCCTCAAGTTCGGCTCGGTTGAAATCACCGTGCACAACGGCCAGGTCGTGCAGATCGAACGCAAGGAGAAATTCCGCCTGCAGCCGACCGGCAAGAACGCCTGACCCCCACCTACCCCATCCATCAGCCCGACTGGACCACCGGAGGGCGTGACCATGAAACGAGCCGAGACCATGAACACGCACCGGTACTGCAGCTGTCGTCCGCAAATGCGGAGCTAATCGAGTCACTGAAAACCGCCTGACACAGATAGACCAGGTTGCAACCCGCCAGGCTGCTTCTGCCTCGCCCTGCCTGTCTTCCAGCGTGATTTCAGCGACCGCCCCTGAAGCGCCAACACCTACCAAATTAGTTTTTTCAGGAGCTGCACCATGTCCATTCGTCGCTTCGCCCTCGCCGCCCTGGCGAGCGCGCTGATCGCCGGCCCTGCACTGGCCGCCGACACCCTGCTCAACGTGTCCTACGACCCGACACGCGAGCTTTATGTGGAATTCAACGAAGCCTTCAACAAGCACTGGCAGGCCCAGGGCCATGAGCCGATCAAGGTTCAACAGTCCCACGGCGGCTCGGGCAAGCAGGCCCGCGCAGTCATCGATGGCCTGCGTGCCGACGTGGTGACGCTGGCGCTGGCCGGCGATATCAACGAGCTGCATCGCCTCGGCAAACTGATCCCCGAGGATTGGCAGATGCGCTTGCCGGACGCCAGCACGCCCTATACCTCGACCATCGTGTTCCTGGTGCGCAAGGGCAACCCGAAGGGCATCAAGGATTGGGATGATCTGGTCAAGCCAGGCGTCGAGGTGATCACGCCGAACCCGAAGACCTCCGGCGGTGCGCGCTGGAATTTCCTGGCCGCCTGGGCCTATGCGCAGCAGAAATTCGGCACGGAAAAGCAGGCGCAAGAGTTTGTCGGGACGCTGTACAAGAACGTGCCAGTACTGGACACCGGCGCCCGCGGCTCGACCGTTACCTTCGTCAACAATGGCATCGGCGACGTGCTGCTGGCCTGGGAGAACGAAGCCTTCCTGGCCCTGAAGGAACAGCGCGGCGAAAACTTCGAGATCGTCGCGCCTTCGCTGTCGATCCTCGCCGAGCCGCCGGTCGCCGTGGTCGACAAGAACGTCGAGCGCAAGGGCACCCGTGAAGTCGCCGAGGCCTACCTGAACTATCTGTACAGCGAGGAAGGCCAGCGCATCGCGGCGAAGAACTTCTACCGGCCGCGTAACGCAAGCGTAGCCGCCGAGTTCAGGGACCAGTTCCCGGCGCTGAAGCTGGTCACCATCGACGGGGACTTCGGCGGCTGGAAGACCGCGCAGCCGAAGTTCTTCAATGATGACGGGGTTTTCGACCAGATCTACCAGACGCAGTAAGCCGTGGCTTCGTAGGGTGGATCGCGCTTCATCGATCCACCGTCGCCCCCGGAGAGGGCCGCCGGTGGAAGTAAAAAGCGACTTCCACCCTACACGCTTCGCTTCAGCTGACACCTTACTCGGCAGTTCGTAGGGTGGATCGCGCTTCACCGATCCACCATCGCTCCCACCCGGAGGGCGATGGTGGAAGTGAAAGGCGACTTGCACCCTACAGGCTGCGCTCGTCACGCCAGTCGCTCGAATAAAGGCAACGTCCATGTCCCGATCTACCTCCGTCATACCCGGCTTCGGGCTGACGCTGGGCTACACCCTGGTGTACCTCAGCCTGTTGGTGCTGATTCCTCTGGGTGCGCTGTTTCTCAAGACCACCGAACTCTCCTGGGCGCAGTTCATCGCCATCGTCAGCGCGCCGCGCGTGCTGGCGGCGCTGAAGCTGAGCTTCGGCACCGCCTTCGTCGCCGCTGTACTCAACGGCATCATCGGCACGCTGCTGGCCTGGGTGCTGGTGCGCTATCGCTTTCCCGGCCGCAAGATCATCGAGGCGATGATCGACCTGCCCTTCGCCCTGCCGACCGCGGTGGCAGGCATTGCCCTCACTGCGCTGTACGCGCCGAACGGACCGATCGGTCAGTTCGCCACGCAAATGGGCTTCAAGATCGCCTACAGCCCGCTGGGCATCACCCTGGCACTGACCTTCGTCACCCTGCCCTTCGTGGTGCGCACCCTCCAGCCGGTGCTCGCCGATATCCCGCGTGAAGTCGAGGAAGCGGCAGCCTGCCTCGGCGCGCGTCCGCTACAGGTGGTTCGTCACGTGCTGCTACCGGCGTTGCTTCCCGCGTGGCTCACCGGCTTCGCGCTGGCCTTTGCTCGCGGCGTCGGCGAGTACGGCTCGGTGATCTTCATCGCCGGCAACATGCCGATGAAGACCGAGATCCTGCCGCTGCTGATCATGGTCAAGCTGGATCAGTACGACTACGCCGGTGCCACGGCCATCGGCGTGCTGATGCTGGTGGTGTCATTCGTCCTGCTGCTGCTCATCAACCTGCTGCAGCGCCGCATCGCGCGTTCCTGAAGAGGCCACCGACATGACTTCCGCTTCCCTATCGGTTACGGCTAACAGCACCGCCAATGCCACGCGCCGCGGCAACGCCCTCGGCCGTCGGCTGCTGATCGTCGCCGCCTGGCTGGTCTTCGCGCTGTTTCTGCTGCTGCCCCTGCTGATCGTCGTCAGCGAGGCATTGAAGCAGGGCTTCGGCACCTTTTTCAGCGCGATCTTCGAGCCCGACGCCCTCGCCGCGCTGAAGCTGACCCTGCTCGCCGTGGGCATCTCGGTGCCGCTGAACCTCGTGTTCGGCGTTGCCGCCGCCTGGTGCGTGAGCAAGTACGAGTTCCGCGGCAAGAGCCTGCTGGTCACCCTGATCGACCTGCCGTTCTCGGTCTCCCCGGTGATCGCCGGGCTGATCTACGTGCTCTTGTTCGGCGCCCAGGGCTATTTCGGCGAGTGGCTGAGTGATCGCGATATCCAGATCATCTTCGCCGTGCCGGGCATCGTGCTGGCGACGCTGTTCGTCACCGTGCCCTTCGTCGCCCGCGAGCTGATCCCGCTGATGCAGGAACAGGGCAGCACCGAGGAGGAAGCCGCGCGGCTGCTCGGCGCCAGCGGCTGGCAGACGTTCTGGCACATCACCCTGCCGAACATCAAATGGGGCCTGATATACGGCGTGGTGCTCTGCACCGCGCGGGCAATGGGCGAGTTCGGCGCGGTGTCGGTGGTCTCCGGGCATATCCGCGGGCTGACCAACACCCTGCCGCTGCACGTCGAGATTCTCTACAACGAATACAACCACGTCGCCGCGTTCAGCGTGGCCAGCCTGCTGCTGGCTCTGGCGCTGGTGATCCTGCTGCTCAAGCAGTGGAGCGAGTCGCGTATCGCCCGCCTGCACGCCAACGCCGAGGACTGACCATGTCGATCGAGATCAGCAACATCAACAAGCGTTTCGGCCAGTTCCAGGCATTGAACGCCATCAACCTGCACATCCAGAGCGGCGAACTGGTCGCCCTGCTCGGCCCGTCCGGCTGCGGCAAGACCAGCCTGCTGCGCATCATCGCCGGGCTGGAAACGCCGGACAATGGCAGCATTGTCTTCCATGGCGAGGACGTTTCCAGCCGCGATGTGCGCGACCGCAACGTCGGCTTCGTCTTCCAGCATTACGCACTGTTCCGTCACATGACGGTGTTCGACAACGTCGCTTTCGGCCTGCGCATGAAGCCGAAGAAGCAGCGGCCGAGCGAAGCGGTGATCGCCGCCAAGGTGCACGAGTTGCTGAATCTGGTGCAGCTCGACTGGCTCGCAGATCGCTACCCCGAGCAACTCTCCGGCGGCCAGCGCCAGCGCATCGCCCTGGCCCGCGCGCTGGCGGTTGAGCCCAAGGTGCTGCTGCTCGACGAACCCTTCGGTGCGCTGGACGCCAAGGTGCGCAAGGAACTGCGCCGCTGGCTGGCCCGCCTGCACGAGGACGTGCACCTGACCAGCGTGTTCGTCACCCACGACCAGGAAGAAGCGATGGAAGTCGCCGACCGCATCGTGGTGATGAACAAGGGCGTGATCGAGCAGATCGGCACGCCGGCGGAGGTCTACGCCAACCCCGCCAGCGAGTTCGTCTACAACTTCCTCGGCGACGCCAATCGCCTGCAGCTGGATGAACAGCGCAGCGTGCTGTTCCGCCCGCATGAGGTTTCCCTGAGCCGCGAAGCGGTGGCCGAGCACCTAGCCGGCGAGGTGCGCGACATCCGTCCGCTTGGTGCGCTTACCCGGGTCACGCTGAAGGTCGCTGGGCAAGCCGAGCCGATCGAAGCGGAGGTCGGCAATGACCACGCCAGCCTGGTAGGCGTGCGACGCGGCAACACGCTGTACTTCCAGCCCAAGGGGCAGGCGCTGCGCGCGGGCTGATGCGCGCCGCCGCGCCAAATCGCGGTCATATCGGGCGACAGAAGCGACTTGGCCGCGGCGGGCAACTGTCGCACCCTGTCGGCAGTCGCCCCTTATCGCGAGGCTCACATGCGCATCACCCTGTTCAGCAGCAAACCCTACGATCGCGACAGCTTCCAGGCCGCCAATCAGGCACATGGCTTCGAGCTGCAATTCCTCGAGTCGCGCCTCGATCCCGATACCGTGGCGCTGGCCGCCGGCGCCGAGGTGGTCTGCCCGTTCGTCAATGACGTGCTGTCGGCGCCCGTGCTGGAAAAGCTCGCCGCTGGCAGCACACGACTGATCGCACTGCGTTCGGCCGGTTACAACCATGTCGATCTGCCCTGTGCCCAGCGTCTCGGCCTGCCGGTAGTGCGGGTGCCGGCCTATTCGCCGCACGCGGTGGCCGAACACACCGTGGCACTGATTCTGGCACTCAACCGGCGCCTGCCACGGGCCTACAACCGTACCCGCGAGGGCAATTTCTCGCTGCAGGGGCTGACCGGCTTCGACCTGGTCGGCAAGCGGGTCGGCGTGGTCGGCAGCGGGCAGATCGGCGCTGTGTTCGCGCGGATCATGCTCGGTTTCGGCTGCGAGGTGCAGCTCTACGACCCCTTCCCCAACCCGGAGCTGGAGCGCCTCGGCATGCGTTATGTGGCGCTCGACGAGCTGCTCGCCAGCAGCGATATCGTCAGCCTGCACTGCCCGCTGACCGAGCAGACGCGCCACCTGATCAACCAGCAGAGCCTGGCGACCATGAAGCCGCGCGCCATGCTGATCAATACCGGCCGTGGTGCGCTGATCGACACGCCGGCACTGATCGGCGCGCTGAAGAGCGGCCAGCTCGGCTACCTGGGCCTGGACGTCTACGAGGAAGAGGCCGGGCTGTTCTTCGAGGACCATTCCGGCCTGCCGCTGCAGGACGATGTGCTGGCGCGGCTGCTGTCGTTTCCCAACGTCATCGTCACCGCGCACCAGGCATTTCTCACCGACGAGGCGCTGGCTGCGATCGCCGGCACCACGCTGGGCAATGTCGCTGCATGGCAGGCCGGGCAGATCAGCAATCAGGTCAGCAGCTAGCGGCCTGTGCGGTGGATTGGTTGAGGCAAGTTCGGATGAGAGGCAAGGCGCTGCGACGAGTCATAGCCAGGCTATGGCAAGGAGCAGCAACACAGTATCGGGCCATAGGCGCCGAAATTGACCAACTGAACTTAGCAAAGGCCACTAACGGACTGGTTTTTCGTCGAGCTGGCGCAGGCGCGCCTCGAGCAGGCCCGGAAAGCGCTTGAACCAGGTCTGGTTCAACGGCGAGGGATGCGGCAGCGGGTGCAGGGTGAAGGTTCGGGCCTGCCCCTGCTCGTCCTGCAGCTCAACGTCGACGCTGGCGGTGAAGCGGTCCTCACGCTGCCAGAAGTCTTGCAGGCGCTGGCGCCTCTCACGCGGCTGGTCGATGCCGAACCAGAGGAACGCCTCGCGCCCGAGGGTGATGATGTGCCGCCCGCGCCAGTTGTCCACCAGCAACTGGCGCATCAGCGGGTGGAAGCGGCGCTTGACCGCCATTGACCAGGCCTTGTTGCCGATCGGCTTGTACGGCACGGTGTTGAT
>NZ_JXXD01000205.1 GCF_000935215.1 Stutzerimonas stutzeri
GATGGCGCGCTGCGCATCACCATCAAGCGGGTGCCCGGCGGCCGCGCGTCGAACTGGCTGCTGGACAATCTGCAGGCGGGCGATTGCATCGAGGCGCTGCCGCCGGCCGGCGTGTTCGTGCCGCGCAACCTGGATGACGATCTGCTGCTGCTCGGCGCCGGCAGCGGTATCACGCCGCTGATGGCGATCCTGCAGGCCGCGCTGGTCGAGGGCAGCGGGCAGGTACGGCTGTTCTATGCCAGCCGCGATGCTGCCTCGCTGATCTTTGCTGAGGAGCTGGCCGAGTGGTCTGCGCGTTACCCCGAGCGTCTGCAGCTGCGCATCTGGCTTGATGCCGAACAGGGTGTGCCGAGCGGCTCGGCGATTGCCGCGAAGATCGCTGACTGGACGGTGGCCGACGCCTTCATCTGCGGGCCGCAACCGTTCATGGATGCTGCCGGTGCCGCGCTGGGCGAGCTGGGTGTGGATACGGCGCGCATCCATCTGGAGCGCTTTGCCGCCGCAGTGCCGACGGTCGCACCGGGCGGGCGCCGCAGTCGCCTGCGGGTCGCGCTCGACGGTCGCCGTCACGAATTGGACGTGCCGCGTGGAGAGGTGCTGCTGGAGGCTATGGAGCACGCCGGCCTGCAACCACCGAGCGCCTGCCGCTCGGGTGTCTGCGCCGCCTGCAAGTGCCGGGTGGTGGAGGGCAGCGTGAGCATGCGCAGCAATCAGGTGCTGAGCGAAAGCGAGGTGCGCCAGGGCTGGACGCTGGCCTGCCAGGCCGAACCGCGCAGCGCCGAATTGCAGGTGGAGTACTGAGATGCAAAAGGCCCTGGTTTGCATGATTTGACGCAGCGTTCGCCGGATAACGGCATAGCCTTTATCCGGCGGGCGGAAGCGCCCGGGCAGTCGAAAAGGCCGTCGGCCGTTTTCCACCCTTGGCGGGTTACCCCGCGGCGGGCTTAGCGCTCCGCCACCGGCAGATCGTGCTTCTGCCAGGCGAGCCACGAGCCGGGCACGTTTACCACGTCGCGGAAACCCTCGCGCTTGAGGATGCTGGCTGCGATCGAGGCGCGGTAACCGCTGCCGCAATAGGTCGCCACGGTCCTGTCCTTGTCCAGTTGCTCCAGTCCTTCGGGCAGATGGGCGACGAAGGCGTGGCGGGCGCCGGGCACGCGCCCTTGCTCGACCTCCTCGGGGGCACGCACGTCGAGTACCTGTACCTGGGGATCGTCGCGGCGACGATCGAGCTCGTGCACCGTCCATTCGCCGACGCACTCCAGTGGCAGGCCGGCGTTCTGCCAGTCGCTCATGCCGTTGCGCAGGTAACCCGCCACGTGGTCGAGGCCGATGCGGTACAGCTGCAGCGTCGCCTGGTGGATTTCGTGACTGTCTTCGCCGATCAGGTAGATCGGTCGCTGGTCGTCGAGCATCCAGCCGGCCCAGCTGACGAACTCGTTGCGCAGCGCGATATTCAGCGCGCCGGGCACATGGCCGCCGCCGAAGGCGAGGATCGAGCGCAGGTCCACCAGCTGCACGGCGCTGTGGTCGGCGGTGCGCTGGCGGAACTCCTCCGGTGCCAGCGGCGGCGGCAGCGCTGGACCGCCGGTATTCATCGCTGGACGGGTGTTGAGCTTCTTCAGCCGCGCATAGTGGCGCGGCGGCTCGGGCATGTCGGTTAGTAGCCAGTCGACGAATTCACGCTCGCTGCGTTGCTGGTTAAGTGCCGGATTGAACAGCAGCTCGTTGCCGAGCGTGGAGTGGTGGCGGTCGCCGATGGACTTGCCGCAGGCCGAGCCGGCGCCGTGACACGGGTAAATCTCGATGCGTTCGCCCAGCGGCAGGTAGCGGGTGAACAGCGTGCCGTAAAGCTGCGCGGCCAGTTGTCGGGTGCTGTCTTCGCCGAGCAGGTCCGGCCGGCCGACGTCGAGGTTGAACAGGGTGTCGCCGGTGAAGAGAGCGAACGGCTGTTTGCCCTGCTGGCTGTCGCGCAGCAGCAGGGAGATGTGTTCCGGCGTGTGACCGGGCGAGTAGATGATTTCCAGGCTGACCTGGCCGAGCTCCAGCACCTCGCCATCGGCAGCCTGGCGCAGCTCGAAACCGTAGTCCGCTGAGCAGCCGCCGATGATCTCTGCGCCGCTGCGTTCGGCCAGCGCCTGGGCACCGGAGACGAAGTCGGCATGGATGTGGGTTTCGATGGCGTAGGCGATGCGCAGGCCTTTTTCGCGGGCCAGGTCGAGGTAGATATCGACGTCGCGCCGCGGGTCGATCACCGCGGCGACCGCGGCATTGCTGTCGCCCACCAGGTAGGAAATCTGCGCCAGACCGTCGGTATAGATCGGCTCGAAGACCAGCATGTTTGCACCTCCGTAACGGCTGATTGGTTACGGATGTGGAACGTCGACGGGTGGCCGACGTTCACTCGGCGATCATTTGCGAACCAGCAGCACCCCGGACTCCATGTGGTGGGTGTAGGGGAACTGGTCGAACAGCGCACAGCGCTCGATGCGATGGGTATCGGCCAGCTGGGCGATGTTCTGCGCCAGGGTTTCCGGGTTGCAGGAGATGTAGAGGATGCGCTCGAAGCGACGGGCCAGTTCGCAGGTGTCCGGGTCCATGCCGGCGCGCGGCGGGTCGACGAAGATGCTGCCGAAGTCGTAGCTCTTCAGGTCGATATGGGCCAGGCGGCGGAACGGGCGCACCTCGTTCAGCGCCTGGGTCAGCTCCTCGGCGGAAAGACGCACCAGCTCGATGTTGTCGATGCCGTTGTCGGCGATATTGGCCAGCGCGGCGTTGACTGAGGTCTTGCTGATCTCGGTGGCCAGCACGCGGCGCACGCGGGTGGCCAGCGGCAGGGTGAAGTTGCCGTTGCCGCAGTAGAGTTCGAGCAGGTCGTCGTCGCGCTCACCGAGCACGTCGAAGGCCCAGTTCAGCATCTTCTGGCAGACCTCGCCGTTGGGCTGGGTGAAGGCGCCCTCCGGTTGGCGATAGCGGAAGGTTCGCCCGGCGACGACCAGCGCTTCTTCAACGTAATCGCGACCGATGACGATGCGCTTGCCCTTGGAGCGGCCGACCAGGCTGACGCCGAGGCTGGCGGCGAGCTGCTCGGCTTGGGCCTGCCAGGCCTCGTCCAGCGGGCGGTGGTAGGCTAGGGTGATCAGCGCATCGCCGGCCAGGGTGGTGAGGAATTCGACCTGGAACAGTTTGAAGCTGAGCACTTCCGACGCCTGCCAGGCAGCCTTCAGCTGCGGCATCAGCTCGTTGATGCGGCGGCTGGCGATGGGGAAGTCGTCGATCAGAATGGCTTTGTGCTTGTCGCCCTGCTCGAACATTGCGTAGTGGCGCTGGCCCTCCTCGCGCCACAGGCGGAATTCGGTGCGCAGGCGGTAGTGCTCGCGGGGCGAGTCGAAGACTTCCGGTGCCGGTGCATCGAACGGCGCCAGCAGTTCCACCAGCCGGGCGGCTTTCTCGGCGAGTTGGGCGTCGTAGGTGGCGGGGGCGAATTGCGGAGCGCTCATGAAGACTCTTGGAAAGGTAGGTAAATCGAGGGTGGATCGGGGCGCGCAGCTGACGCTTCATCCATCCAGCGTTGCCGCACGGAAGGTGGATGAGAACAGCGTCATCCACCCTACGCTGCGATCAGCCGGCGAACCAGCCCAGCTTGACCACGAACAGTGCCGAGAGAATCCACATCGCCGGGCTCAGCTCGCGCCAGCGGCCGGCCAGCAGCTTGATCGCGGTCCAGGCGATGAAGCCGAAGGCAATGCCGTTGGCGATCGAGAAGGTCAGCGGCATGGCCAGCGCGGCAACCACGACCGGCGCGGCGACGGTGAGGTCGTCCCAGTCGATGCTGGCCAGGCTGCTCATCATCAGCACGGCTACGAACAGCAGCGCCGGCGCGGTGGCGTAGGCCGGCACGGCACCGGCCAGCGGGGCGAAGAACAGGCTGAGCAGGAACAGCAGTGCGACCACGCAGGCGGTCAGGCCGGTGCGGCCACCGGCAGCGGTACCGGCTGCGGACTCGATGTAGCTGGTGGTGGTCGAGGTGCCCAGCGCGGCGCCGGCCATGGTTGCGGTGCTGTCAGCCAGCAGGGCGCGGCCCAGGCGCGGCATCTTGCCGTCCTTGTCCAGCAGGTCGGCCTTCTGCGCCACGCCGATCAGGGTGCCGGAAGTGTCGAACAGGTCGACGAAGAGGAAGGCGAAGATCACGCTGATCAGGCCGATATCCAGCGCGCCCATGATGTCCAGCTGCATAAGGGTCGGCGCCAGCGACGGCGGCATCGAGACCACGCCGTTGAGCTGGGACAGGCCGAGCAGGATCGACAGGCCGGTGACCACCAGAATGCCGATCATCACCGCACCGGTGACCTGGCGATAGGCCAGCGCGGCGATCAGGAAAAAGCCCAGGCAGGCCAGCAGCGGGCCGCCGGCGCTGAGGTCACCGAGGCCGACCAGAGTGGCGGGGTTGTCGACGACGATGCCGGCGTTCTTCAGCGCGATGATCGCCAGGAACAGGCCGATGCCCGCGGCAATGCCGGCACGCAGGGCCAGCGGAATGCTGTGGATGATCCACTCGCGAATCTTGAAGATCGACAGGCCAAAGAAGATCACGCCCGAGAGGAACACCGCACCCAGCGCGGTCTGCCAGGTGTAGCCCATGGTCAGCACGACGGTGTAGGTGAAGAAGGCGTTCAGACCCATGCCCGGCGCCAGTGCGATCGGGTAGTTGGCAACCAGGCCCATGATCGCCGAACCGATGGCTGCGGCCAGGCAGGTGGCGACAAACACCGCGCCGTGATCCATGCCGGTTTCGGCGAGGATGCTCGGGTTGACGAAGAGGATGTAGGCCATCGTCAGGAACGTGGTGATACCGGCCAGGACCTCGGTGCGCAGCGTGGTGTTGTGCGCCTTGAGTTGAAATAGCTTTTCCAGCATGGTCGATCCCCTATGTGCCGGTCAGTGTGAGGGCTGTCGCCTCTGGCGGGCGATTCGCGTGTCATCGCAAAAGCCGCGCATCTTACACCGGGCGGCAGCGCGGTTGAATTTCCATTGAGCAGGTGAAGGCCATGAGCAAACGAGTCCTGATTCCGATCGCCGACGGTTCCGAAGACCTGGAGACCGTCACCCTGATCGACGTGCTGCGGCGTGCCGAGTTCGAGGTACTGGTGGCCAGTGCCGAAGAGCGGCGCATGCTGACCTGCGCGCGCGGTACCCGGATCACCGCCGACGCCATGCTGCTCGACGTGCTGGCGCAGGATTTTGACCTGATCGTGCTGCCCGGCGGCATGCCCGGGGCGAAGACCCTCGGCGAGCTGGAGCCGCTGGCCGAGCGTGTTCGCCAGCAGGCTCGTGCCGGTCTCGATTTCGCCGCGATCTGCGCCGCGCCGGCAGTGGCGCTGCATCCCTACGGCGTGCTCAAGGGCCGCCAGGTGACCTGCTACCCAGGCATGAGCGACAACCTCACCGGCACACATTTCCTCGACCAGCCGGTGGTGGTGGACGGCAACTGCATCACCAGCCAGGGCCCGGCGACCGCCCTGGAATTCGCCCTGACCCTGGTGGAGCGACTGGCCGGTCGCGGCAAGCGCCGCGAGGTGGCGGACGCCATGCTGGTGCCGGCAACAACGAACTAACCTCGCCTCGTATCGGTCATTCCTTGCATTGCCGGAGGTCCCGGCGGCAAGTGGCTGAATCCGAGGAGATCAATGGACAGTGTCGATCTGGCGGTACTGCGGCGCGCCCGCGACTGGTTGCGTGACGGCCATCCCGTGGTGCTCTACACGGTGCTGGAAACCTGGGGCAGCGCGCCGCGCCCGGTGGGCTCGCTGCTGGCGCTGCGCGGCGACGGCCGTGTCGAGGGCTCGGTGTCCGGTGGCTGCGTCGAGGACGACCTGCTCGCCCGGGTCATGGCCGATGAGCCACCGTCGACCTGCCAGCTGATCACCTATGGCGTGAGCAAGGAAGAGTCCGCACGTTTCGGTCTGCCCTGCGGCGGTACCCTGCGCCTGCTGCAGGAGCCGCTGTGCGATGCCGGCTGGATTGATGAGCTGCTGCGGCGCTGCGCCGGGCATGAACGGCTGCTGCGCTGCGTGGATATCGCCAGTGGCGCTGTAACGCTGCACGCCGCCGGCCGCGACGCCGCGCTGCAGTTCGACGGGCATACCCTGCGCGCGCCATTCGGCCCGGCCTGGCGCCTGCTGCTGATCGGCGCCGGGCAGCTGTCGCGCTACGTCGCCGACCTGGCACATGGCCTCGGCTTCGAAGTACTGATCTGCGACCCGCGCGAAGGCTATGCCCACGACTGGGACGCGGCGGCGGTGCGCTTTGTCCCCGGCATGCCGGACGATGCCGTGCTGGCCATCGAAGCGGATGCGCACACCGCCATCGTCGCGCTGACCCACGATCCAAGACTGGACGATATGGCGCTGCTCACCGCGCTGCAGTCCGAAGCCTTCTACGTCGGCGCGCTGGGCTCGCGGGCCAACAGCGAGAAGCGCAAGGCGCGCCTGCTCTCGCTGGGCCTCGGCGAGCGCCAGGTGCAGCGGTTGCACGGCCCCATCGGCTTGCCCATCGGCAGCCGTACACCGGCGGAAATCGCGCTGTCCTTGATGGCCGAGGTGGTGGCGCTGAAAAACGGCGCCCTGGTCAGCCAGGCGTTGCCGGAACAACAGCGCTGTGCCTGAAGCGGGCGTTTGCGCCATCGTTCTGGCTGCGGGGCAGGGCAGTCGTTATCGAGCTGCCGGTGGTGCGGACAAGCTGCTGGCGCTCAGCCTGGCTGCTGCGTCTTCGCCGCCGGTGCTGGCGGCCACGCTGGCCAACCTTCGCAGTGTCGCCGAACGATTGCTGGTGGTGACCCGTGCAGACAATCTGCCTCTGCGCGACTGGCTGAGCGCCAACGCTGCCGATTGCGAGGTGCTTGTGCTGGAAACCCGCGGGCTCGGCCACAGCCTCGCGCAGGCCGTGGCCCACGCGCCGGCGGCGCGTGGCTGGCTGGTGGCGCTGGCGGATATGCCCTATGTGCAGCCGCGGACCCTGCGCGAGATCGCGGCGGCTATCCGTGAGGACAACCTGATCGTGCCGACCTATGACGGCCGCCCTGGCCATCCGCGCGGCATCGGCAGCACCCATCGCGATGCGCTGCTGCAACTGGATGGTGATCGCGGTGCCCAGGTGCTTTTCGCGGCGCACCCGGTACTGGAGCTCGCCCTGAACGATCCCGGTGTACTGCAAGACATCGACCATCCCGATGATCGCCGGCAGGCCTGAAGACCATCGCCGTAGCGACTACCAAAACCTGCACAAATCAATTGGCCGGTGAGCGCAGCGCCACGCCGTTCGCGGCGAGATGACCCTCAGTCAGCCGCAGCCACTCGACCAGCAGGGCTGAACGATTTTCGCACCACGCCAGTCGTACCCCAAGACGCACGGACAGCGCATACCAACGCCCAAACCGTGAGGCCGCCATGAGCGAAAATTCTTCAGCCGCAGGCCAGACCTGCACCATCAGCCTGGAGCTGAACGGCGAACGCCGTGAGCTCCAGGTGCAACCCTGGACCACCTTGCTCGACCTGCTGCGCGACCAGCTCGGCCTGACCGGCACCAAGAAAGGCTGCGATCACGGCCAGTGCGGTGCCTGCACGGTGCTGCTCGACGGCCGGCGTATCAACAGCTGCCTGACCCTGGCGGTGATGCACGACGGCGCCAGCCTGACCACCATCGAAGGCCTGGCCAGCGATGCGACGCTGCATCCGCTGCAGGCTGCGTTCGTCAAGCACGATGCCTTCCAGTGCGGCTACTGCACGCCGGGGCAGATCTGCTCGGCAGCCGGGCTAGCAGCGGAGAACCGTGCCAGCAGCCGCGACGAGATTCGCGAACACATGAGCGGCAACCTCTGCCGCTGCGGCGCGTATCCCAACATCCTCGCCGCCATTGAGGACGCACTGCCGACGCTGCGCGGCCAGGAGGGTGCGCAATGACGCCGTTCAGCTATCAGCGCCCCGAACGCATCGACCAGGCCATCGCCCTGCACGGGCCGCAGAGCCGCTATATCGCCGGCGGCACCAACCTGCTCGACCTAATGAAAGAGAACGTGCTGCAACCCGGCCAGCTCATCGACATCAACGGCCTGCCGCTGCGCGAGATCGAGCAGACCGCCGAGGGCGGGCTGCGCATCGGTGCGCTGGTGAGCAACGCCGACCTGGCCTGGCACCCGCAAATCGAACAGCGCTACCCACTGCTGAGCAAGGCGATTCTCGCCGGGGCTTCGCCGCAGCTGCGCAATATGGCCAGCACCGGCGGCAACCTGCTGCAGCGCACCCGTTGCTACTACTTCTACGACACCGCCACGCCCTGCAACAAGCGCGAGTCGGGCTCCGGTTGCAGCGCGCGTGACGGGCGCAATCGCATCCACGCGATTCTCGGTGCCAGCGAACACTGCGTCGCCGTGCATCCGTCGGACATGTGCGTGGCGCTGGCGGCGCTGGATGCCCGGGTGCATGTGGAGGGGCCGCACGGCAAGCGACGCCTGGAGCTGGTGGACTTCCACCGGCTGCCCGGCGACCAGCCGCAGCAGGACAACGCCCTCGTCGAGGGCGAGCTGATCACCGCCATCGAGCTGCCGGTGGAAGGTTTTGCCAGCCACTGCGCCTACCTCAAGGTGCGTGACCGCGCCTCCTACGCCTTCGCCCTGGTGTCCGTCGCGGCGGCGCTGGAGATGGATGGCGACATCATCCGCCGCGGGCGTATCGCGCTCGGGGGCGTGGCGCACAAACCCTGGCGTCTGGAGGAGGCTGAAGAACTGCTCAGCGGCAAGCGTGCCGAACCCGAATGTTTCGCCGCGGCGGCCGATCGCCTGCTGCAAGGCGCGCAACCGCTCGCCGACAACGCTTTCAAGATCGACCTGGCCCGGCGCGCCATCGTGCGTGCATTGACCGAAGCCGCCGGAGGAACCGTCCGATGAACAGCGCCAACTCTCCACTGGGCAAGCCGCTGGACCGCGTCGACGGTCCGCTCAAGGTTACCGGCAAGGCCTGCTACGCCGCCGAAGCCGATGTTCCGGGGCTGCTCTATGGCGCCGTGGTGTCGAGCAGCATCGCCCGCGGCCGTATCAAGGGCATTGATGCCGCCGCGGCTGAAGCGCTGCCCGGCGTGCGATTGGTGCTGACCCATCAGAATCGCCCACCGGTGGCCAGCTACGACGAGCCCTACGAGGACGACGATGCCGCCGACGGCTCGCCGT
>NZ_JXXD01000206.1 GCF_000935215.1 Stutzerimonas stutzeri
TGCACCCGCTTCGGTGCTGCCGATGGTCAGGGCGCCGTTGTTGGTGATGCTGTCCGAGCCGCCTGCACCCGTGTCGTTAGTCAGCGAAACGGTCGGTGCGGCGACCTGAGTGTCGAGCACGAAGCTGACGGTGGTCGCACCCGAGGTATTACCGGCCACGTCGGTCTGGCGGACGGCAACGGTGTTGCTGCCTTCGACCGGGGTGAAGGACGAGGACCAGGTT
>NZ_JXXD01000207.1 GCF_000935215.1 Stutzerimonas stutzeri
GGGCGCAAGCCGAGTTGATCGAGCGCGCCGGCGACCATTTCCTGCAGCTCCTCGCCGGTGATCGACGCGGTGCCGGCCGGTGGTGCTTGCCAGCTCCAGTTCTGGTAGCTGGAAAAGTCCCTTGGCGCCGCCGGATAGACCGGTGACTGGATCTGCTCGATCGGTGGCGCCGGAGGAATCGGCGCGGATTCGTCGGTATAGGGGTTCTGGCTCTGGCAGGCTGCAAGGCCCAGGCAGAGCACCGGCAGCATGGCGCGGATCGACATCGGTACCTCCCGGTCGGCTCAGAGCGGCCGACACATCCAGTGCAGGTAGCGCCCGAGACCGGCAAATTGTGGATGGCGGCGGTAGGCCAGTTCCATCTCGATCAGTTCGGCAGGCTCGGTGCGGGCCTGGAAATCGGCGGGCATGTAGTCATGGAATACGCGCACGCCACTGGTTGTTTCGACCTGCCAGTGCGGTGCGAGTTGCGCCGCCAGCTCGCGTGGGTCCAGCGGCTGCTGAGGCGTCAGGCTCTGGCGCTCGCCGGCATAGGTCTGGCTGCGCAGTTTCTTGAAATGGCCCTTGAGCAGGTTGCGGTAGATCAGCGCGTCGCGGTTGTAGAAGGCCAGCGATAGCCAGCCATCGGCCGATGTTAGGCGATGCAGCGCCGGCAGGATCGCCTGGGGCTCGGCCAGCCATTCCAGCACCGCGTGGCAGATCACCAGATCGAAGCGGCCCTCGACCTGGCTTTCGACTGTCTGCCAGGGCGCCTGAATGAAGGTTGCCTGCTGGCCGGCTGCGGCAAACTGTTTGCGCGCGCCTTCCAGCATCGGCTCTGCCGGTTCTGCCAGGGTCACATCATGGCCCTGCTGGGCGAGCCACAGACTCATATGGCCGAGGCCGGCGCCGATATCCAGCACCCGCAGTGGCCGTTGCGGCAGGGCTTCCGTCAGGTCGGCCTGCAGCACGGCAAGGCGGATCGCACCCTTGGCGCCGCCGTAGATCTTCTCGGCGAAGCGCGTCGCCAGCTCGTCGAAATGCCGGTCGCTCATCGGGCGAACCGCCGCTCGTTGTCGGCCAACTTGGCCAGCAGTGCCTGTTCCATGTCGATGCCCAGCTCGCTGCACATCAAGAGCAGGTACATGAGGATGTCGCCGACTTCCTGCCCGGCATGCTCAAGTTTGTCGGCCGAAAGCTGGCGCGACTCGTCCTCGGTCTGCCACTGAAATATTTCTACCAGCTCGGCCATTTCCACGCTGGCGGCCATGGCGAGGTTTTTCGGGCTGTGAAAGCGCTGCCAGTCGTTCTGATCGCGGATGGCGTGCAGGCGTTGGGTGATCTGGTCGATGTTCATCAGGAAGGCGGGTGTGTTCGAAAAGACACAAGCTTCCGCCAGCGCGGCAGCGCCCGCAAGGGGGCGGATCAGAGACGTCGCACTTTCAGCTCGCGCTCGATGGCGATCACCCCGGGACGGTACTCGCCCTGCTCAATGGCGCGGATTGCATGTTCCAGGGTTTGCTCGGCGATCTGCTGGTGCTGCTGGGAAATCGCATTGACCCGGATCGGCAGGAAATCCAGCAACTGCGCGTCACCAAAGGTCGCCAGCCGCAGCTGCTCTGGCCACAGCAGATCGCGCTCGCGCAGCGCATCGAATACGCCTTCGAGCAAGACGTACGCGGTAGTGATCAGCGCATCGGGCAGCGGGCCGCGCTCGAGCAGGGCGAGCATCTGCTCGCGTCCGCAGGCACGGCTGAACTGGTCGGCACGCAGGATGCTGACCTGCCCCGTGTGCTGCGCGAGTACCTGGCGAAAACCTTCCTCGCGCTGCTGGCTGATGGGCAATGCCGGGCGTGCGCTGATCAGGGCGATATGGGCGGCGGCCGGAACTGCCAGCGAGCGGGTGAGCAGGGCGGCCGCTTCGCAATCATCGCTGACCACCGAGCAGAAATGCTCGGCGTCCAGCGCACGGTCGAGGGCGATCACCGGCGTGCCAGCCTCCTGCACCTTGCGATAGCTCTGGTCGTCGACTGGTAGGCAGCTGGCGACGATCAGCGCATCGCAGCGGCGCGAGCGCAGCAGCTGGATGACCTGGCGCTCGGTATCCGGCTCGTCGTCGGTGCCGGCGATCAGCAGCTGGTAGCCGCGCTGCCGCGCGCGCTGCTCGAGCAGTTTGGCCAGACGTGCGTAGCTGGGGTTTTCCAGATCCGGAACGATGAAGCCGAGGGTGCGCGACTGCCCTCGGCGCAGGCCGGCAGCCTGCTGGTCGAGCTGAAAGCCCTGCTGTTCGGCCACGGCCATCACCCGTTCGACCGTGGCCATGCTGATACGGCGCTGCGCGGCCTTGCCATTGAGCACATAGCTGGCGGTGGTTACCGAAACGTTGGCGAGGCGGGCGATGTCGGTCAGTTTCAACAGAGGGTCCTGAGACGGGTGGTATGAACTCGGGCTTCTAGAATTACCCAATATTGCGTAATGTGCCAGCCTTAGGTGAAACGTTTCAGCAGTGTTTCGGTCTGAAGCGCCAGCCCAGGATTCGGGCAAAGCCGGCGCGACCGTCGGCCACAACAATCGCGAGCCCCGCAGGAGTTCTCCATGCTTGAGTTGAATGCACAGCACATCCACATGCATCAGGCCGCGGCGGACAAGCCAGCGGCGCTGGCCCTGCTGGGTGAAGTTCTGGTCGCCGACGGGCTGGTCGCGCCGGGTTATCTGGACGGGCTGCGTGCGCGTGAAGCGCAGGGCTCGACCTTTCTCGGTCAGGGCCTTGCGATTCCCCATGGCACGCCGGAAACCCGTGATCAGGTGTTCACCACCGGCGTGCGGCTGCTGCATTTTCCGGCCGGCGTCGACTGGGGCAACGGCCAGCTGGTGTATCTGGCCATCGGTATCGCTGCGCGTTCCGACGAACACCTGCGCCTGCTACAGCTGCTGACCCGAGCATTGGGTGAAGGCGATCTGAGCGAGGCGCTGCAGAAAGCCGAAAGCCCCGAAGCCATCATCGACCTGCTGCAGGGTGCGCCACAGGCGCTGGCGCTGGATGGCGAGCTGGTCTCGCTGGGTGTCGCTGCGGATGATTTCGACGAGCTGGCCTGGCAGGGCGTCAGGTTGCTCAAGCGCGCGCAGTGCGTGGAGCCAGGCTTCAATGCCAGCCTGCCGCTTGGCCAGGCGTTGCCGCTGGGTGATGGCCTCTGGTGGCTGAGCAGCGAGCAATCGGTGCAGCGCCCTGGACTGGCGTTCGTTACGCCGGCGTCGAATCTTGAACACCAAGGCCAGCCCCTCAACGGTCTTTTCGTGCTGGCCAGCCTGGGCGAAGCGCATCGGGCGATGCTCGAGCGCCTGTGCAACCTGCTGATCGAAGGCCGCGGGCAGGAGCTGAGTCAGGCAACGTCCAGTCGCACAGTGCTCGAAGCCCTGGGCGGAGAAGTGGCTGCAGACTGGCCGAGTGCCCAGGTGCCACTGGCTAACGCCCATGGCTTGCATGCCCGCCCGGCAAAGGTGCTGACCGAGGTCGCACAGGCCTTCGCCGGCGAGATTCGAGTGCGTCTGGCTGGTAGCCAGAGCGCGGGCGTTTCGGCCAAGAGCCTGAGCAAGCTGCTGGCGATGGGCTCGCATCGCGGCCAGGTGCTGGAGTTCATCGCCGAGCCCTCGATCGCCGACGATGCGTTGCCGGCGCTGGTCCGCGCGGTGGAAGAAGGGCTGGGCGAGGAAATCGAGCCGCTGCCGGCCGGCGGGGCGCCGGCGGAGCCGCGGGCCGTGCAACTGAATGAGGCAGCCCAGGACGTGCCCGTCTTGCGGGCCGGCGAGCAGGTCATCGGCATCGCCGCCGCGCCCGGCATCGCCATCGGTCCGGTCCTGGTACGCAAGCCGCAGGTGATCGACTACCCCAAGCGCGGCGAGTCTCCGGTGATCGAACTACAGCGGCTGGATGCGGCGCTGGACAAGGTCCATGCGGAGATCGGCACGCTGATCGATGAGAGTCAGGTCGCCAGCATCCGCGACATCTTCACCACCCATCAGGCCATGCTCAAGGACCCGGCGTTGCGCGAGGAAGTGCAGGTTCGGCTGCAAAAGGGACTGAGCGCCGAAGCGGCCTGGATGGAGGAAATCGAAACTGCGGCGCAGCAGCAGGAGGCGCTCCACGACAAGCTGCTGGCCGAACGTGCGGCCGATTTGCGTGACGTCGGGCGTCGCGTGCTGGCCTGCCTGACTGGTGTGGAAGCCGATCAGGCCCCAGATGAGCCCTACATCCTGGTGATGGACGAGGTGGCGCCTTCGGACGTCGCCACGCTCAATGCCCAGCGGGTCGCAGGCATTCTTACCGCTGGCGGCGGCGCCACTTCGCACAGCGCCATCATCGCCCGCGCGCTGGGCATTCCGGCGATAGTCGGTGCTGGGCCGGGTGTGCTTGGGCTAGCGCCAAACACCTTGCTGCTGCTTGACGGCGAGCGCGGTGAACTGCTGGTCGCCCCAACCGATGCGCAGCTGGACCAGGCCCGCAACGAGCGCGCCACCCGCGAGGAGCGCAAGCGCCTGGCAAATGAGCGTCGCCTGGAGCCGGCCATCACCCGCGACGGCCATCCGGTAGAGATCGCTGCCAACATCGGCGCTGCCGGCGAAACCCCGGAAGCGGTGGCGATGGGCGCCGAAGGCATCGGCCTGCTGCGTACCGAGCTGGTGTTCATGAACCATTCCCAGGCGCCGGATCAGGCGACTCAGGAAGCCGAGTACCGCCGTGTGCTGGAAGCCCTCCAAGGGCGTCCGCTGGTGGTGCGCACGCTGGATGTCGGTGGTGACAAGCCGCTGCCGTACTGGCCGATGCCGGCCGAGGAAAACCCGTTTCTGGGCGTGCGCGGCATTCGCCTGAGTTTGCAACGCCCGGACATCCTCGAGACCCAGCTGCGTGCCTTGCTCGCTTCGGCCGATGGCCGCCCGTTGCGGATCATGTTCCCCATGGTCGGCAATATTGACGAGTGGCGCACCGCCAAAGCCATGGTCGATCGCCTGCGCGTGGAGCTGCCAGTAGCTGACCTGCAGGTCGGCATCATGATCGAGATCCCCTCAGCAGCTTTGATCGCGCCGGTGCTGGCGCAGGAAGTCGACTTCTTCAGCATCGGCACCAATGACCTGACGCAATACACCCTGGCCATCGACCGCGGCCATCCGACGCTCTCTGGCCAGGCCGACGGCTTGCATCCGGCGGTGTTGCGCCTGATCGGCATGACGGTCGAGGCCGCCCATGCCCACGGCAAGTGGGTTGGCGTTTGTGGCGAGCTGGCCGCTGATGCATTGGCGGTGCCGATGCTGGTGGGCTTGGGCGTGGACGAACTGAGCGTCTCGGCGCGCAGCATTGCCCTGGTGAAAGCGAGGGTGCGCGAGCTGGACTTCACGACCTGCCAGAGGCTGGCCCAGCAAGCCCTGATGCTGCCCGGCGCCCATGAAGTTCGCGCCTTCGTCGGGGAGCACTGCTGATGGCTCGCGTGCTGACCGTCACTCTCAACCCGGCCCTGGACCTGACCGTGCAGCTGCCGTCGCTGCGCCTGGGCGAAGTCAATCGCAGCGAAAGCCTGCAGGTGCATGCCGCCGGAAAGGGCATCAACGTGGCGCAGGTGCTGGCCGATCTCGGCCACCAGCTGACCGTTACTGGTTTTCTCGGCGAAGGCAACCCGCAAGCCTTCGAGCAGCTGTTCGCCGCACGTGGATTTGCCGACGAATTCGTCCGCGTGCCGGGCGATACCCGCAGCAACATCAAACTGGCCGAAGCGGACGGGCAGGTCACCGACATCAACGGCCTAGGGCTCAAGGTGAGCGAGGCGCAGCGCGCCGAGTTGCTGGCGCGGCTGAAGCGTCTGGTCCCGGCTCATGAGCTGGTTGTGGTCGCCGGCAGCTTGCCGCGGGGCATCGACAGCCAGTGGTTCGTGGAGATGCTGAACACCCTCAAATCGCTCGGCGCGCGGGTGGCGCTGGATACAAGTGGCGCCGCGTTGCGTGACGGGCTGGCCGTCACGCCCTGGTTGATCAAGCCCAACGAGGAAGAGTTGGCCGAGGCCCGTGGCGTCGAACTCAACGAGTCGGCAGCGCTGACAGCCGAAGCGCGACGACTGCAAGCCGAAGGCATCGAGCACGTGGTTATTTCGCAGGGCGCCAATGGCGTCAGCTGGTTTTCGCCAGGCGCCACGCTGCATGCCAATCCGCCCAAGGTTCGGGTCGTCAGCACCGTCGGTGCAGGCGACTCGCTGCTTGCCGGGATGCTTCACGGTTTGCTGGAAGGCTGGCCGGCAGAGCGCACCCTCACACAGGCCACGGCCATCGCCGCGCAGGCGGTCGGGCAGGTTGGGTTCGGCATCACCGACACGGCTGGACTCGCCGAGCTTGAAGCTGCGGTGCGCCTGCAGTCGCTCAGCCAATAATTCGAACAAGAGGTGAAGGAATGAATCTTCTCATCGTCACGGCCTGCCCCAACGGAATGGTCACCAGCGTGCTGACTTCACGGCTGCTCGAAGCGGCTGCCCATCGTCTGGGCTGGTCGACCGCCGTGGAAGTCCACGATCCCAAAGCCATCGGTTCGCCGCTGACCCCGGCACAGATTGCGAATGCCGATCTGGTGGTCGTGGTGAAGACCGGGCCGCTGTCGCTGCAACGCTTCGTTGGCAAGCGCGTCGCCCAGTCCACGCCATCCGAGGCGCTGCTCGATCCGGAAGCCTTCCTGCGCAGTGCCGCGGACACCGCCAGCGAACTGCAGCATGCCGACGAAGCGGATGCGGCGCATACCAGCGGCAAGCCGAAACTTGTCGCCATCACCGCTTGCCCGACGGGCGTGGCGCACACCTTCATGGCCGCGGAGGCCCTGCAGCAGGCCGCGATCCGCAAGGGTTACGATCTGCAGGTGGAAACCCGCGGTTCGGTGGGTGCGCGCAACGTGCTGGAAGCGGACGCCATCGCAGCGGCCGACGTGGTGCTGCTGGCCGCCGATATCGAGGTGGATGTCACCCGTTTCGCCGGCAAGCGCGTATTTCGCTGCGGCACCGGCGTGGCCCTCAAACAACCCGATGCGACCCTGGATCGCGCGCTGGAAGAAGGCTCGGTGCTCGCTGGAGGCGCCGCTGCCAGCGCAAGTGGTGAACAGAAGGGCGAGAAGGCTGGCGTCTACAAGCACCTGCTGACCGGCGTGTCCTACATGCTGCCGATGGTGGTGGCGGGCGGTTTGCTGATCGCACTGTCGTTCGTCTTCGGCATCGAGGCGTTCAAGGAGGAGGGCACGCTGGCCGCCGCGCTGATGAAGATCGGTGGCGAAACGGCCTTCCAGCTTATGGTGCCGCTGCTGGCGGGATACATCGCTTATTCCATCGCTGATCGCCCAGGACTGGCGCCGGGGATGATCGGTGGGCTGCTGGCTGGCACGCTGGGGGCGGGCTTTATCGGCGGCATCATTGCCGGCTTCGTCGCCGGTTACGCGGCCAAGGCGGTCAGCCGCTGGATTCCCTTGCCAGCGAGTATCGAATCGCTCAAGCCGATCCTGATCATTCCGTTGTTGGCGAGCCTGGTTACCGGCCTGGTGATGATTTACGTGGTCGGCACGCCGGTGGCCAAATTGCTCGCCGGGCTCACTGATTTCCTCGACACCATGGGCACCTCCAATGCCATCCTGCTCGGGCTGCTGCTCGGTAGCATGATGTGCGTTGACCTCGGTGGCCCGGTGAACAAGGCGGCCTATGCCTTTTCGGTCGGCCTGCTCGCCTCGCAGAGCTACGCGCCGATGGCCGTTACCATGGCCGCCGGCATGGTGCCGCCGATCGGCATGGGCATCGCCACCTTTATCGCCCGGCGCAAGTTCGCCCAGACCGAGCGCGAAGCCGGCAAGGCTGCGCTGGTGCTGGGCTGCTGCTTCATTTCCGAAGGCGCGATTCCTTTCGCTGCGAAAGACCCGTTGCGGGTGATTCCGGCGAGCATCGCCGGTGGTGCGCTGACCGGCGCGCTGTCCATGGCCTTCAGCGCGAAGCTGCTGGCGCCCCATGGCGGGCTGTTCGTGCTGCTGATCCCAAACGCCATCAATCACGCGCTGTTGTATCTGGCTGCAATCCTCGCCGGCAGCTTGGTAGCCGGGGTGATCTACGCAGTAATCAAGCGGCCTGAAACGCAGCCGCTCAGCGTCGGGGCGACGGCGTAAGCGGTCGCAAAACGGCTGAACTAAAGCCCCGCCTATCGTATCCACTACAAGCTGGCGAGACTTTGTGTCAGAAAGTTTCGCCAGCTTTTTGCTTTTTGTTTTGAAGATGAATTGGCTGGAGAGCGTTGCATGAGTATCGATTACGGGCCGCGGCCCATGCGCATCACCCTGACCGCCGTGGTGGTTCTGCTGCTGGGAGCGCTGATGGCGGTCGGTGGCGGCTACCTCGCAATGCTGGGTGGCTCCTGGTACTACCTGCTGGCCGGCATCGGACTGCTGGGCGTGGCCGGCCTGTTGTTCGCTCGACGCCGCGCCGCGATCTGGCTCTACGCGGTGCTACTGCTGGCGACGCTGGCGTGGACGCTGTACGAAGTCAGCTTCGACTGGTGGCAGCTGGCGCCGCGAATCGACCTCTGGTGCATCCTCGGGCTCTGGCTGATTCTGCCTTTCGTCAATCGCTACGTCGGCGATCGGCTGGTCTGGCGTGATGGCGCCAGCGGCCTGCTTGGCTTGGGGCTGCTGGCCGGCGCGCTGATCGCCGGGTACTCGCTGACCCAGGATTATCACTCGATCACGGGTGAATTCAGCGACGCGCAGATGCAGGGCTCGAATCCCGAGGGGCAGGCCGGTCGGGTTGCCGGCGAATGGAAAGCCTACGGCGGCTCCGACCGCGGCGATCGTTATTCGACGGCCGATCTGATCACGCCGGACAACGTCGGCAAGTTGAAAAAGGCCTGGGAGTTCCACACCGGTGACCTGTCCGGCGAGGGTGACCCCGGCGAGATCACCTATCAGGTGACGCCGTTGAAGGTTGGCGACAATCTGTTCATCTGCACGCCGCACAGCATCGCCATCGCCGTCGATGCCGACAGCGGTGAGGAGCGCTGGCGCTTCGATCCGAGCATCAACCGCGATGCCGAGTACTACCAGCACATGACCTGCCGTGGCCTGGCCTTCCATGACGCCAACGCCTACGGGCCCGCAGCGACGGCACCGTCCGACCAGCCCGTAGCGCGTTGCGCGCGGAGGCTGTTTTTGCCGACCAACGACGGCACTCTGGTCGCGCTGGATGTCGAGGACGGCAAGCCCTGCGAGGACTTCGGCAATGCCGGCGTGGTGGATCTGAAGGCTGGACTCGGTGAGGACGCTTTGGGCGTTTACCTGCCGACTTCACCACCGGTGGTGACCGAGAAGCTGGTCATCGTCGGCGGCTCGATCACCGACAACGGCGCGGTGGATTCACCCGGCGGCGTGATTCGCGCCTACGACGTGCGCAGCGGCGAGCTGGTATGGAATTTCGACCCGGGTAACCCGGACGCCACAGAGCCCTTGCCACCCGGCGAAACCTACGTGCGCAGCACGCCAAACTCCTGGACCATCGCCACTGCCGACGAGTCGCTGGGGCTGGTCTACATCCCCACCGGCAACCAGACCCCGGACCAGTGGGCGCAGCCGCGCACGCCGGAGTCCGAGCGTTTCACCGACACCCTGGTGGCGCTGGACCTGGCGACCGGCCAGGTGCGCTGGGAATTCCAGACCGTGCACCATGACCTCTGGGACCGCGACCTGCCATCGCAGCCGACGCTGGTGGATATCGAAGGGCCACAAGGCCAGGTGCCGGCCATCATCCAGCCGACCAAGCGTGGCGATCTGCACATCCTCGACCGCCGTACCGGCGAGCCGATCGTGCCGGTGGAAGAGATGCCCGTGCCCCAAGGCACTGACTACGGCGAGTTCACCGCGCCGACCCAACCCGCATCGGCCGTCAGCTACGCCCCGCAAGAGCCGCTGCGCGAGCGCGACATGTGGGGCGGTACGCCGCTGGATCAGATGATGTGCCGCATCCAGTTCCGCAAGCTGCGTTACGAGGGCGACTTCACGCCGCCGTCGGAGCAGGGCTCGCTGATCTATCCGGGTAACGTGGGTACTTTCAACTGGCCATCGGTGGCGGTCGATCCGAGCCGCCAGCTGCTGTTCGGCGCGCCGAATTACCTGGCCTTCATCTCGACCATGGTCAAGCGCAGCGAGGTCGACCCCGATGAGCGTACCGGCGGCGGTGAGACTGGCCTGCAGCCCAATCTGGGGGCGCCGTATATGGTGCGGCTGGAGCCGTTCATGTCGGTGCTCGGCCTGCCGTGCCAGACGCCGCCATGGGGCTTCGTCACCGCGCTGGACCTGCGCAGCATGAAGAAGGTCTGGATGCACAAGAACGGCACCAGCCGCGACAGTGCGCCCTTGGGCATTCCCTTCCCGGTGGGTACGCCAGCACTGGGCGGGCCGATCGTCACCGCCGGCGGAGTGGCCTTTATGAGCGGAACGCTGGATTACTATCTGCGCGCCTACGATCTGCAGAACGGCAAGGAATTGTGGAAGGGCCGCCTGCCTGCCGGTGGCCAGGCGACTCCGATGACCTACGTGTCCGAGAAGACCGGCAAGCAGTACGTGGTGCAGATGGCCGGCGGGCATGGCTCGTTCGGCACCAAGCTGGGGGATTCCTTGATCGCGTGGACCCTTGAGGAGTAGGTGAGGCGGGGGCAGGTGGCGACGTCGAATGCAGCGCTCGACATAGCCACCAGCCCCTCACCCTAGCCCTCTCCCCGGAGGGGAGAGGGGACTTGACCGGGTTGGGTTGCCGATCCGGTGCAGGGCGAGACGCATGATGTGCCCGCTAGTTGCGGTTGGTTCGGTGGCTTCAATCAGGCGCTCTCTCGTCGTTGTGGAGTGGATGGGGAGGGCGGTCTTCGACCCGGGCCGGCATGGCTTGCTCGGTACCAAGCTGGGCGGTTTATTGATCGCGTGGACCCTTGAGGAGTAGGTGAAACGGGGCTGTGTGGGTTTTAGTTGCGACACTGGTCGTGGCCGCCAGCCCCTCACCCTAGCCCTCTCCCCCCGGAGGGGCGCGGGCCCCGATCCGGTGCAAGATTTCAGTCAGGACTCGGATTCAGGCCGGTTTATCGGTAATGCGCGGATTGGGTGCTGGGGTGAGAGCGTGCTGGTGGTTGTTGCAACTGCTTGATGGGCACAGCCTGCGCTCACTCCCCTCGCTTGCTCTGCACGGTCTGCATGAGCAAGTGATCCGGCTTCCTCAATCCAGCTCCCTCTCCCCATTGGGGAGAGGGTTG
>NZ_JXXD01000208.1 GCF_000935215.1 Stutzerimonas stutzeri
CGGGCCCGCCGCCGGACAGCGGCTTGCCCTGGGGCATGCGCATGCGCGCCTGGGTCAGTGGCCAGGTGCGGGGTGGTCAGCTGGATTTCGAAGGTCTGAGTTGTGACAGCCTGGGCAACCGCTACGTGGTCAGTGAGGCCCATGTCGGCGTGCTGCGGGTCAGCCCAGCGGGTACGGCGGAATGGCTGCGCCTGCCCGATACGCTGGTACGACAGGCGCGGGCCAGCGGCATGCTATGGCACTTCAACGCGCTGTTCGAAGGGATCGCCGTCGATCCGAAGGCCGAGCGCATGTGGATTGCGGCCGAACGCGAGCGCCGCGGTCTTCTGGTGCTGCATCGTCAGCAGAGCAGCTGGCAGTGCACGGGCGGTTGCGTGCTGATGGCCGAGGGGGGCGATCAGCTGCCGCCCGCTGCGCTGGGCGATGCGCCGCTGCCAAAGAGCTTCTCGGCGGTGGCGTTCTTCGCCGACAAGCTTTTCGTGCTCGAGCCCTCGGCCTACCGCGTCTGTCGTCGCAGTCCGGCCACTGGCGCGGTGGAGCGTTGCTGGTCATTCGCCGAGGAGGCCTTGACCGAGGATCGCCGCTACGCTGAGTCCTTTGGCAACGCCGAGGCGCTGTGGATCGATGCCGAAGGCGCGTGGATCGGGGTCGACAACAACGGCAAGGCCCGTGGCGATGGCGAAAAGCGCCCGATCGTCTGGCGTTTTGCCGCGCCTGATGACGGCTGGGGCGCGAAGCCGTGAGCCAGACCGCCGGGCGGCGTGCCGGGCGCGTGATGCTGGTGCTCGCCTGGGGGGCGGGACTGTTCCTGGCTACCCGCTTCTTCGCCGCTTGGGAGGAGGATCAGCTCAACCCCAATCGGCAGCCGGTTTCCCAGCTGCAGGGCGAGCAGATCGAAGTGCAGCTGGCCGGCAATGTCCAAGGCCATTTCGTCGCCAGCGGGCGGATCAATGGCGAGGCGGTCACCTTTCTGCTGGACACCGGTGCTACCGATGTCGCGGTGCCGGCCGAGCTGGCCGAACGGCTGGGGCTGGAGCGCGGCGCGCCGGTGATGCTGCACACCGCCAACGGCCAGACCACCGGTTATCGCACCGTGCTGTCGAGCCTCGGTCTGGGTGACATCCGCCTGCACGACGTGCGCGCTATCGTCGCCCCCGGCTTTCGCAGCGAACAGGTTCTGCTCGGTATGAGCGCACTGAAGCAGCTTGAATTCACCCAGCGCGCTGGCACCCTGGTGCTGCGCCAGCAACTACCTCAGGGGCAAGACCGATGAGGGCGCTCATACAGTCCACGGTGCCTGTCCTGGCTTCGTTGAATCTCGATGAAAGCCGCGGCTTCTACACGACCTATCTGGGTTTCCAGGTCGTGCTGCAGGCCACTGACTACCTGATCGTGGAGCGCGACGGTGCGCAGCTGCATTTCTGGCTTTGCACTGAGCGCCACGTTGCCGAGAACACCTCCTGCTACATACGTACCGGCGATTGCCAGGCGCTGTACCGGGAGTTCTGTCAGCGTGGCCTGGTCCTGGACGCGCCCGTTATGCAGCCCTGGGGCATGCAAGAACTTTATGTCATCGACGCCCACGGCAACTTGCTCAAGTTCGGCGAGCAACCAGCCGTGAGTCATCCATCCTTTGCTGAAGAAAATTGCTGATGAGCGAATCCCTCGACCTGAGCCTGGACGGCGTGGAGCGTCGCTCCCTCGCCGATTTCACCGAGCAGGCCTACCTCAACTACTCCATGTACGTGATCATGGATCGCGCACTGCCGCATATTGGCGACGGTTTGAAGCCGGTGCAGCGGCGCATCATCTATGCCATGAGCGAACTCGGCCTGGGCGCAGACGCCAAGCACAAGAAGTCCGCACGTACCGTCGGTGACGTGCTCGGCAAGTTTCATCCGCATGGCGACAGTGCCTGCTACGAAGCCATGGTGCTGATGGCGCAGCCGTTCAGCTATCGCTACACGCTGGTCGACGGTCAGGGCAACTGGGGTGCGCCGGACGATCCCAAGTCGTTCGCCGCCATGCGTTATACCGAGGCGCGGTTGTCGCGCTATTCCGAGGTGCTGCTCAGCGAGTTGGGTCAGGGCACGGTTGAGTGGGTGCCGAACTTCGATGGCACCCTCGACGAGCCGGCGACGCTACCGGCGCGCCTGCCCAACCTTTTGCTCAACGGCACCACCGGCATCGCCGTGGGCATGGCCACCGATGTGCCCCCGCACAACCTGCGTGAAGTGGCGAGCGCCTGCATACGTCTGCTCGACGAGCCGAGCGCCAGTGTCGAGCAGCTCTGCGAGCATGTGCTGGGGCCGGATTTCCCGACCGAGGCGGAGATCATCACGCCGCGTGCGGACCTGCTGAAGATCTATGAGACAGGTCGAGGTTCCGTTCGCATGCGGGCCGTCTACCGTGTCGAAGACGGCGACGTCGTGGTCACCGCGCTGCCGCACCAGGTGTCCGGCTCCAAGGTGCTCGAGCAGATCGCTGGGCAGATGCAGGCCAAGAAGCTGCCGATGGTCGCCGACCTGCGCGATGAGTCGGATCATGAGAACCCCTGTCGCATCGTCATCATCCCGCGCTCCAACCGGGTCGATGTCGAAGCGCTGATGCAGCACTTGTTCGCCACCACCGATCTGGAGTCCAGCTACCGGGTCAACACCAACGTGATCGGGCTCGATGGTCGCCCACAGGTGAAGAACCTGCGCACCCTGCTCAGCGAGTGGCTGACCTATCGCATCGGCACCGTGCGCCGTCGCCTGCAGTTCCGCCTGGACAAGGTCGAGAGGCGTCTGCACCTGTTGGAAGGCTTGCTGGTGGCCTTCCTCAATCTGGATGAAGTGATCCACATCATCCGTACCGAAGATCAGCCCAAACCGGTGCTGATGGCGCGCTTCGAGCTCTCTGAGCTGCAGGCCGACTACATCCTCGACACCCGCCTGCGTCAGCTGGCGCGGCTGGAAGAGATGAAGATCCGCGGCGAGCAGGACGAGCTGGCCAAGGAGCGCGAGAAGCTGCTGGCGCTGCTGGGTAGTGAAACCAAGCTGAAGAAACTGGTGCGCAAGGAGCTGATCGAGGACGCGGAAACCTACGGCGACGATCGCCGCTCGCCGATCGTCGCGCGTGCCGAGGCGCGGGCGTTGTCGGAAAACGAGCTGCTGCCGTCCGAGCCGGTGACCGTGGTGATCTCCGATAAAGGCTGGGCGCGCTGCGCCAAGGGCCATGATGTCGATGCCTGCGGGCTGTCCTACAAGGCCGGAGATGGCTTCAAGGCAGCTGCGGCCGGGCGCTCGAATCAATATGCGGTGTTCATCGACTCCACTGGGCGCAGCTATTCGCTGGCGGCGCACTCGCTGCCTTCGGCGCGAGGTCAGGGCGAGCCGCTCACCGGCCGGCTGACGCCCCCGCCGGGCGCGAGTTTCGAATGCGTGATGCTGCCCGATGATGAGGCGCTCTACGTGATCGCCTCGGACGCCGGCTACGGTTTCGTGGTCAAGGGCGAAGACCTGCAAGCCAAGAACAAGGCGGGCAAGGCGCTGCTCTCGCTGCCGAAAGGCGCCAAGGTCGTCGCGCCGCGGCCGCTGGCCAGTCGCGAGGAGGATTGGCTGGCTGCAGTGACGACCGAGGGCCGTCTACTGGTGTTCCCGGTGCGGGATCTGCCGCAGCTGGGCAAGGGCAAGGGCAACAAGATCATCGGCATCCCCGGCGAGCGGGTCGCGAGCCGCGAGGAGTATCTGGTCGATCTCGCCGTGTTGCCGACCGGTGCGACACTGGTGTTGCAGGCGGGCAAGCGCACGCTGTCGCTCAAGGCCGAGGATCTGGAGCACTACAAAGGCGAACGTGGCAGGCGCGGCAACAAGCTGCCACGAGGCTTCCAGCGCGTCGAAGGCTTGCTGGTCGAAGCATGACCAAACGTATTGGCGCTGGAATCGAAGGCCGCTTTCACGGAAGATAGCGGCCTTTCCAGCCTGCGGCATGTTGCCCGGTGCTTTCTTTCGCGTCGGCGGAGTCGATTGTCCGGCGAGACCTATGCACGAGGCATTGGCGATCTGATGGTCGCGAGCGGCCTGAACTCTGGTGTTATGACGGTAATGAAGAATTTGCTGCGTGTTCCGACTGTTTTGTTGCTGGCCAGCATGGGGCTGACAGGCTGCATCGGCCTGCAGCCTGCGCCAATGTACCGACTGGACAGCGGTACGACTGAAGTGCCTGAGCGAACCGATGGCGCCGCCGTGCTGCTGGCACCGGTGACGCTTGCCGATTATCTGCAGCGTGACGCCTTGCTTCAGCGTCTGGCTGACGGCAGCCTGGCCGTCGACGGTCAGCGCGCCCACTGGGCGGGCAGCCTGAAGGCCGACGTCGAGCAGGTGTTGCTGCGTCAGCTGGCCTGGCGTCTGGATACGCAGAGCCTGGTGCTTGGCCCGGCCGACGAAGGCTTTACGCCAGAAGTGCAGGTCGAGCTGTCCATCACGCGCCTTGATTCCGGCCCCGAATTCCCGGCAGTACTTGAGGCGCAATGGCGTCTGCGCGACAAGGCGGGCAAGCATTTGGGCAGTCGACTGGTGCGCCTGCAGGAGGAGCACCAGGGCAGCGCGAGCGACCAGGTGCGGGCGCAGAGCGTTCTGCTGCAGCGGCCTGAGCGAGATGGTCGCCGATGCGGTCGAACCTACCCTGGTAGCCAAGACCGCACCCAAGGTTACCCCTGCCAAGCCACAGGTAAGCAAGTCTGCCGAGGCACCGGCACCGCGCATCCCGGCCGCCGAACCCATTCGTACGGATATGGAAGTGTTCCGCTTCTGACTCTGTCGCGGCTGCTGTGGCAGCCAGCGCATTGAAAAGCCCGGCCAGTGATCTGGTCGGGCTTTTTCGTTTTCTCGGGCTGGTTGCGACTGCGGGCTCGACCAAAGGTCAAAGGTCAACGGTCGTTTGATAGCGACCGTATGGCTTGCGTCAGTGGGTGCGGCTGCGTAGTTCGTGCATGCGCGTCAGCTGGCGCTCCAGCAGCGAGGGGTATGGGTCCAGCAAGCGCTCGACGCAGCAGGCGCCTTCCGGGCTGGCAATCGGGCGGATACGCGCGCGCTGCTGAATCAGCTGGTCCTCGCTGATGCTGGCCTCTACCAGCAGCAGGTTGCGGCTGTGCAGCGACATATCCAGCGCGGCCTGCGCCGGCTGGCTGAGCAGCAGGTCGCCCTGGCTCAGGTCGAACAGGCCATCGCCCTGGGTCAGGGCGAGCTGCAGTTGCAGCGTGATGCCGCTGTCGGCGACGTCGATCTGCAAGGCATGGCCCAGCGCACGCATCAGTTCGCCGCAGCAGATCGCGTGGGTGAGGTAGTTCTGCTCGTCGTCCTGGCTATGAAACAACATCAGGCTGCTGCCATCGTTGAGCGTGTGCAGCTCGGCCTGGTAAAGCGTCGCGGCTTGTTGCAGGCAGTCTCGATAGCGTTGCAGCAGTTCGGTCAGGCGCGGCCGCGGCAAGCGGCGCAATTGTTCCTGCCCGCCGAGCTGGATGGCCAGCACGGCGCTGCGGGTAGGTTGGGGCAGGGTAGGAGGCTGTACGCTCGGGGTACCCAGTGACGGGAGCTCGAACGGGACGTCGTCGTCCAGCTGCTGCACGTCGTCATCAGCGTTCGCGGAAAAGCCGCGTGGGCGCTGTGGCTCGTCGTCCAGCTCGATACCGAAGCGCTCCGGTTGCGCTGCAGGGGATCGTGAGTCAATGCTGTGGTCGTCACTCTGGTCGAAATAGTCGTCGTCCAGCGCATCGCTCGGGTCAAGCTCCGCCTCGGGCTTCTCCGGCACCAGGCGTGACTGCAGTTGGCGCGCAAGGTCGCCAATCTCGTCCTGCCGTCCGGCACCTGGGGCGGGGTCGTCCGGGTCGCGCAGCCACAGGCGCAGCTGCATCAAGGGCGTCGCCAATTGCCGGCCCAGGCGCAGGCTCAGCATCAGCGTCAACGCCAGCAGGATCAGGCTGAGCAGTCCCATGCTCTGCAGGCTGATGGTCATCGGCTGCTGAAACTGCTGCATGTCCAGGCTCACGCGCAGATGCCCGGCAATCACTTCCTGAAAGCTGATTGGTGTCGAGTAAAGCCCGTTATCGTCCCCGAGCAGGCCCTGCTGAGGCCGGGTCCCGGACTCGGCGAGCACGCGATTGTCCACGCTGTAGATCGCTGCGTGAGCGACCAGCGGATTCTTCACCAGATTGCTCAGCAGCACGTTGAGGCTGAGGATGTCGTTGGCCACCAGCAGATCGGGGGCCGAGGCGGCCGTCTGGGTGACCAGGCTCTGGCCGAGGGCATCGGCCTGCTGCTCCATGGCATGCTTGAACTGCATGCCGATCACCCACGCGTAGATGATCAGCGCCAGCGCCACCAGCAGCAGCGTATGGCTGGCAATACGCAACACCAGCGGCACGCGATGCTGGCGTACTGCGCGATAGAGCATGAGGAAGAAGTTGTCTGGCTTTACGGATGCGGGCCGGTTCACAGAGCGCGGCTCTTCTCGTCGGGAAATTGCCGAGCAGTATACGGAAAGCACGGGGGGCGCTGAAGGTCTGCGACGGTAAGCTGACGAATTGCGTCCAGGTTCATCGTGGTGGAGCGCGATGTGCCTGCCGCGGGGCCTGTCCAGCGCGCTGGTCAGCTGATGTAGAATGCCCGTCTTCGTTGCCTGCCATGGGAGCTGCGCCTTGCGCGAAATCGTCCTGATCAATATCACCGGTGAAGACCGCCCGGGCCTGACCGCGGCCATCACCGGCGTGCTCGCCCAGGGTGGCGTGAACATTCTCGACATCGGCCAGGCGGTGATCCATGACACGCTGTCGTTCGGCATTCTGATCGAGATTCCGGATAACGAGCGCGCCTCGTCGGTACTCAAGGACGTCCTGTTCATGGGCTACAAGCATGACCAGCAGGTGCGCTTCACCCCGGTGGCCGAGGCTGACTACCAGCACTGGGTGGCCGGGCAGGGCAAGTCCCGGCACATCGTCACCCTGCTGACGCGCAAGGTCACCGCCGAGCAATTGCAGCGGGTCAGCTCGATCACGGCGAAGTACGGGCTCAACATCGACCATATCGACCGCCTGTCCGGACGCATGCCGCTGGACATGCCTGAAGAACTGGGCAAGGGCTGCATCGAGTTTTCGGTGCGCGGCGAGCCGGCCGATACTGCGGCGCTGCGCGCCGAGTTTCTCAGCGTGGCGCAGGAGCTCAATGTCGATATCGCCTTCCAGCGCGATTCGGTCTACCGGCGCAACCGCCGGCTGGCTGTGTTCGACATGGACTCGACGCTGATCGAGGCCGAGGTCATCGACGAGCTGGCCAAGGCCGCCGGTGTTGGCGAGCAGGTGTCGGAGATCACCGAGCGGGCGATGCGCGGCGAGCTGGATTTCCGCGCCAGCTTCAAGGAGCGCCTGGCGCTGCTGGAAGGCTTGTCGGAAGAGGTGCTGGCGGACATCGGTGCCAGCCTGCGCTTGACCGAGGGCGCCGAAGTGCTGTTCGCCGAACTCAAGCGCCTGGGCTACAAGACAGCGATCCTGTCCGGCGGCTTCAGCTATTTCGCCAAGCAGCTGCAGGCCAAGCTCGGCATCGACTACGTGTTCGCCAATGAATTGCAGATCGAGAACGGCAAGGTGACCGGCGTGGCGGTCGAGCCGATCGTCGATGCCCAGCGCAAGGCCGATCTGCTGCGCCAGCTGGCCGAGCAGGAAGGGCTGTGTCTGGAGCAGACCATCGCCGTGGGTGATGGCGCCAACGACCTGCCGATGCTTGGTCTGGCCGGCCTGGGCGTTGCCTTCCGCGCCAAACCGCTGGTCAAGCAGTCGGCCAAGCAGGCGATTTCAACCCTGGGTCTGGACGGGATTCTCTACCTGCTGGGTTTCCGCGATCGCGACGGCACGGAATAAAGCGCGGCTGCAGGCTCAAACAACCCAAAGCCCCGGATCAATCGATCCGGGGTCTAGTTTTGTCACTCATGCCTTGCAGTGTCTTCAGGGTTTGATCGCCACTTTCAGCACGCCATCGCGCTGATTGGCAAACAGGTCGTAGGCGTCGGTGATGTCGTCCAGCGCATATTGATGGGTGACCAGCGGGCCGAGATCGACCCGGCCCGAGGCGACCACGTTGAGCAGTCGGCGCATGCGCTCCTTGCCGCCCGGGCAGAGCGAGGTGACGATCTTGTTGTCGCCAAGCCCCGCATGGAAAGCGCCGAGCGGAATGGTCAGGTCACTGGAATAGACGCCCAGGCTGGACAGCGTTCCGCCCGGCTTGAGTACTCGCAATGCGCTCTCGAACGTCGATTGCAGGCCCAGTGCCTCGATGGAGGCGTCGACGCCGCGGCCGCCGGTTAGCTTGAGAACCTCTTCCACCACATCTACATTGCGGAAGTTGAGCGTCACGTCCGCTCCCATCTTCCGGGCGATATCCAGCCGCGCATCCACACCGTCCACGGCGATGATGGTGCCCGCACCGCGGAGCCTGGCACCAGCGGTGGCACAGAGGCCGATGGGCCCCTGGGCGAAGATCACCACGATGTCGCCGATCTTGATATTGGCCGCCTCGGCGCCGGCGAACCCTGTGGACATGATGTCCGGGCACATCAGCACCTGTTCGTCGGTCAGGCCGTCCGGTACGGGCGCCAGGTTGGCCATGGCGTCGGGTACCAGTACGTACTCGGCCTGGGTGCCGTCGATGCTGTTGCCGAAACGCCAGCCGCCCATGGGCTTGTAACCATGGCAGGAGCAGCCGCCGTCCTGCGAGGGGAGGCCGTCCTGACAGGCGTAGGAGGTGAAGCTCGGGCAGATGGCCCCGGCGATGACGCGCTGACCTTCCTGGTAGCCCTTGACGTTGTTGCCCAGCTTTTCGATGACGCCTACCGGCTCGTGGCCGATAGTCAGGCCGGGCGCGACCGGATACTCACCCTTGAGAATGTGCACGTCGGTGCCGCAGATCGTGGTTGTGGTGATGCGTAGCAGGGCATCGTTGGGGCCGATCTCGGGGATGGGCTTGTCCTGCAGTTCGATGCGGCCAGGTTCGACGAACACGGCAGCTTTCATCATGACCATGGTGCGGCTCCTCTTCGAGTTGAAGGCGTCCGTACACTCTAGCACAGCGCTGCGGCTGGCCAGTGATCGTAGTCAAGCTGAGGTGGATTGTCTGGTGGCGTTGGGGCTGGCCGGAGGCTGCCAGCCCGGCGGCGCATCACTCCTCGTCGGAGGCGAAGTCGTAGTCCATCGACTGGCTCGGGCCCTGCAGATAATGGCCCTGGATGTAGCTGACGCCGGCTTGCCACAGCGTAGCGAGTACGGTCGCGCTTTCGACGAACGGCACGATGCTCTGCTTCTGCTGCTCATGCAGTTCGGCGAGCAGGGCCTTGAGCGCTTCCTGGTTTTCCTGGCGGGTCAGATCCTGGGTGTAGGAGCCATCGACCTTGATGAACTCGGCATCCAGATGCTTGAGCGTATTGAAAGGATTGAGCACGCAGCCGAACTGGGCGAGCGCGGTGCGGCATCCGAGGCCGTTGAGTCCCTGGGCCAGCGCTTTTGCTGGTTTGAGATAGGCCACTGCATCGGCCTCGCCGAATTCGAAGGCCAGCGAATCTCCCGGCAGGCGCGAAGCCTTGAGCACGACGCCGAGCCAGGGCAGCAGGCTGGGGTCCTGGATACTGGCAGCGGACAGGTGCAGGAAGAGTCGCGTGCGATGGCCTTTGGCGCGGTGCTCGGCGAGCAGTTTGATGGAGTTGAGAATGACCCAGCGGTCGATCTTGGCAGCCAGGCCGGCGTCGGCTGCGGTGCTGAGGAACTCGTTCGGTGGGACCTCCACGCCCTGCGGATCGAGTAGCCGCAGCAGCACTTCGTAGTGCTCGAAGCTGTCGCCGCGCAGGCTGATGATCGGCTGGAACAGCAGGCGGAAGCTGTTGCTTTCCAGCGCCTGCTTGAGCATCGCGACGATGTCGCCGCGGTTGGCTGCTGCCGCCAGTTCGTCGGCCGGGTTGTAGAGCTTCAGCGCATTGCCGTCGCTCAGCTCATCGGCACAGCGGTGCGCGCGCTCGATCGCGTCTTGAGCCTTGGCGGTTTTCTCGTCGAGGCCGGCTACGCCGATGCTGAGGGTGGTTTGCACCGTGCGACCGCCGACATCGAGCAGCTGGCCTTCGACCTTGGTCAGCAGTTTGCGCAGCTCCGGCTCGGCCTGCTGCGGAATGACCCCGGGTTGCAGGACCGCAAAGACATCATCGGCGAAGCGAGCCAGCTGGGCTTCGCCGGGGAAGTGACCGCGCAACAGGGTGGCGAGCTGGTTGAGCAACTGGTCGGAGTCGGTCAGGCCGATGTCTGCCTGCAGCGCGGCGAACCGATCGACGCGGATGTAGGCGAGGCTGGCGGGCTGGCTGGCATTGACCGCGCGCTCTACCGCGGTGTCCAGCACTTCGAGGAAACTGTTGCGGTTGAGCAGGCCGGTTACCGGATCCTGGCTGCTGATCTCGCGCAGCTTCTGCAGTTCGGCACTGTCGTTCTCGGCGCGGATCACCACCTGAATGCAGGGCTCGCCGTCATAGGCCGCCGGCGAAAAGTGCATGCGTGTCTTCAGCGTGTCGCCATCGGCGCGCACGCCCCCACAGGCCAGCTCGGCGCTGCCTTCCATGCTCTGGTAGTTCTTCAGGAAGGTCTTGAAACGGCTCTGGTCGGCGCTGCTGATCAGATCGATCATCGGCATGCCTTCCAGGTCCTCCACGTCGTCGTAGCCGAACAGTTCGAGGTAGGCGCGGTTGGCGTAGATGTGCATGCCGTCGTGCACGTAGGCAATGGCGTCCACCGAACTGTCGAGCAAGAGCTGGCAGCGTTTTTCCGCTTCACGCAGCGCCACTTCCGCTGAACGGCGCGCGCGGCGCTCTTCGAGATTGGCCAGTTCGCGATTGGCCACCAGCAGCAGCCATTCGTCCTCGCCCTGCGGCAGAGCATCCTGGGCGCCGAGCATCAGCGCTTCGGTGATCGCTTCGGCGTCGTTGCCCGCTGTGAGCTGGATGATGGGGATGTCCTTGGCCTGCCGGCGAATGGCGTTGATGGCCTCGCTGGGGTCGAGGTTCTCGCTCTGCGGTGCATTGATCAGCAGGTCCCAGGTCTGTTTCAGGGCTTCGGCCAGATCGTCGCTGGAGGTGAGTCGATGCACCCGGGTCGCCTGTCCGGCATTGCGGAAGAGGCTGACCAGGCGCTCGGCCTCGTTCTGCGAGTCTTCGAGAATCAGCAGGCGGATGGTTTTCTTTTGCAGGGCCATGGCAACAGCTTAAGTGCGCGCCAAAGCGGCGCGGGCAGGCAGGAGTGCGAGACTCGGCAATCTACAGCGACTTCCAGAGTGAGTCAAAATCTTCATCCCCGCCCGCTGTGTGGGTTTTCCAGCCTGTGACAGGCGTCTCTCGCTCTGGCACGACCTGGCCGAGGGAGCGGTATTCGAACTGATTGTAGTTGCCCGTGGTCGCACGGCGCTGGTTCAGCACGGCACGTTCTTCCTCGCCGTTGCGGTTGATCTGTACCTTGTGTCCCTCCTGGAAGGGCAGGCGTGGTGCGATCAGCGTTGCCGGCTGGGAGATCGCGGCGATCTCCGGCAACAGCAGGGCGCGCAGGTACTCACTGCCTTGGTCGACCTTGCGCAGCAGGCGCAGACCACAGGGCATGGCCTGCGGCGCTATCAGTTCGATGCCCAGCTGCGTGCTGCCGCCGCGTACCTGACGAATCCAGCGCACCACGGCGACGCTCCAGGTTTGCCCGGTGTCTTCGCGCAGTCCCAAGAGCTCGCCGGTCTGCAGCAGGCTGGGCACCTCGCCTTCCCAGGCCAGGCAGTAACCGCCGGGGCTATGGTCGACCAGCTGGACCTGGTAGATCGGATGATCTTCGCTGTTGGTGGATTTGCTTTTTGTCGGAGCAGGCGCAGCTGCTCTGCTCGCTGGCGCTACACGCGAGACATCGGGCCGGACGAACTCGATGTGGTCGTTGTCCGGCAGGCGTTCGATGCTGAGGCTGTGTGCATCGAAGGCATTGGCCCAGACATCCGCGGCGCCGTTGTGCAGCTTGAAGACCGCTCGATTCGAGGAGCCGGGCAGCTCGAGCACCTCGTTGAAGGCGCGCTGACCGGCGAGCTGATAATGCAGTGCGGTCATGCCGATGCATAGCGTCAGCGCGCCCTTTGCCGGCGTGCGCTGGAAGGTTCGTTCGGAGATGGCGCCCCATGCCGAACTCAGGTGGCGCAGCAGATCGTCGTCGAGTCCTGCGGCGGCCGGAAGACGGCTCAACCGTCGGTTGTCGGGCGCCAGGCGCAGGTGTTCATCGATGACGCCGACCAGCATCCGGGTATCGATGCCGAGCAGATTCTGCTGGTTTCTGTCGGGAAACAACGACCGATAGCGCGGTGGCCCGTCCACCAGCGGAGACAGGAGGAAGAGGCTATTGGCTGAACTGGCCGGCTGGATCTGCGCCATGGCGCCCCAGGCCTCCAGTGCTGCGGCCAGCTTGACGATGTTCTGCTGACGCAACTGATTGCAGCGCGCGCAACCGAGCAGCAGCGCTGCCAGGTAACTCTGCTCGGCGGTGAGCTCCTTGGCGTGTCGTGCCAGTGGGTCGCGCAGCAGCAGGCGCTCGGTGCCATGCTCGACCGCCAGCTGGTAGAGCTGGTGCAGTTCCAGCCACAGTCCGGCGGCTGCCGGGCTGTACAGCTGAGTGGAGCGGATCAGCAAGGCGCCGAGGCTGTGAATGGCGCGTTGCAGGGCGATCGATAGCAGCTGATGTCGGTCGCGCTCGGGCTGGGATACCACGCGCACCACGATCAACTTGTAGCCGACCGCCAGGTGATTCTGCAGCGCCTGACAGAGACCGGCGACCTTGCGCGGTCGCTCGCTGAGCACGATGGGCTGGTTGACGAAGTGCTTTTCCAGCTGGGTGCAGACGAACTGCACGTCCGGCCGCAGCAGTTCCAGCATCTGCAGGCGGGTTTCCGTGGCGATTCGCAGTTGATTGAGTTCGATCAGCGCCTGGTAGAGCTGGCGAGCGGTTTCGCCGATGTTGGCTTTCGGCAAGCCGGCAAGCCAGCCGGTTACGCCGCGCACGCTGGCGTCGCAGAAGGACAGGGTCTGCCGGGTGGGCGCTGGTGCGCGCAACAGCAGATGATGGCTCTGTCTATCCAAACGGTTGGCTCCGCGGCGGTCAGGGCATGATTAATGAGAACTCTATCAATATCTGCCGCAGCGGGCAGGACTGAATGATGGCTTCATGATATTAGCCGACGTTCGGCAGTTATGGGCTGCCGAACGTCGCG
>NZ_JXXD01000209.1 GCF_000935215.1 Stutzerimonas stutzeri
TGGATGATGGCGCTGGCGGTGGTTGGCGTGTTCAGCGGCGCCGCTGCCGACGCGGGGCGTTACGCCATTCACGCCCTGCTGTTCTTTCTGATCGCCCTGCCCTGCCTGGCAGCCTGGGCACTGCTTGGTGTCGGGGCGGCGAAGCTGCTGCACTCGGCAGCGCATATGCGCCGGTTCAACTATGCCATGGCGCTGCTCTTGGTCGTGTCGGCACTGCTGAGTCTGTGACCTGCATTACCGGTGGAAACGGCTTCGCCGTTTTCCACCCTGCGCTGCGATCAGCGCTTCTTCGCCGGCTTGCCGCCGCCCAGGCTCGGCACCTTGCGAATCGGCCTGGCGTTGGGCTTTTCGCTCTCGTCGAACCAGTTGCCAAGATGAATCTTGCCCTTGCCGCCGTCCTTGGGCTTTTTCGGTTTCTTCGGCTTCTTGATGATCTGCCCGCCCAGCGTGGTGGTCGGCACGCGATGGTCCGGCACGAAACCCAATTCGTCGTGGCGCGGCAGCACCTGGTTGATCAGGGTCTCGATGGCCGCCAGCTGATCGACTTCATCGGCGCTGACCAGCGATACCGCTTCGCCCGTGGCGCCGGCGCGACCGGTGCGGCCGATGCGGTGCACGTAGTCCTCGGCGACGATCGGCAGGTCGAAGTTGACCACCTGCGGCAGGTCGTGGATGTCCAGCCCGCGCGCGGCGACATCGGTCGCCACCAGCACCTGCACTTCGCCGGCCTTGAAGCGCTCCAGCGCACGCAGCCGCGAGGCCTGTGGCTTGTCGCCGTGGATCGCATCGCTGGCAATACCCGCAGCCTGCAGCTCGTCCACCAGCTGATCGACGCCCTTGCGCGTTTTGACGAACACCAGCACCTGGCCCCAGCGCTTCTCCGCCAGCAGATGCAGGAACAGCTCGCTCTTGCGTTTCTTGTCCACCGGCACCAACCACTGCTTGACCGTCTTCGCCGCGGCGTTGCGAGGGCTGACCTCGACCGATAGCGGGTCGCGCAGCAGCTCGCGGGCCATCTGCCGGATCGCCTCGGAGAAGGTCGCGGAGAACAGCAGGGTCTGGCGCTTCTTCGGCAGGGCGGAGAACAGCTGGTCCAGCTCGTCGGCGAAACCGAGGTCGAGCATGCGATCGGCCTCGTCCAGCACCAGCGCCTGCAGCTGATTGAAGCCCACGGCGTTCTGCCGGTAGAGATCGAGCAGGCGACCGGGCGTCGCCACCAGCACATCGATGCCCTTGCGCAGCGCCATCATCTGCGGGTTGATGCTGACCCCGCCGTACACCGCGTAGGTGCGCAGCGGCAGGTTCTGCCCGTAGACGCGAAAACTCTCGTGCACCTGCTCGGCCAGCTCGCGGGTCGGCACCAGTACCAGCGCGCGTACCGAATTGCTCGCCACCTTGGCGCCTTCCATGGTCAGGCGCTGCAGCAATGGCAGGGCGAAGCCGGCGGTCTTGCCGGTACCGGTCTGCGCCGCCGCCATCAGGTCGCGGCCCTTGAGCACGGCGGGAATGGCTTCGATCTGCACCGGCGTCGGCTTGCGGTAATCGAGGGTTTCCAGGGTCCGCAGCAGCGGATCGATCAGGCCCAGGGAGGCGAAGGTCATGGCAGGCTCGCAGCGCCGTTTCGGCGGGATGAAAAAGGGCGGATTCTAGCAGCAGGCCGGGCACATCGGCTCACCAGCCGATTGCAGGCGGGCCAGGCGATGCCTTGCTGTCACAGTTTCATACGCTGCCGCGCTGGTAGCTGGCCAACGCCTGCCGCAGGATAGGCACAGCGCCGCGGCGCCGTCACATCAACCGCACGGAGACCCTGATGGAAGCGCTACTCGCCCACGGCCCCTTCGCCGAATTCGCCCTGCTGCTGATCGTTTCCGCGGTGGTCGGGGCGATTGCCGTGAGCCTGCGCCAGCCGCTGCTGATTTCCTACATCGTGGTCGGCATTCTGCTTGGCCCGGCGGTGTTCGGCCCGGTCAACGCCGCCGAACAGATCCATCTGCTGGCCGAGATCGGCGTCGCCGTTCTGCTGTTCGTGGTCGGACTCAAGCTGGACCTCGCGCATATCCGCAATATCGGGCCGGTGGCGCTGGCCACGGGGCTCGGGCAGCTGACCTTCACCATCGTCTTCGGCTTCGCGCTCACGCTGCTGATGGGCAAGAGCACCATGGAGGCGATCTACATCGCCGTGGCGCTGACCTTTTCCAGCACCATCATCATCGTCAAGCTGCTCTCGGACAAACACGAGCTGGACTCGCTGCACGGACGCATCGCCGTGGGTTTCCTGATCGTCCAGGACCTCGCCGTGGTGCTGGCGATGATGACCATGAGCGCCCTGCGCGGCGCCGGCGATGCCGGCTGGGCCGAGGTCTCGGGCTCGCTGCTGCTGCGTCTGGCAGGCGCGGCCATCCTGATGTACGTGCTGATGCGCTACGTGCTGCCGCCGCTGGTCAGCCGCATGGCGCGCTCGCAGGAACTGCTGCTGATCTTCGCCATTGCCTGGGGCACCGGGCTCGCCGCGCTGGGCGACTACATCGGTTTCAGCAAGGAGGCCGGAGCCTTCGTCGCCGGCTTTTCGCTGGCCTCGACGGCCTATCGTGAAGCGATGAACGCGCGCCTGACCGGCATCCGCGACTTCATGCTGCTGTTCTTCTTCATCGACCTCGGTGGCCGGCTGGATTTTTCCACGCTCGGCAACGAGATCCTGCCGGCCATCGTGCTGGCGCTGTTCGTACTGATCGGCAATCCGCTGATCGTCATGGCAATCATGGGCTACATGGGTTATCGCAAGCGCACCGGCTTTCTCGCCGGGCTGACCGTGGCGCAGATCAGCGAGTTCTCCATCGTTTTCGTTGCAATGGGTATCACCCTTGGCCATGTCGGGCCAGAGGCGCTGGGGCTGACCACCCTGGTCGGGCTGGTAACCATCATGCTGTCGACTTACATGATCCTGTTCTCGCAACCGCTCTACGAACGCCTCGCGCCCTGGCTCGGCGTGTTCGAGCGCAAACGACCCTACCGCGAGCTGGAAGTCGAGGCCCAGGGCAGGCCGCAGGGCCATCCGCGCATCATCATCTTCGGCCTGGGCCGTT
>NZ_JXXD01000021.1 GCF_000935215.1 Stutzerimonas stutzeri
AGGTCGCCTTCAGCGCCGAGCAGCTGGCCATCCGCCTGAAGTCGCAGCTGCAGGCTGTCAGCGACATTGCCAATGGTGCCCAGGCTATCGCCGCCACCGAGCAGGACAGCGCCGAGCGAGCCCGCCACACACTGGATGCCGCGCAAGCGGTGCGCGAGCGCAGCGATACCGGCCAAGCCGAACTGCAGCGCGCCATCGAACGCATGCAACAGCTGAGTGCTCAGACCCACGCCAGCCGCGAGCTGATTGACGGGCTTTCGGCGCGGACAGAGGAAATCCGCCGCATTACCGACGTGATCCAGTCCATCGCCAGCCAGACCAACCTGCTGGCTCTGAACGCAGCCATCGAGGCCGCCCGTGCCGGTGAGGCTGGCCGCGGCTTTGCCGTGGTCGCCGACGAAGTACGCAGTCTGGCGGCGCGCACCTCCAGCGCTACCGAGGAGGTCGGTCGCATGGTGGCCGACATCCGCGAGCAAAGCGAAGCAGTGGTCAGCTACATCCAGCGCCAGGGCAACGAGCTGGACGCCGCGGCCGAGCAGATCGCCACCACCGGTGAGCAGCTCAGCGGCATCGCCGAACTGGCCGGCAGCGTCGAAAGCCAGGTCGAGCAGATCACCACCGGCACCGCCGACAACCATCAGCGCCTGACCGGACAGTTTGTCGCCCTCGATCAGCTGCGTACCGATGCCCTGGACAGCGAGGAGCAGACCCGCCAGCTCGAGCTGGCGGCGGAACGCCTGGTGGCCCAGGCCGAAAGCGCCAGCGAGCAACTGGCCGAGGTCCAGCTCGACGATTATCACCAGACCATGTTCGACCTCGCGCGTCAGGGGGCTGCGGCCATCAGCGCGCGTTTCGAGGCTGATATCCAGGCCGGGCGCGTCAGTCTCGATGACCTGTTCGACCGCAATTACCGGGCGCAGGCCAATACCGATCCGGTGAAGTATCAGACCCGCTTCGACCGCTATGCCGACGAGGTCTTACCGGCGATTCAGGAGCCGGTGCTGCAGAAGCATGCCGCATTGGTCTACGCCATCGCCACGACGCCGGAGGGCTACGTGCCGACCCACAACCGCGCGTTCAGCCAGCCGCCGGTGGGCAACCCGGAGATCGATCGGGTCAAGAGCCGTAGCAAGCGCCTGTTCAACGACCGCACCGGCGGGCGCTGCGGCAGTCATCAGCGCCGCCTGCTGTTGCAGACCTACAGTCGCGATACCGGGGAGCTGATGCACGACCTGTCCGTGCCGATCATGGTCGGTGGCCGTCACTGGGGTGGTCTGCGGCTGGGCTATCGTCCCGAGCAATAGCCCGGCAACCACCGATGTTGGCGCGATTGCCCTGTGTCCGGCGGCGCTCCAGCCGCTGCGACCGGCTAAGCTTGGTGAGACGCGACTTCCGGAGATACCGCCAATGAAGACCCTCACCGATCATTTGGCACAGTACGCGGCCTATCATCGCGATCCACGCAACCTCCTGACCCATTTCATCGGCATTCCGCTGATCGTGCTGGCGGTGGCGATCCTCCTGTCGCGGCCGGGCATCGAATGGGCCGGGTTGTGGCTAAGTCCGGCGGCACTGGTGTCGCTCGCCGCTGCGGTTTTCTACCTTCGTCTGGATCTGCGTTACGGCTTGCTGATGAGCGCCGTGCTGCTGCTCTGCGTATGGCTGGGCGCAGTTCTGGCCGGCGTGACGATGGCGCTGTGGCTGGGCGTTGGCGCGGGATTGTTCGTGCTCGGCTGGATCATCCAGTTCATCGGGCACTACTTCGAGGGTCGCAAGCCGGCGTTCGTCGACGATCTCACCGGGCTGATCATCGGGCCTTTGTTCGTCGCTGCCGAGCTTGGATTCATGCTCGGTTTGCGCGACCCGTTGCGCCTCGCCATCGAGGCGCGGGTCGGTCCTGTGCGTCTGCGCGACTCAGCCGCCCACAGCTGAGTCAGGGTTTCGCCGCCATCCACTGATCGCTGAGGCTGCGCGCATGGCGGTCGACCATGATTGGCGCGAAGGGCCGGCCTGAGGCGGTGGTAAAGTTGTTGCTGCCGCTGTTCATGTCTTCCAGCGCCACCTTGAGGAAATCCCAGCGGGTCTTGAGTTTGGCCAGCGCGGGATCGCGCTTGCCATCCAGTTCGGCCAGCTGGGCGTCGATCGCCGGCACCAGGTGACGCTCGTCCTGCCCGAGATAGGTGTCCGGCTGTTCGCGAGCGATCTCGAACGAGCCGATGTAGGCACGGCTGAGGTATTGAACGGCCAGGTATTCAACCTTGGCTGGCAGTTCGGCCTGAGCGTCCGCCCCTTGCTGCGCGCGAACGGCGGTGAGGAAGTCGCGCAGGGCCTTGCTCATCTCCAGCGGCCAGCCCCAGGGCATGTCGTCCTCTTCGTAGCCGAAGCCGGCGCCTTCGCGCAGCCGAGCCTGAAGCGCCTGGTGACTTTCGCGCAGGGCGCTGGTGGGATTGGCGACATTGAGTAGGGCTGCATTCAGCGCGCGGATGTCGTCTTCCAGACGCAACAGGTGCGCCTTCTGAAAGCCTTCGCCGCGGTAGAGCAGCAGGCTGCTGGTCGCGCGATTGGCGTGGATCTGCAAGTTCTGCAGCGCAGAGATGGTTTCGGGCGGGGCCGCCTCGGTAAAGCCGGGCAGCATTACGAGTATCAGCAATAGCCAGAAGCGAGTTAAACGGTCCATTGTCGTGCTCCTTTTTATTTTTATAGAAGCTATGCGTGCATGGCAGCAGCACGCTGGAGCCTAACGGACTGCTGGCCGAGTGGTATCACCCCAAAGAATGATTTGTGACGGCTTGTAGCCAAACGGACGACATCGTGCGGCAGCTTGTTGCGAACCTAGTGGCCTGTGCGGTGAGTTGGTTGAGGCAAGTTCGGCTGAACATGGCTCCGGGGCAAGGCGCTGCGACGGGTCATAGCGGGCCTATGGCAAGGAGCAGCAACGCGGTATCGGGCCATGGGCGTCGAACTTACCAAACAGGCCACTAAAGCATCTTCTCCAGGCCGATGACGTCGGCGAACCAGGCGTTGAAGCGTCGCCAGAGCCCGCCTGGCTCCTTTTCGATGGTGCGCAGCCGGCCGCCATCCTCTGCGATCCACGTGAGCTGCTTGCGGCCGTCGCGCTCCACCAGGCGAACTTCGTAGCTCAGTGCCGGCGACATACCCTCCAGCGTGAGGCGGTGGACCTCGCGGGCCAGTTCGTGGCTTTCCACCAGAATCCCCACCTCGGTGTTCCACAGCACCGAGCGCGGATCGAGATTCAGCGAGCCGATGAAAACCTTCTGCTGGTCGAATACCGCTGCCTTGCTATGCAGGCTGGATTCCGACTCGCCGAGAAAACTGTAAGAGGCTTCCTGCTCCGGCTGCCGGCGCAGTTCGAACAGGCGCACGCCGAGTTCCAGCATGGCCTCGCGGTAGGGCGCATAGCCGCCATGCACGGCCGGCACGTCAGTGGCCTCCAGCGAGTTGGTGAGGATGCGCACGGTCACGCCCTCGCCGGTGCGATCCGCCAGGTAGTCCACGCCGCTATCGGTCGGCACGAAGTAGGCCGAAACCAGTGTCAGCTCGCTGCTCACGGCCTGCATGGTCGGTGCAAGTTGCGTAGTCAGCAGCAGCGATGCCGCCGGTACGCCTTCGGCGAGCAGTTTTTCCGGCGCGTCCCACATGGCCCTGCCCGGTGCCCAGATCAGTTCGTCCAGCCACTGCTGCAATTGCGGGCGCTGCTTGTACTGCATCAGGCGCTGGTACTGCTCGCTGTTTTCCTGTTTGGCCTGCTGCAGATAGTCGCTCAGCTGCTGGCGCGCCTTGTCCAGCTGGCGCGGTTTCGGTTGCCACCAGAGAAAATGCTGGATAGGCACGCTCAGCTGGTTGTTCCAGTAGCGGTCGAAACTCTTGCCGAGCTGCTCGGCGACCGGGCCGGCGCCAAGCAGGTCGATGTCGGTGAAGTTCATCGCCTGGTCGGCCTCGAAGTACTCGTCGCCGAGGTTGCGTCCACCGACGACGGCCAGGCTGCCATCGACCAGCATCAGCTTGTTGTGCATGCGCCGATGCTGCAGCGAAAGGTGCAATAGGCGTCCCATGGATCGGGTGATGGCGTTGCTGCGGCCGAGGTGAAGCGGGTTGAAGACGCGGATCTGAATGTTGGGGTGCGCGGCCAGAGTGCCGATGCGGTAGTCCTCGCCATGGCTGGTGGTGTCATCCAGCAGCAGCCGCACGCGCACGCCGCGGTCGGCGGCTTGCAGCACTTCGTCGATCAGCGCACGTGTGGTGAGGCCGTCATGGACGATGTAGTACTGGATATCGAGGCTGACCTGCGCCGCGCGGATCATCTCGGTGCGTGCGGCGAAGGCTTCGGTGCTCTCCGGTAGCAGGCGAAAACCCGAGTGGCCGTACGCGTGCTCGGTGGCGAGCTGCTGGATGCGCCGGCCAAGCGGCGACGCGTCCGGTGCCACGGAATAGGACTCGGTTGGCGTGGGGTGGCTGGCACAACCGGCCAGCAGCAATAGCAGCAGGAGCGTCAGGTAAGTACGCAAGGTTTCTCCGGGTATGCATCCTTTCATTCATGCTTGGACGTTGCGCTTCGTCCGAAAATTCAGAATCGGTCCTTCAGTCGATACCAGAGCATGCCCAACGCCAGCAGTGGCGAGCGCAGTGCCGGTCCGCCGGGGAAGGTCGGATGCGGCACTTTGGCGAACAGATCGAAGCCGCTGCTTTGCTGGCCGGCAATGGCTTCGGCAAGCAGGCGACCGGCCAGGTGCGTGGCATTCAGCCCGTGGCCGGAATAGGCCTGGGCGTAGAACACGTTGGGATGTTCGGCCAGGCGGCCGATCTGCGGCAGCCGGTTGGCGCCGATGCCGATCATCCCGCCCCACTGATAGTCGATGCCGATGCCGACCAGCTGCGGAAATACCTCGAGCATCTTCGGCTGCATATAGGCGGCGATGTCCTGTGGGTCACGGCCGGAATAGTGACAGGCGCCGCCGAACAGCAGACGGCCATCGGCGCTGAGACGGAAGTAATCGAGCGCCACGCGCTGATCGCAGACCGCCATGTTCTGCGGCAACAGCTCGCGGCAGAGCGGCTCGGGCAGTCGCTCGGTGGCGATGATGTAGCTGCCGGCCGGCAGCACCTTGCCGGCGAGCTTCGGTTGCAGGCCGTTGAGGTAGGCATTGCAGGCCAGCACCAGGTTGTCCGCGTGCACCACACCCTGAGCCGTATGCACCTTGACCTGCGGGCCATACTCGATGCGCTCGACCGCCGACTGCTCGAACAGCCGCACGCCCAGCGACTGTGCCGCCGCCGCCTCGCCGAGTGCCAGATTCAGCGGGTGCAGGTGGCCCGACCCCATGTCCAGCAGGCCGCCGAGGTAACGCTGCGAGCCCACCACCGTGACCAGGTTGGGACGTGACACGCGCTGCAGTGGGTGCGGATAGCCGAGGCGCAGTAGGTCGGAATACTCCTCGTCGAAGCCTTTCAGATGCCGTGGCTTGGTCGCCAGGTCGCAATAGCCCCAGGTCAGGTCGCAGTCGATGGCGTAGCGCTCGATGCGCTGGCGGACGATGTCGACGGCTTCGAAGCCCATGCGCTTGAGTTCATCGACGCCTTCTGCGCCAATGATCTTGCTGAACTGCTCGACGTCATGGCCGACGCCGCGGATCAATTGCCCGCCGTTGCGCCCGCTGGCGCCCCAGCCGATTCGGTGCGCTTCCAGCAGGATGACGCTGAGGCCCCGCTCGGCCAGTTCGATGGCCGTGTTGAGGCCGGAGAACCCACCGCCGACGACGCATACGTCGGCCCGCTGTTCGCCCTGCAACGGCTCGAAGGCCAGTTCGCGATTGACGCTCGCGGCATAGTAGGAGGGTGCATGTACGGCGCCGTTCGGCGCGGATGCGCGGTGATTCATCAAGGTGTCATGAGAGGTCTGCATGCGCCTAGGGTAGACCGGAGCGAGGCCGCGGAGCAAAGCCAGGCATGACCAGCGGTCCGTCGCAGGCTGCCCGACGAGGCCGCAGAACTGGCCGTCATCGGCTCTAGTCCGGGACCGGCAGGTCGAGGGATTCCTTGATCTCTTCCATCACGATATAGCTCTTCGATTCGCGCACGTGGGGCAGCTTCAGCAGGATGTCGCCGAGCAATTTGCGGTAGGAGGCCATCTCCGAGATCCGCGCCTTGACCAGGTAGTCGAAGTCGCCGGACACCAGGTGGCATTCGAGCACGTGAGGCAGCTTGAGCACGGCGCGGCGGAACTCCTCGAAGATGTCGCCGGACTTGTACGCCAGGCTGATCTCGACGAACACCAGCAGCCCCGCCTTCAGATGCTGCGGGTTCAGACGCGCCGAGTAGCCCATGATGATGCCTTCGCGCTCCAGGCGCCGGACGCGCTCGGTGCAGGGCGTGGTCGACAGGCCGACGCGCTCGCCCAGCTCGGTGAAGGGCAGGCGCCCTTCGGCTTGGAGAATGCGCAGGATGTGGCGGTCGATCTTGTCCAGTTCGCGGCGCGTCTGATGCCGGGTTCTCAAGGGATATGCCCTCCAAATAAAGCGTCGATGGCGTGAATAACGGCCAAAGATAGCTTTTTATATGGTGAATAACACTGCTTGAGCATTTCTATACTCCGTTTCAATAGTGATCCGGAAAAGCCCGTTCGAGCGGGTGGGAGGCTGCAATGCGTGTACTGGTATTGGGTAGCGGCGTGGTCGGCACTGCCAGCGCCTATTATCTGGCGCGGGCCGGTTTCGAAGTGGTGGTGGTCGACCGGCAGCCGGCGGTGGCGATGGAGACCAGCTTCGCTAATGCCGGACAGGTCTCGCCCGGCTACGCCTCGCCTTGGGCGGCGCCTGGTGTCCCGTTGAAAGCGATGAAGTGGCTATTGCAGCGCCATGCACCGCTGGCGATCAAGCTTACCGGCGACATCGACCAGTATCTGTGGATGGCGCAGATGCTGCGCAACTGCACGGCGGCCCGCTACGCGGTAAACAAGGAGCGCATGGTGCGCCTGTCCGAGTACAGCCGTGACTGCCTCGATGAGCTGCGCGCGGAAACCGGCATCACCTATGAAGGTCGTCAGCTCGGCACCACGCAGCTGTTCCGCACCCAGGCGCAGCTTGATGCCGCCGCCAAGGACATCGCTGTGCTGCAGCGCTCCGGGGTGCCCTACGAGCTGCTCGATCGCGCCGGCATTGCACGGGTAGAGCCGGCTCTGGCGAAGGTTTCGCACAAGCTCAGCGGTGCGCTGCGGCTGCCCAATGACCAGACCGGCGACTGCCAGATGTTCACCGCGCGCCTGGCGGAAATGGCCGTGGCGCTCGGGGTCGAGTTCCGCTTCGAACAGAATATTCAACGCCTCGACTACGCCGGCGACCGGCTGGCCGGTGTGTGGATCGACGGCAAGCTGGAGACGGCCGATCGCTACGTGCTGGCGCTCGGCAGCTACAGCCCGCAGATGCTCAAGCCGCTGGGCATTCGTGCACCGGTCTACCCGCTCAAGGGCTATTCGCTGACCGTACCGATAAGCGATCCGGCGATGGCACCGCAGTCGACCGTGCTCGATGAAACCTACAAGGTCGCCATCACCCGCTTCGATCAGCGCATCCGTGTCGGTGGCATGGCGGAGATCGCCGGGCACGATCTGTCGCTCAACCCGCGCCGGCGGGAAACTCTGGAAATGGTGGTGGGCGACCTCTATCCGCAGGGCGGCGATCCGTCTGACGCGGTATTCTGGACCGGCCTGCGACCGGCCACGCCAGATGGCACACCGATCATCGGCGCGACACCCTATCGCAACCTGTTCCTCAATACCGGCCATGGCACCCTTGGTTGGACCATGGCGTGCGGCTCCGGCCGTGTGCTCGCGGACCTGCTGGCGTCCAAGCGTCCGCAGATCAGCACCGAGGGGCTGGATATCTTCCGTTACGGCAAGCACAAGGAGACCCGTAAACATGCCCATCCGGCGGCTGCACACTGAAACCCGCTATAGCGAAGCGGTGATCCACAACGGCGCGGTGTATCTCTCCGGGCAACTGGCCGATGACCTGACCGGTGATATCCGCGAGCAGACCCGCGAAACGCTGTCGAGCATCGAACGCTTGCTGGACGAGGCGGGTACCAGCAAGACGCGCCTGCTTTCGGCAACCATTCACCTGAAGGACATCGCCGCCGATTACGCCGGTATGAACGAGGTGTGGGATGCATGGATCACACCGGGCACGGCGCCGGCACGGACCACTGTTCAGGCCCTGATGTATTCGCCGGATGTGCGGGTCGAGATCACCGTCGTCGCTGCCATGCCGGATCTCGCCGGCCCGGTCCTCTGACCCTTGGAAGAGCCGCGCGTGCCGGGCGACGGCTCGTCTGGAGCCGGTGTTGTAAATTCTGAACGCCATTGCCATGATAGCCCCCTCTTCGCATCGCTCTTGAAAGGGGGCTCCCGTATTGGACGTTGGCGTTCGACTGCAAACCATCCGCAAGCTCAAGGGTCTGTCCCAGCGTGAACTCGCCAAGCGTGCCGGCGTTACCAACAGCACCATTTCCATGATCGAAAAGAACAGCGTCAGCCCCTCGATCAGTTCGCTGAAGAAGGTGCTGAGTGGGATTCCCATGTCGCTGGTGGAGTTCTTTTCCCCCGACTTCGAGCAGGACAGCGACACCCAGGTGGTCTACAAGGCCGGCGAGTTGATCGATATATCCGACGGCGCGGTGAGCATGAAACTGGTGGGCAAGGCGCATCCGGGACGAGCCATCGCCTTTCTCGACGAGACCTATCCGCCGGGCTCCGATACTGGAATGGACATGCTCTCGCACCAGGGCGAGGAGGCCGGGATGCTGGTCGAAGGCCGTCTGGAGCTGACCGTGAACGGTCAGGTGTACGTGCTGGAGAGCGGCGATAGCTACTACTTCGAGAGCAGCAAGCCGCATCGTTTCCGTAATCCGTACGACGCGCCGGCACGGTTGATCAGCGCGACGACGCCGGCGAACTTTTAACCGCATCGGTCTTGATTCATCCGAAAGTTGCGATGCGACAAAGCGTCGCGGAGAAACGCCGGGCCTTTCGTATTGTTTCAGCCGGCATGGCTTGCCGTTATACTGACCGCCGCTCGCGATACCGTGGCCGCGGGCGTGTCTAGCCACAATGAGGGTGTAAGGTGAACCTGATTAAGAAGATCCTGGTAGCACAGACTGCCGTATTGGCCCTGTGGGCAATGAGCGCTCAGGCTGCGACCGACGAAGCAATCGCCGAGCGCCTCAAGCCGGTGGGCGAAGTATGTATTCAAGGTGAAGAGTGCGCAGCCGCTGGTGCCGGCGCTGCCGCAGCCGCCGGTGGTGCCGCCCGTAGCGGTTCCGACGTGTACGGCAAGTTCTGCACTGCCTGCCACGGCTCCGGCCTGCTGAACGCGCCGAAGACCGGTGACAGTGCAGCCTGGACGGCCCGTGCCGATGCTGCCGGTGGTCTGGACGGCCTGCTCAAGCACGCCATCAGCGGTATCAATGCCATGCCGCCGAAGGGCACCTGTGGCGACTGCTCCGATGACGAGCTGAAGGCCGCCATCCAGCACATGTCCGGCCTCTGATCGAGCGCCAGGCGTCACCAGCAAAGCCGCCTCCGGGCGGCTTTGTCGTTTCTGCGGTGAGCAAAGCAGGCAGCTCTCGAGTCGAATTCGATACGGCCTACCGGTCGGATTCCCGTGACGACAGAGGAGCCCCGCATGCCCAGTTCCGCACCACAACCCGAACAGCTGCACCTGGCCAGTGACGGGCGCACGCCCAACAGCCCGCATCCGGTGCTGATCTACCGCCAGCTGCCATTGGCCGGACCAAGCCCCGCGGAAGCCTTCGAGCGACTGTTCGACAGCCATCTGTGGCCGTCTGCCTGGCGTGGGACGGTTTACGACTACCATCACTACCATTCCACCGCCCACGAAGCGCTCGGCGTGGCCAGCGGCTGGGCGCGGGTCATGTTGGGCGGTGATAACGGTCAGGAGGTCGAGCTGAAGGCGGGCGACGCGCTGGTGCTACCGGCCGGGACGGGGCATTGCGCGCTCGAGGCCAGCGCAGATTTCCAGGTGGTGGCGGGTTATCCGGTCGGCCAGCAGTACGACATGCAGCGGCCTGACGCGGCCACCCATGATCAGGCGCGTGAGCGAATTGCCCAAGTCGGCGTGCCCATCAGCGATCCGCTGGCAGGCACGCAGGGTGCGCTGGTGGCGCTATGGCGCGCAGAGGCGCCGCCGGCCGGTTGAGCCGGGTTCAGCTTTTGAGCTGCGCCCGGACTATGACCTGCACTCAGCCAATGACCTGCAGTCAGTCTATGAATTGCACTTGCCCATCAGCCAGCGAGGCGACGCGAGCCAGGGACTCGACGCGGTAACCGGCTTCTTCCAGCTCCTGACGACCGGCCTGGAAGGCCTTTTCGATGACGATGCCAAGGCCGGCGATGCTCGCGCCGGCCTGGTTGATGATCGAGATCAGGCCCTTGGCGGCTTTGCCGTTGGCGAGGAAGTCGTCGATGATCAGCACGCGGTCGTTCGAGGACAGGTGCTGGGTGGACACGGCGATGGTGCTTTCCACTTGCTTGGTGAACGAATAGACCGTGGCGGTTAGCAGGTTGTCCTGCAGCGTCAGCGACTGGTGCTTGCGGGCGAAGATCACCGGCACGCCCAACTCCAGGCCGGCCATGACCGCCGGCGCAATGCCGGAGGCTTCGATGGTGACGATCTTGGTGACGCCGGCATCGCGGAACAGGCGGGCGAATTCCTGCCCGATGGCCTGCATCAGCACGGGATCTATCTGGTGGTTGAGGAACGCGTCGACCTTGAGTACCCGGTCGGAAAGCACGATGCCCTGACTGCGAATCTTATCTTTCAGCTGTTCCACGAACGCTACCTCAAGCGTGGGCGGCCGCGGCTTGCCTGACGCTTGGCGCCGGGGCGCTTCTGCCGTCACTGCGTTTCGCAGCCTGGAAAAGCCGCGCATTCTCGCTCAATTCGGCGTGCCGATCCAAGGCCGACGTTCAGCCCAGCGCTTCGATCGACAGGCGGCGAAAGCGCACCGCCTCGCCGTGGTGCTGCAGGACGATATGCCCGGCTGGCGCCTTGGCGAACAGCGGCTTGTCGGCGAATTTGCTGGACTCGATCAGCGTGTGCAGGGCCGGGTCGTCCAGGCGATAACTCAGCACCATACGATTGCCCAGCCAGTGCTCGACCGTACCCTGGCGCACGACAAGCGCTGCGTGCATGAAGCTACCGGGTTCGATCCGGGTTTCCTGTTCGGGCGCGAGCAGGCCATACAGGGCACCGTTGCGGGTGGTTGGTTCTTCGCCGTCGGGGTGAACGGCATCATCCAGCAGCTGCATTTCCGGCCCGCTGTGCCAGGCGAGGCCGGCGCTTTCTTCGACGCGGTAGAAGACCCCGGAATTGCCGCCCACCGGTAGGGCGAACTCGAACTGCAGGATGAAATCGCCATAGCGCTCGCGCGAGACCAGGTCGACCCGCGGGGCGCCGACAATGGCACACAGCTGTTCATCGTCGTCGCGGTACCAGCTTTCGTCGGGAAAGGTTGCGCCGTGCCAGGCGTGCCATTGTGCTGCGTCGAGATTCATCAGCCGCTCCTCATCCGAACAGTTGCTGCTTGCGCCGCAGCCAGCGATAGCCGTAGGGCCCGAGGCGAATCTTCAGCGGTGAGCCTTCCGGCTGCCCGTAGTCGCAGTCGGCGAGCACATCGACCATGTCCTGAAGGTCGTCTTCGGTGATCTCGACGGTGGTTTCCTTGTCGGCAAGATTGACCAGCATCAGCACCGTCGAGCCGTTGTCGTGGCGGATAGCAAAGACGGCGGGGTCGTTCACCTCGACCGTTGTGCGCTTGCCGATGCCGATCTCGCGCAGGCCGATGCGCGTGCGGATCATGTTGCCGGTGCGCGCCATCAGCGAATCGCTGCGCAGGGTCTGGGCGAACACGTTGATCTTCTCGTACGAGAAGGGCCCTTCGTCGATCACCGGTGCGGCCAGCTCACCTTTGGTACAGGAGAACCCGGCGTTGGGTTCGTTGGACCACTGCATGGGCGTGCGTACGGCCAGTCGCTCGGGGCGGTCGAGGTCATCGCCCATGCCGATTTCCTCGCCGTAGCGGATGATCGGCGTGCCGGGCAGCGAGAACAGCAACGCATGAGTGGCCGCGATGCGTCGCTCGTCGCCGTCGAGCATCGGCGCAAGCCGCCGGCGAATGCCGCGATCGTAGGCGCGCATGTTCTCGTCGGGGGCGAAGGTGTCCATCACCTCTTTGCGCTCATCCTCTTCCAGCCGATCGAGGCTCAGCTCGTCGTGGTTGCGAATCCACAGCGCGTACTGCGAATGGCTCGGTGGCAGCGGTTGGCTGTTCAGGGCGCGAACCAAAGGCTCGGCCTGCTGGCGCGCCAGTGCGAGGAACAGGTGGTTGTTGGTCCAGAAGTCCAGCAGCAGGGTGACGCGATCGGCCTCGTCGCCGAAGTATTCGACGTACTTTTCCGGGTCGGTGTCGATCTCGCCGAGCAGCACGGTCTCAGGCCGGCGCATGGTCACGAAATCGCGCATGTGCTCGAGCAGCCAGTAGCCCTTTTCCAGTTCGCCGCCGCCTGCCTGACGCACCATGTGTACCGCGGCGTCGATGCGGAAACCGGAGACACCCAGCCGCAGCCAGAACGACATGATCCGCTCGATCTCGTGGATGACCTTCGGGCTGGTCAGGTCAAGATCCGGCTCGTGCTTGTAGAACAGATGGCGGTAGTACTGGCCGGCTTCCTCGTCCCAGGTCCAGATGCTGTCCTCGACCGTCGGGAAGATCGGCTCCATGAAATCGTCCGGCTCGTCGGCCCATATGTAGTAGTCGCGATAGGGCGACTCGCGGTCGCGGCGCGCCTCCTGAAACCACTTGTGCTGGATCGACGTGTGCTGCACTACCAGCTCGATGATGACGTGCAGGCCCAGCTCTTCGGCCTTCTCCAACAGAGCGACGATGTCGGCCAGATCGCCGAAGCGTTTGTCTACTTGTAGATGGTCGGTGATGTCGTAGCCGGCATCCTCGAAGGGCGACTGATAGAATGGCATGAGCCATACGGCCGTGCAGCCGAGGCCGCGAATGTAGTCGAGGCGCTCGGTGATGCCGCGCAGATCGCCGCAGCCGTCCCCGTTGCTGTCACGAAACAGGGTGGGATCGATCTGATAGATCGCCGCGTTGCGGTACCAGAGTGGACGCATGCTCAGTTCTCCGTTGGGCGCAGCACGACGGCCTGCCCTGGGTTAAGGGTGCCGTTGTAGGGATCGCCTTCACCGATGCCGTCGCTGGCGATCTCGACCTGCCATTCGCCGGCGTGCGGATGAGCGTGGAGCTGGTCGGAGAAGTTGATGCAGACCAGACGGCGGTCGTCGCCGAAATTCCGGCGGTAGGCAAGCACTTCGGGGTGCGAAGGCAACTCTTCGAAATCGCCGTGATGCAGCGCCGGGCTGGCCTTGCGCGCGGCGAGCAGGCGCTGGTAGAGCGCGAACATGGAGTTCGCTTCACCAGTCTGCCGCTCGGCTGCCAGCTCGTTGGCGTCAGGCGGGAAGGGCAGCCAGGGTTCTGCACCTTGCCAGCCATGTGGTGGTTCGGCCTGCCAGGGGATCGGGGCCCGGCAACCGTCACGGCCGCCCGGATCGGTTCGGGTTTCGGCGGTAATAACCGCGTCTTCCAGCCCCAATTCCTCACCCTGATAGATGAACGGCGTACCGCGCAGCGTCAGCAGCATTACCGCAGCGGCACGGGCGGCGCGCTCGGAGCCCTGGTAACGGCTGCGCTGGCGCACGTTGTCGTGATTGGAGAGCACCCAGGTTGGCCAGGCACCGGCCGGCTGCAGCCAGTGCTCGACCTCGCGGATGCAGGTACGAAACAGCACGGGGTCCCAGGGCGCATCCAGCGGATTAAAGTTGAAGGCCAGGTGCAACTCGTCGCCAGCGCCGTAGTACTGCAGCACCCGTTCGGTGGAGCGAATGTTCACCTCACCCACCAGCATGCGGTCGCCGGGATAGCTGTCGACGAGCTTGCGCAAACCGCGCAGCACTTCGTGGCTGTAGGGCTGATCGTTGAAGTCCGGGAGCGGTTGGCCAGCCTGGCAGCGCGGGTCGTCAGCAAAGCTCGGGGCCTTGCCGGTGCAGTGGATGACGTCGATGCGAAAGCCGTCGATGTCGCGGTCGAGCCAGAAGCGCAGCACGTCGTGCATCGCCTCGACCACCTCGGGGTTGCGCCAGTTGAGGTCCGGCTGCTTGGCGAGGAACAGGTGCAGGTAGTACTGCTGGGTGTGCTCGTCCCAGGTCCAGGCGCTGCCCGCGCCCAGCGCAGCACGCCAGTTGTTCGGCTGGTCGCGCCAGACGTACCAGTCGCGCTTGGGATTGTCCCGCGAGCTGCGCGACTCGACGAACCAGGGGTGTTCATCGGAGGTGTGATTGGGCACGAAGTCCAGCAGCACCCGGATACCGCGGGCATGAGCTTCGGTAATCAGCCGGTCGATATCGGCCAGCGAACCGAACAGCGGATCGATATCGCAATAGTCGCTGATGTCGTAGCCGGCATCGGCCATGGGTGAGCGGAAGATCGGCGACAACCACAGCGCATCGACGCCCAGCTGTTGCAGATGATCGAGATGGCGCAGCACGCCATTGAGGTCACCGATGCCGTCTCCGTTGCTGTCTGCAAAGGATCGCGGGTAGATCTGATAAACGGTCGCGCCCTTCCACCACGGTGTTTGGGTTGTCTCGCTCATGCCTCACACCCCCTGATTCGTCTCAGGTCGCGGCCGATCCTGCACGGCCGCTCTGTCAGGTTTACGACTGGCCAACGGCACATGGGTTCGCCGGTTAATTGATCCTGGTCGGCCCGCGATGAACGCAAGGGTGGATACTCCGCCTAAGCTAACGACAGACTTTCAACCCCTCCGAGGAGATTTGCATGCTACGTATTGCCATCAACGGGTATGGACGTATCGGCCGCGCCGTCGTACGAGCGCTGTTCGAGCGTGGATTGCAGGATCGGGTACAGGTGGTCGCGATCAACGATCTCAGCGACCACAAGACGCTGGTGCATCTGACCCGCTTCGATTCGACCTTCGGTCGTTTCCCCGAGCCGGTAGAGCTGCAAGGCGAATCGATGGTGGTGCGTGGCCAGGCGATCCGCCTGCTGGCTGAGCGGGATGCGACCAAGCTGCCGTGGAAGGAATTGGGCGTCGACGTGGAGCTCGAGTGCACCGGCAAATTCAAGAAGCGAGCGCTCATCGAGCAGCACCTGCAGGCCGGGGCCGGTCGCGTATTCGCCTCGCACCCGCTCGATGGCGGCGACCTGACCGTCGTCTACGGCGTGAATCACCAGCTGCTCGGCGATCAGCGCGTCGTCTCCAATGCCTCCTGCACCACCAATTGCCTGGCGCCGCTGGCCAAGGTGCTGCACGAGGCGGTCGGCATCCGCCAGGGCCTGCTCAACACCGTGCACTCCTACACCAACGACCAGAACCTCTTGGACAAGGCGCACAGTGACCTCTACCGCGCGCGCGCCGCGGCGTTGTCGATGATTCCGTCCACCACCGGTGCGGCCAAGGCCATCGGTCTGGTGCTGCCGGAGCTGGCCGGGCGTCTGGACGGCCTCTCGGTGCGGGTGCCGACGCCGAACGTCTCGCTGGTCGACCTGACCTTTATCGCCGAGAACGCGCCGGAAAGCGTCGAGGCGATCAACGATATCCTGCGTGCCGGGGCGCAGAAGCTGCCGGCCGGCGTCATGGAGTGCAATGAGGAAGCGCTGGTCTCCTGCGACTTCAACGGCTACCCGGCGTCCTGCGTTGCCGACCTCAGTCAGACCCGCGTGCAGGGCGAGCTGGTCAAGGTGATGGCCTGGTACGACAACGAGTGGGGCTTCTCCAACCGCATGCTCGATGTGCTGCTGCACTGGGACGGCGCCAAGTCGGCCTGATGGGCGAAACCGACCGGCCGGGCGCGGGGCAGGGGCTCTGGCAGCTGAGCCTCGCGCAGTTTCGCCATTCCGTGGCCGAGCGTGCGTTGCCCGGCTGCGGTGCGGTTACCGCAATCACGGCTGACTTGGCCGTGGCGCTGATCGTCAAGGCGCTGCGGGTCAGCGCGGCGCATGGCGATGCCTCCTGTAACGCGCTGCTGGCCGACGCCCGCTCGCTGCTGGGTCGTCCTGGCGCCTTTGCCGACGACGACGTGGCGGTCTTCTCCGAATATCTGAAGGACAACGAGGGTCGAGCGCCCGAATTGTCGCGGCAGGCATGCGCGGTGCCGCTGGCGACGGCGCATGCCTGCGTCGAGGCGCTGGGCATCGCCGAGCGCGCCTTGCCGATGGTCGAGCCGTCGCTGCGCTGTGATGTCGAGGCGGCGGTGTTGTTGCTGAGCGCCTGCGTCGACGCCGTGCTGCTCAATGTAGAGGCTGATATGGACGAGCTGGATGCCCAGGCGCGGGCCGATGTGCAGTCCGCTTGTGAACGCCTTCGCCAGCAATCGACTCAGCTTCGCGATCGTCTGAACGCACGCTGATCCTGTTTTCCAATAAGCACATCCCTGATCCTGAGACGAAAGGTCTCGTTTCGGGTTGACGGCGGCTGCCTGCTCTACCTACTCTCCAGTGCATAGTGAGACATTGAGTCTCAAAATAAGAAGCTGCCAGCTCGTCAGGCAGTCCATTTTCGGAGAGTGCCCATGAGTCATCGCATCGTTCTGCCGCGCCTGATGGAAGTCGGCGCTGGCGCCAGCCAGCAACTCGCCCGCGTGCTGAAGGAGCTGGGCTGCAATCGCCCGCTGATCGTCACCGACCGCATGATGGTCGAGCTGGGCTATGTCGCCCGTATCGCCGGTCAGCTGGAAGAGGCCGGCATCGCCAGCCAGTGCTTCGCCGATACCCTGCCCGAACCGACCGCTGCTTCGATTCGAGCGGGCGTGGAAATGGTCCGTCAGGGCGACTTCGACTCCATCGTCGCCCTCGGCGGCGGCAGCCCGATCGATTCGGCCAAGGCCATCGGCATCCTCGGCAAGTTCGGCGGCGAGATGCGCGACTACCGCTTCCCACGCGATGTCAGCCAAGCCGGCCTGCCGCTGATCGCCATCCCCACCACCGCCGGCACCGGCTCGGAGGCGACGCGCTTCACCATCATCACCGACGAAACCAGTGACGAGAAAATGCTCTGCGCGGGCCTCGGCTTCATGCCCATCGCCGCGCTGATCGACTACGAGCTGACCCTCTCGCTGCCGCCGCGGGTCACCGCCGATACCGGTATCGACGCCTTGACCCACGCGATCGAGGCCTATGTCAGCCGCAAGGCCAGCCTCTACAGCGATGCCCAGGCGCTTGAAGCCATGCGTCTGCTGGCACCGAACCTGCGCGCGGCCTTCCACGAGCCGGGCAACCGCGCCGCGCGCGAGGCGATGATGCTTGGCGCGACCCTGGCCGGGATCGCTTTCTCCAACGCCTCGGTGGCGCTGGTGCACGGCATGAGCCGGCCGATCGGCGCCTTCTTCCATGTGCCGCATGGGTTGTCCAACGCCATGCTGCTGCCGGCTATCACCGCCTTCTCGATTCCCGCCGCGCCGGAGCGCTACGCCGATTGCGCGCGGGCGGTGGGCGTCGCCGCGCAGACCGACAGCGTCGAGGTGGCGAACGACAAGCTGCTCGCCGAGCTGCGCGCAATCAATCAGGAACTGAAAGTGCCGAGCCCGGAACAGTTCGGCATCGCCCGCGAACGCTTCTTCGAATTGCGCGAGACCATGGCGCGCCAGGCGCTGGCCTCCGGCTCGCCCGGCAACAACCCGCGCGTACCCACGGAAGCGGAAATCATCGACCTCTACGAAACCGTCTGGAACCAGGAGTGAAGCCATGCAGACCCTCGGCAACCTGATCAACAATGAGGCCGTTGCTGGCCGCTCCGAGCGCCACGCCACCGTCTACAATCCGGCCACCGGCGAGCCGCGGCTGTATGTTTCGCTGTCCTCGGCGGACGAGACCCGCGAAGCCATCGCCGCCGCCCAGGCCGCCTTCGAAGGCTGGTCGAAGACGCCGCCGCTGGTGCGCGCGCGGGTCATGTTTCGTTTCAAGGAGCTGCTCGAAAAACGTCGTGACGACGTCGCCCGCTTGATCACCAGCGAGCACGGCAAGGTCTTCTCCGACGCCCAGGGTGAAGTCACCCGCGGGCTGGAAGTGGTGGAGTTCGCCTGCGGCATCCCGCATCTGCTCAAGGGCGAGTTCTCCTCCAATGTCGGCCGCGACATCGACTCCAACTCGCTGATGCAGCCGCTCGGCGTTTGCGCCGGCATCACCCCGTTCAACTTCCCGGCCATGGTGCCGCTGTGGATGCTGCCGGTGGCCATCGCCTGCGGTAACACCTTCGTCTTGAAGCCCTCGGAAAAGGACCCCAGCGCGACGATGCTGATCGGCGAGCTGCTGGCCGAGGCGGGGCTGCCGGCCGGTGTGCTGAACATCGTCAACGGCGACAAGGAAGCGGTGGACGTGCTGCTCACCGATGAGCGCGTGCAATCGGTCAGCTTCGTCGGCTCGACGCCGATCGCCGAATACATCTATGCCACCGCCTCGGCCCACGGCAAGCGCTGCCAGGCCCTGGGCGGGGCGAAGAACCACATGGTGGTGATGCCCGATGCCGATCCGCAGCAGGTGGTCAGCTCGCTGATGGGCGCGGCCTACGGCTCGGCCGGCGAGCGCTGCATGGCGATCTCGGTGGCGGTGTGCGTTGGTGACGAGGTGGCTGACAAGCTGGTCGAGATGCTCAAAGGTGAAATCAGCCAGATGCGTACCGGCCCGGGTCTGGGCGTCGAGCCTGAGCCGCACATGGGCCCGCTGGTGACCCGCGAGCACCAGCAGAAGGTCAGCGGCTACATCGATCTGGGTGTGGAGGAGGGTGCAACGCTGGTCTGCGACGGCCGCGGCATCAAGGTCGAGGACCATGAGAACGGCTTCTATGTCGGCCCGACGCTGTTCGACCGTGTCACGCCGAGCATGCGCATCTACCGTGAGGAAATCTTCGGTCCGGTGCTGGCTGTGGTGCGGGTGAAGAGCTTCGACGAGGCGCTGCAACTGATCAACGACCATGAATACGGCAATGGCACCTCGATCTTCACCCGCGACGGCGACACCGCGCGGCAGTTCGAGGAAAACGTCAAGGTCGGTATGGTCGGCGTCAACGTGCCAATCCCCGTGCCCATGGCCTTCCACTGCTTCGGCGGCTGGAAGCGCTCGGTATTCGGTCCGCTGAACATGCACGGCCCGGATGGGGTGCGCTTCTTCACCCGCATGAAGACCGTGACCCGCCGCTGGCCCACCGGTATCCGCGCCGGTGCCGAGTTCGCCATGCCGACCATGAAGTAACCCGCGCGGCAACGTTGCACAGACGGTGCCGGTCGCTACACTCGTGCGCGCCCTGCGGGGCGCTCATCTCATTGAACGACAAGGCAGACGATGCGCAGCATTCCCCGCGAGAAAGGCTCCTCCATCACCCGCGTGCTGGAAATCATCGAGGCGGTTGCTGCGGCGAAGGAGCCGCTCAGCCCGACGGCCCTGGCCGAACGGCTGGACATTCCCAAGGCCAGCGCGCACCGGCTGGTGCAGACGCTGGAAAAGGAAGGCTTCCTGCAGTTCGGCCTGCGCGGTGGGCTGTTGCCGGGCGAGCGCCTGCACGTTGCGGCGCTGAACATCCTGCGCAGCAGCCGGCACAAGGCGCTGCGCCAGGCGATCCTGCGCCAGCTCTCCGAAGCCATCGGTGAAACCTGCGGGCTGGCCATCCCGGATGGGCTGGACATGCTCTATTTCGACCGGGTGCAGACCAACTGGCCGCTGCAGATCAACCTGCCGATCGGCAGCCACACGCCGCTCTGGTGCACCGCCAGCGGCAAGCTCTATCTGGCCTCGCTGCCGCCGGAGCAACTGGAGCGGGTGCTGCCGCGCCTGCCGCTGCAACGGATGGCGCGCAACACGCTGACTAACCTCAGCGCGCTGCGTGACGATCTGGCGCGGGTGCGTGAAGAGCAGCTCGGCACCGATTGCGAGGAGTTCATCGACGGCATGGTCGCCTGTGCGGTGCCGGTGCGGGATGCCGACGGCGAGCTGCTGGCCTGCCTGTTCAGCCATGCGCCGGTGATTCGCTGCTCGATGGCGCAGCTGCTGGAGTTCGTGCCACGGCTGCGCGCCGCGGCGAGCGAACTGGAGGCGGTGCTCGGCAGCGCGGCGGCGCTGGAGCCGCGCTGAGTCAGATCACGTAGAACAGAATCGCAATGAAGTGCAGCAGGCTGCCAACCATCACGAAGATGTGCCAGATGCCATGCCAGTGGCGGAAACGGTCGTCGAAGACGAAGAACACGATGCCCACCGTGTAGCAGATGCCGCCGGCCAGCAGCCAGGCGAAGCCGGCACCGCCGAGCGCCGCCAGCAGCGGCTTGACCGCCACCAGCACGATCCAGCCCATCACCGCGTAGATCACCAGTGACAGCACGCGCGCCTCGGAGCGCGGCTTGATCTCCTGCAGCATGCCGATCACGGCGAGGCCCCAGACGATGCCGAACAGCGTCCAGCCCCAAGGCCCGGCCAGAGTGACCAGGCAGAACGGCGTGTAGCTGCCGGCGATTAGCAGATAGATCGACAGGTGATCGAGCTTGCGCATGACCACCTTCGCCCGCCCGCGCAGGCTGTGGTACAGCGTCGATATGCTGTAGAGCAGGATCAGGCTGAGGCCGTAGATCGCCACGCTGACGATCTTCAGCGGCGAGCCGTCGAGTGCGGCGAGGACCAGCAGCCAGATCGCGCCGAGACACGCCAGCGCAGCACCGACCAGGTGCGTCCAGGCATTGAAGCGTTCGCCGTGGTACATCGAATCCCTCCAGAAACCGCAATCGGCAAAGCATGCCGCGGTTGGGTTACGGGATACAAACCGGTGCTGAATGCCCCTCGAAAAGAAGGACGTGGCGTCAGCGCTTGAGCATCGCCCGCATCGCCGCCAGGGCGTCGTTGCCGCGCGCGGCCTTGACCTCCACCGGCGCGTCTTCCTGGCCTTCCCAGACCAGATCCTCCGGCGGCAGCTCGTCGAGGAAGCGGCTCGGCGTGCAGTCGATCACCTCGCCGTACTGCTTGCGCTTGGCGGCAAAGGTCAGCGCCAGGTTGCGCTTGGCACGGGTGATGCCGACATAGGCCAAGCGCCGCTCTTCCTCGATGGTGTCGGCCTCGATGCTGGAACGGTGCGGCAGGATTTCTTCCTCGAAGCCGATGATGTACACCGAGGGAAATTCCAGGCCCTTGGAGGCGTGCATGGTCATCATCTGCACGCCTTCGGCACCTTCTTCCTCTTCCTGCTGACGCTCGAGCATGTCGCGCAGCACCAGCTTGCCGATGGCGTCCTCGATGGTCATGTCGCCGTCTTCGTCCTTGTCCAGCGTGCTCTTCAGCGCGTCGACGAGAAACCAGACGTTGCCCATGCGCGCGTCGGCCACCTTGTCGCTGGAGGCGTTCTGCCTGAGCCAGTTCTCGTAGTCGATGTCCATCACCATGCTGCGGATGGCGGCGATCGGGTCGTTCTGCGCGCACTGCTGGCGCACGTTGTCCATCCAGTGCTTGAAGCGCGACAGACGCTCGGCGTAGCGGCTGTCCAGATGGGCGCCGAGGCCGATCTCGTCAGCGGCGGCGTACATGCTGATGCCGCGCTCGCTGGCGTAGTTGCCGAGCTTCTCCAGGGTGGTAGAGCCGATCTCGCGGCGCGGCACGTTGATCACCCGCAGGAAGGCGTTGTCGTCGTCCGGGTTGACCAGCAGGCGGAAGTAGCTCATCAGGTCCTTCACCTCCTGGCGGGCGAAGAAGCTGGTGCCGCCGGACAGGCGATAGGGAATCTGGTGGTGCTGCAGCTTCAGCTCCATCAGCTTGGCCTGGTAGTTGCCGCGGTAGAGGATGGCGAAGTCGCTGTAGGGGCGCTGAGTACGCAGGTGTTCGGTGAGGATTTCAAGCGCCACGCGCTCGCACTCGGCGTCCTCGTTGCGCGTGCGGATCACGCGGATCTCGTCGCCATGACCCATCTCCGACCACAGCTGCTTCTCGAACACGTGCGGGTTGTTGGCGATGAGGATGTTGGCGCACTTGAGGATGCGGCTGGTGGAGCGGTAGTTCTGCTCCAGCATCACCACCTTCAGCGAGGGGTAGTCCTCCTTCAGCAGCATCAGGTTTTCCGGACGCGCGCCGCGCCAGGCGTAGATCGACTGGTCGTCGTCACCGACCACGGTGAACTGGTTGCGCATGCCCACCAGCAACTTGACCAGCAGGTACTGGCTGGCGTTGGTGTCCTGATATTCGTCCACCAGCAGGTAGCGGATGCGGTTCTGCCACTTCTCCAGGATGTCGGCGTGCTCCTGGAAGAGTTTCACCGGCAGCAGGATCAGGTCGTTGAAGTCCACCGCGTTGTACGCCTTGAGCGTGCGCTGGTAGTGCAGATAGACGATGGCGGCGGTCTGCTCCTTGGGGTTGCGTGCGTTGGCCAGGGCTTCGTCGGGCAGGATCAGGTCGTTCTTCCAGCTGTCGATGTAGTTCTTGATTTCGTCGGCACCATCGTCCCCGGAATATTCCTTCTGCATGATGTCGGTGAGCAGCGCTTTGATATCGCCGTCATCGAAGATCGAGAAGCCGGGCTTGTAGCCCATCCGCGCGTATTCCTTGCGGATGATGTTCATGCCCAGGTTGTGGAAGGTGGACACGGTCAGGCCACGTGCCTCGGCGCCCTTGAGCAGGCTGCCGACGCGCTCCTTCATCTCGCGCGCGGCCTTGTTGGTGAAGGTCATGGCGACGATGTGGCGGGCCTGGATGCCGCAATGCTGCACCAGATAGGCGATCTTGCGGGTGATCACGCTGGTCTTGCCGGAGCCGGCACCGGCGAGCACCAGAAGTGGGCCGCCGACGTAGTTCACGGCTTCCTGCTGCCGAGGGTTGAGTCGGGACATGGTGTTCAGGTCATTCGAAGCGGGGGCGGGAGTTTAACAGGCTGCCGCGCCGATGCTGGCCCGTTGCAGGTTCAATAAATCACCGATCGTCGCCGTTGGGGCTTGGCTGATCTAAATAATGGATTAGTCTTGTGCGCGCTGCAGGAGGCAGGGCGTTTGCATAGGGCTGTGCGGGAAATCGGGCGTGTAGCGCCCGTCTTGCAAATCACCGAGTCCGGAGGCCGCTTGCCAGCGCCCGCTCAGTCCATGCCGCTGTTGCTGTTGGCTGATCGACCCGAATGGGCCGAGCGCCTGCGCGCCTGCCTGCAGGGCTCGCATAGCAAGGAACGGCTGATCATTGCGGCGGATTGGGACACGGCCAGCGCGTATCTGGAAACGCCCTGCCTGCTGCTGGCGACACCGGAATGCCAGGCGCTCGCCGAACGCTTCCCCTGGCCGCTGATCCTGCTGCTCGACGACGAACCGACGCAGATGCCGGAAGGCGCGGTCGACTGGCTGGTGGGCGACCAGCTCAGTGCCGAGGTGTTGCGCCGCTGCCTGCGCTATGTGCGCGAGCGCTGCAACCTGCAGGGAACCTTGCAAAGGCTGGCCGAGCAGGACCCGCATACCGGCATCGTCAACCGCCAGGGCTTCCAGGCGCTGCTGTTCGATGCCCTGGCCGAACATCAGGAGCAGGACCTGGTGCTTGGCTATCTCGATCTCGACAACTTCCGCCACGTCAACGATGCCCTCGGCCACCAGGCCGGGGATCGCCTGATCCTGCAGGTGGTGGCGCGGCTCAAGGCGCAGCTGGAGGTCGGTGACATGCTGGCGCGGCTGGGCGGCGACGAGTTCGCCCTGCTGCTCGATACCCGCGACGATCCGGAACGCGCTGTGGCGGTCGCCGATCGCATCGTCGAAGCACTGGCGGAGCCTTACTGGGTGGAGGGCGAGAGCCTGATGCTCGGCTGCAGCGTCGGGCTGGCGCGTGCTAGCGAGGGGATCGACGCCGATCCGCTGCTCTGGCACGCGCAGATCGCCATGCGCCAGGCCAAGGCGGCCCAGGGCTGCACCTGGTGTTTCTACGATGAACAGGTCAGCCGCAGCGCGCGCAGCCTCGCCGATCAGGAAGGCGAGCTGCGCCGTGCGTTGCGTCGCGGTGAGCTGGAGCTGCACTACCAGCCGAGGCTGTGCCTGGAAAGCGGGCGCATCGTCGGACTGGAGGCACTGGTGCGCTGGCTGCACCCGGAAAGAGGGCTGCTGGGGCCGGATGCCTTCATCCCCATGGCTGAGGAGAGCGGCCTGATCGTGCCGCTCGGCTACTGGGTGATCGCCCGCGCGCTGCGCGATCTGCAAAGCCTGCATGAGGGCGGCGCGGATTCACTGCACATGGCGATCAACCTGTCGTTCCGCCAGTTTCAGGACAGTCAGTTGCTGCCGACGCTCAACCGGCTGATCGACGAGCGCGGCATCGACCCGCACTGGCTGGAATTCGAACTCACCGAAACCGCGGTGATGCGCCGCAGCGAGCAGGTACAGAGCGCCATGCATGCGCTGGGCGAGCTCGGCGTGCGCTTTTCGCTGGACGATTTCGGCACCGGCTTCTCGTCGTTCGTGCACCTGTCCAGCCTGCCGATCACCCTGCTGAAGATCGACAAGAGTTTCGTCGCCGGCATGGTCGTGCGGCCCGAGAAGTCGCAGCTGGTGCAGGCGATGGTCGGCCTGGCGCACAACCTCGATCTGGATGTGGTGGCCGAGGGTGTCGAGACCACCGAGCAGCTCGAGCTGCTGCGCCAGTTCGGCGCGCAGCAGGTGCAGGGCTATCTGGTCAGCCAGCCGTTGCCGCTGGCCGAGCTGCTGCATTTCATGAGCGCCGAGCGACTGGCAGCCGGCGTGGCGCACTGATCGACCGCGTCCTGGCCGGCGCCAGGACGCAGCTCGGCTTCAGCGAACCATGTGCAGGAAGTGCATGTGCTTCTCGTACTGGCCGAGGATGTCACTGATGACGTCCTCGCGGCTCCAGCCCATCACGTCATAATCCTGGCCGCCTTCCTTGAGATGCACCTCGGCGCGGAAGTACTTGCGCTCCTCGCGCTCGTCGTCCTCGCTGGTGGCGACGAAACTCGGCATGGCGTAGGCCCGCGGGCGCACTTCGTAGATGAAGTCTGGCTCGCCTTCGTGGGTGATCTCGAAGCGCAAGCGACGATCATCACCTTCGCTGATGTCCACCGCATAGCCCTGCTTGCGCATTTCCTCGGCGATGTCCTCGTAGGCCGGACGCACCACTTCGGTGATGAAGCGCACCACATGGGCGCGTCGCGGGAACAGCATCAGCGTACGCAGGCGACGTTGCCAGCCACCGGCACTGCGCGGTGCGCTGGGCGAGGTGCTCAGGGCCTGGTAGCGCAGCCCCTGCTTCGTGGCATCCAGGCGCAGCGCCTTGAGCAGACCCCACATCGAACAGAGCAGCGCGATGGTGAAGGGCAGGGCGCTGGCGATGGTTGCCGTCTGCAGCGCGGTCAGGCCATCGGCGAGCAGCAGTGCGATGGCCACCCCGCCCATGGATGCGGCCCAGAAGATGCGTTGCCAGACCGGAGTGCCCTGCTGGCCGCCGGAGGCAAGCATGTCCACCACCAACGCGCCGGAGTCCGCTGATGTGACGAAGAACACCACCACCATGATGATCGCGATCAGCGAGATGAAGCCCGAGAAGGGGAAGTGCTCGAGGAAGGCGAACAGGGCCAGCGAACTGTCCTGCTCGATGGCTTCACCGAGGCTGGAGACATGTTCCCAGAGGATCATGTGGATCGCGGTGTCACCGAACACGGTCATCCACAGCAGGGTGAATGCAGTCGGCACCAGCAGCACGCCGGTGACGAACTCGCGAATCGTCCGGCCGCGCGAGATGCGCGCGATGAACAGGCCGACGAAGGGCGACCAGGCCAGCCACCAGCCCCAGTAGAACAGCGTCCAGCCGCCGATCCAGTCGTTCGGCTCGTAGGCATAGAGGTTGAAGGTCTTGTTGACGATATCCGACAGGTAGCTGCCGGTGTTCTGCACGAAAGTCTGCAGGATGAACACCGTCGGCCCCGCGATCAGCACCATCAGCAACAGCAGCGCCGCCAGCGTCAGGTTCAGCTCCGACAGCCGGCGCACGCCCTTGTCCAGGCCGGTGACCACCGAAATCGTCGCCAGCAGCGTGGTGGCGATGATCAGACCGATCTGCACCGGCACGGATACCGGCAGGCCGTACAGGTGGTTCAGCCCGGTGTTGATCTGGGTGACGCCGAGGCCCAGTGAGGTGGCGACCCCGAGCACCGTGCCAATGATGGCGAAGATGTCCACGGCATGGCCGATCGGCCCATAGATGCGCTCGCCGATCAGCGGGTAGAGCGCCGAGCGCAGGGTGAGTGGCAGGCCGTGGCGGTAGGCGAAGTAGGCCAGGATCATCGCCACGATGGCGTAGATCGCCCAGGCATGCAGGCCCCAGTGGAAGAAGGTGATCTTCATCGCCTCATAGGCGGCCGCGCTGGTGCCGCCTTCGCCCACCGGGGGTGAGAGGAAGTGCATCACCGGCTCGGCGACGCCGAAAAACATCAGGCCGATGCCCATGCCGGCGGAGAACAGCATGGCGAACCAGGTCAGGGCGCTGTAATCCGGTTCGCTGTGATCCGGCCCGAGCTTGATGTCGCCGTAACGACTGAACGCCAGCAGCACCACCATGAGCAGGATGAGTGCAACGGCGAGGATGTAGAGCCAGCTGACGTTGGCGATGATCCAGGCCTGGGTATCGCCAAACAGCGTTTGCGCATGGCTCTGGAACGCGACGCTGTAGATCACCAGCGCCAGGATGATGACCGCCGAGCCGTAGAAGACCGGGGCGTTGAGGTGGGACGACGAGGGCTGTTTTGCCTCCATGCTGCGCTCCTTCGGGTTGTTTCTGGGGAGTGGCCGCCTGTGGCGAAAGCCATCCAACTTAACACAGACCGCAAAGGATGCCCGTTGTCCGCCGCTGATCGATGCGACCCGAAGCCCGTGCTAGAGCAGGCTCAGCCTTGACTGCCGGGCCGGTACTGCAGGGCTTCGGCGAGGTGCTGGCGGCTGATTCGCTCGGCCTGTTCCAGATCGGCGAGGGTGCGCGCCACCTTGAGCAGGCGGTGCGCTGCGCGCAGCGACAGCGCCAGGCGTTCGCAGGCGCGCTCCAGCCAGGCCTGATCCTCGGTGCCGAGCTGGCAATGGCTGCGCAATCCGGCGAGGTCGAGAAAGGCATTGGCGCAGCCCTGACGGGCGAGTTGCAGCTGCCGCGCCTGGGCTACCTGGTCGGCGAGTACGGCACTGCTCTGGCCCGTCTGCGGCGGGGCGTTGAGGGCCGTGGCCTCGCGCGCAACGGTCAGGTGCAGGTCGATGCGGTCGAGCAGCGGGCCGGAGAGCTTGTTGCGATAGCGCTGGATCTGGTCCGGCGTGCAGCGGCAGCGCCCGTTGGGATCACCGAGGTAGCCACAGGGGCAGGGATTCATCGCCGCCACCAGCTGGAAACGCGCCGGAAAACGCACCTTGTCGCGTGCCCGAGCGATGACGATATGCCCCGACTCGAGCGGTTCACGCAAGACCTCGAGTACCTTGCGGTCGAACTCCGGCAGCTCATCGAGAAACAGTACGCCCTGGTGCGCCAGGGTGATCTCCCCCGGCTGCGGGCGACTGCCGCCACCGACCAGCGCCGGGCCGGATGCACTGTGATGGGGCTGCCGAAACGGCCGCTGCGGCCAATGCTCGAGAGGGCTGTGACTGGCCACCGAATGGATGGCGGCGACTTCCAGCGCTTCCTGTTCGTCCAGCGGCGGCAAGAGACCGGGCAGGCGGCTGGCCAGCAGCGTCTTGCCGGTGCCTGGCGGGCCGGAAAACAGCAGGTTGTGCGCGCCAGCCGCGGCGATCAGCAGCCCGCGCTTGGCGGCCTGCTGACCTTGCACGTCGGCCAGGTCGGGGTAAGGCTGAATCTGTCGTAGCAGGCCCTGGGCCACATAGGGTTCGAGCGGCGTGATGCCGTTGAAGTGCGCAGCGACCTCGAGCAAGTGCTCGGCGGCATAGACGGTGAGCCCCGAAGCCAGGCTGGCTTCCTCGGCGTTGGCCCGTGGCACCAGCAGCGCGCGCCCTGCCGCTCGAGCGGCGAGGGCAGCCGGCAGGACTCCCTGGACCGGGCGCAAGGCGCCGGACAGTGCCAGTTCGCCGAGGCATTCCAGGTTGTCGAGCCGCTCGGCCGGCAGCTGACCGCTGGCGGCGAGGATGCCCAGGGCAATGGACAGGTCG
>NZ_JXXD01000210.1 GCF_000935215.1 Stutzerimonas stutzeri
GTCGCGGCAGACAGCGCATCCAGCTCGGCTGCGAGTGTGCGATAGCGCGCGCAGGGCGTGGCGCAGGCGCGGGTGGCGTAGAGATAGGCCATGCCGTCTTCCAGGTCCGGCGCCAGCGCGAGCCGCATGCAGCAGCCGGGCCAGCGCGACACCAGCACCAAGCGCTTGCCATCGTGGATCAGGTGCTTGCGACCGGGGACGCGCCAGAACTCGAAGGCATAGGCATCGGGCGGCGGATCGGCATCGGGATAAAGCTGCACCACGGCGTCGTAATCGGGGAACCAAGCCGGATGCGCGTCGCGCGCATCCAGGGCCGGATCTTCCAGCAGGCGCAGGCCCCAAGCATGCGCCGCGTCCGGCCGGCGGCGTCGGCGCAGCCAGTCGCGCCGGTAGTCGGGATTCCGGCGCAGGTACTCCCAAGCCAGCGCGGGGCCATCGAGATGCAGCGTGTAGAGATACGCGGCGGTCGGATACCAGTGTGCGGCGCTCGAATCAGCCATGACGCAACCTCCTGTCGATCAGCAGGAACGTCGCTATGGATTTCGGCTTGCGGGAGCTACCGTTTCAACATCAAACTGCCATCAAGATCGGGGTAAGCTGTAACTTGCAGTGTCAAGACCGATTCGCTCCGGTGCATTGCCAAAATCGTCTGAATGCGACGGCTGCACCGCCGGAAATTGGTGCGCAGCACTGGACACCGTGCCGCAGCCCGCGGCAAAGATCGTGACTGTTTCCAACACAGTCGCACCGCTTCGGTGCAAGAGTGCGGAATCAGACCCCCGCGGTCTCGACTAAGACCGAAATAGTCACAATGCGCCCCGGCTGGACGGGCTGCGCCGACCTGTCGCGGCAAGCCGCGCACGGTTCGATCAGTCCGTGATCGAGCCGTTCTCCTGGGCCAGCCGGACATACTCCGACAGCGGGCGTGCCGCCTGGAAGTACCGATCCCGTCGCACCGGCAGCTTGCGCGGGCCGACGATACCGGCCAGGTCGGACACCTTGACCGTGCCCAGCGCCGGCATCCCGATGCCGAGGTCAATCAGGCCATAGGCCGTGTCGCCATCCGCAGGATCGAGCGACACCAGCAGCCAGGTCGCGTGCGCGTCCGGCGTGAACAGCCGCACCACGGGCAGCGGATCGAGGTGCTGGCCGGCAGCGCGTGCCGCGCCGTGGGCCAGCAGCCGGGCGCGTTCATCGGCGGTGACAAGCGGCAGGGTCATGGTCGGAATCCCCACGAAGCCGAGGATGCGCGGATGCGCTTTTGTGCCGAAGCGCAGAACCGCCGAACCGTATCCGTGCATCCGTGCGCAAGCACCGATGCGCAAACCATCGCATCCGTAGAAGAACGGAAGCGCACAAGCGGAATTGTAGAAAGCCGGAAAGACACGGATGCGATTCCCCGGTTCTGTCGGAATCCGCATCTGCGGATTTCCGTAAAAGCACGAAAGCGGGCCTTTCAGCCACGAATGAACACTTTAGATTGTAGCCCTATTGGGTGCAATGGGCTGTCATCTTGGTTTTTACGGGGAAACCAAGTTGGTGGCAGCGAAACACTCATTGGCGACGGCCATACGGACGGTCAGGAAAGCGCGCGGCTTGAGCCAGGAAGCGTTCTCCGACGTGTCCAGCCGCACCTATATGAGTTCGCTGGAGCGCGACTTGAAAAGCCCGACCATGCACAAGCTGACCGAGCTGTGCGAGGTCATGGACGTGCATCCGCTCACGCTGCTGACGCTGGCCTATGCCGGCGACAGCACGCGCAAGACCGATCAGCTTCTGGCGCAGGTGCGGCAGGAGCTGGAGGCGGTGTTGAAGGAGCGCGACACGCCGTAGGCGCGTGCGTGACGTGCTGCGCCAGCAGCACGGCGCCCCGCCGCAATGGGCGGGGCGCGGTGGGCGGCCGTCAGGCCGCCGTGGGCTTGCTGCGCGACCAGATCAGGTCGTGCGTGCCGTCCTCGTTCTCGATCAGGCGGGCATAGACCGTCGCCGGGAACGAAGGGTCATCGAGCGAAACCGACAGGTACGGACGGTCGGCCTGGCTGGTTTTCTTCCACGCCGCGCCGATCTCGTGGCCTGCCGCCTGAAGGTGGAAGTCGGGAGCGTTCTCGGTGTCGCCCTTGTCGTTGGGAACCAGCTTGACCTTGACGTTGAGCGTCAGGGTGCGGAGCGTGCCGGTGAAGCCGTCTTTCTCTGCGGTGAAGGTGCCGATGTTAGCCATGATGTTTCTCCTTTCGGGTTGAACAAGGTCGCGCCAGTGCGTCCTTGTTGTGATCCGGCCGGCGGGGGATGGGCTGGCCGCACCGCGCAGCGGTCGCAACACCGTGGAGAGCCTGGAAGCGAAAAGAATTTGTCCCGCGAGGAATGCGCGCAGCGCAGGGGAAATTGTTTTCGCTGGAAGGTTGCGGCCATGAAGCCCAAGGCACAGCCGTTCCCTCGCCAGGATTCACGACAAGCCAAGGACGCACCGGCCGCCCGCTCCCGAATGGAGACGTGGCCGACTTGGCATCCCCGCGTGACGGTTTCCCCGGCTTGCGCCCTGACGCGGGCAAGGCCAACACCCCAACGACAAGCGAGAACGCCTCTTGCCGCAGATTGCGGCGACGGGCTTGAGGCGTGGCGTGGATGCTCCATAGCGAAGCCGGGTGGCGTGTCGGTGAACCGTCCTTCGTGACGTACAAGCGCGAACCGCCAGCGTCGAGGATGGCGCGCTTTGGCACAACCTGCCGCAGCAAGCCG
>NZ_JXXD01000211.1 GCF_000935215.1 Stutzerimonas stutzeri
GGCTTCAATTCAATAACCGTGTTGCGCTCAGCTCCTGCAACCGCCAATCATAAGCCCGATCACTGCGGCACACTTGTCTTACGACCGCCATGTCACATGACTCGAGTGCTGCAGTCTCGCCGTGTCACTCGTAGGGCTTGCGGCAGTTAGTGAGTGTCGATGCGCCGGGTGACCGTGCCGTGTGTCTGTCACAGTGGCGTTATGAAGCGGTGTCCGGTCTGATGCCAAAGCGCCCACGCTTCAACTGAAATTTGTGTGGCAGCAGCCGACTGTCACGGAATTCTCGTCGCAGCGGATGCAAGTTCTTCGATGGTGGACTGTGCTCAGCGATAGGGCGTGCCAACCGTCGCCGCAAGCGATGCCCGGAGTTGCGTGAAAATTCGGTTTCTTTCCTGTTGTGTTCAGAACGAAAAAGGCCGCAGATTGGCTGCGGCCTTTTATTCATCCTGTCTCATAATCATCTCCAGGCGATGATTGTTTTGAACGCTACGCGCTAGCAAGGCTTTTGCTTAGTTCTCCTTCCTCGCTTTCCGCGTCCGGCTTGGTTTGCGAGCAGCTTTTTAAAATGCTCCCAGCGGATCTGCTCGGTCTGTGCGTTGTATGTCAGTCCCCGTTCCATCTGCTCCAGTAATCTCAGACTCAGTGGCTGCTCCGGGTAATGGTCTGCTGTGACTTCTGGTGCACCACCCTCATGGCCGAGCAGATAGGCGATCGTGGATGGAGATATGCCTGACCGTTCCAGCCGAACGGCAAACGAGCGACGGAGACTTTTAAAATTGAGCCCGCCATTAACCGCCGGCGGACAGTGCTGACCGATGTATCCTGTACCCGTGCACGGCCCGCAGAAAAACCGACTTGGGTCGCGGGAGTATAGGTGCTTTGGATCGAAGCTCAGCTCGTTGAAAAGCAGAGCGTCATTGCCATCGGCCTGGCGCCGTTCTTCTACGAAATTTAGAAAGCCCATCTCCACTAGCTTCGAGCAGATTGGAATCTGCCGAGCCGACGGCCCCGTCTTCAACGACTTGTTGTAGCCATTATCGTTGATATCGATAAGGTCTACGCCGTGGACATCCTGGATCACATCATGCACACGTAGCTGGCAGAGCTCGTTAAGCCGCGCGCCGGTATAGAGCCCAAGCGGGAGCAACCAAAACCGATAGGGCTTGGCGTCCTGGTTGATTTTCGGCAGGTCGCCTGCGAGATACTTTCTGTAGGGCCAGCCTGAGAACATCTGATTCAGATTGCTATCCAGAAATGGCTTGGTGATTTCGGCGTGTTTTGTATTGCAGGTCGCGACTTTGATCGCCTCGGTAATCAGCTTGCTCTCAAGTGCTTCGTCCAGCATTCGATTGAACAACTGATAGTAGGTCGTGAGGTTTGCGCCTTTGCTACCCGACGCAGCGTTCTGCTTGAGTAACGACGGTAGCTGATCCTTCAGACGCTGTACGTCGGCCCGATCAAGCTCAGCAACTCGGCGGGTAGGATTATCTTGCGTCAGAGCGATTTTTAGTTTCTCCATCCGCGCTCGAAGCATGTGCTCGGATTTCCCTGCGTAATTGTTTTCTCGCAGAAAGCGGGACAGCGTTATGTCCATGAACTCGGTAAGCAAAGGAGAAGACTGAAAGCGGTTTATCGCATCCGTAATCGCTGAAATGTTTGCCAACGCGATTCGCAAGTGTTCTTCATGGCCGGGTTCGACGATAAGACTCAGGCCTTTGTAAAAAGGAATGGAGAGGGGGGCAGTTACATTCATATATACCTCACAGTGGGTGAGGCTTGAGATTATTACTGGATGGATAAACAGTCAAGATAATCTATTAGGATTTACCATGCGATAGTTTTTATTGACAACTTGTCAATAATCGCAAGATGAGCAAAAGGTAAGAGCGAGCCCCTACCTTTTATTAGCTGAATATTATGCGTACGTTTTCCAGTGTCGCTTAGCAACCCGCACGCTGGGGAAGGGGGTGCCAACCGGGCGACCGACATTGAAAACGCCCTGGCGTTCTCGTAACTCTTGATAGTGCCGGTAATGGATGTGTCCCAGCCCTAGCCCGAAATCGAGCTTGTCGAGCTCGTCTTTGAGCACGTCAGACGGATAGCAGTCGCCGTACCCACCGGTGGTACTTTTATCCGAGTGGCCTACAAGCGCTTTGGCTTTCGCCAGGTCAAGGTTCTGTCTGCGAAATTGATTGATAAAGGTGTGGCGCAGACCGTGGTACGTCAGGCCGTCATCTCCCAGGCCGCAAAGCCCAAGGTAACCCCGGCTAATCTGGCTTGAGCCGAGAAACCAACGGCTCGCAACATGCCCGGGAGAAAGGTCGCCGTATACCCGAATATTGTCGAAAAGCGGAGCCTTGCCGTCTCGCTCGACAGCTTCCAGGCGTGCTTGATGAAACTCCAGGAAGCCCGACTCGATAAGCTGCCGGTGAATCGGCACCAACCTTTCCGAATCGGACGTCTTCAGCTGTTTCGACCCGCTTCGATTGATGCTGATGAGCCAGACGCCGAGTTCTTGCCGAATGTCTTCGAGCCGTAGCTGGCACAGCTCACTTAGCCTTGCGCCTGTAAAAAGGCCAAGCAGCGGCAGCCAAAACTTGTAGTCATCCAAGCGCCAGCGCGGCGGCGTGGTCAGTGTGTAGGCCGGACCGTGAAGAAGTTTCTCGATCTGGCTTGGGCTATACGTGCGCTTCCTCGGCGCCTCGGCTCCTTTGGTGCTGAATGCCAATCCGGCCGCGATATTTTCGGTGATGTAACCCTGATCATGAGCGTAGGTGACAAGGGCCCTTGCCAGCTCAAAGAACTTTTTCGCAGTGCGAGGGTTGATTGGCTCGAACTTACCGTCGCTAATGATCTTACTTAGCGGCTGGTTACGCGTGGCACGGAGGCGATGCCGGTTCTTCGGATAGCTACGCAGATGATCGCGTAGCGTGTTGAATTCAGCGCGAGTCAGCGTCTCGACTTGCCGGTGCCCGCCAAGCAGCTCGCACAGGCCTTCCAGGCGGGCCTTTGCGGTAATGCGAGTCCGCGGGTTAGCCCAGGCGCCTTCACGAATTTGCCGTTCTTCGTATTCCTTTACCAAAGCTGCGAGGCTCAACCCTGCGTTTGAACCACGCGCCGGCGAGACAATGCGATCGTTGACGGAGGGTTGCGTAAAGAGGGTTTCAAGCTTGGCTTTCTGCGCGTCGGGCAGAACGCTCCCAAGCGCATTCAGCAACGCGAGCGTGCCTGGATCCTGTGGCGGTGCCACAGCATCTGTCGGCGAGTTCAGCTCCGGAATCGTCTGCATAGGCTCGGCGGTTGCAGCAGAACCCAACATCCGCCGAACCAGGTCACCGATTTCCTGCATGGCTTGGGCGTAAGGATCTTGGTGATCGTCTTCCTGAAAGTAACGCAACAGCACCTTATCAACCTTCTGCAGCGTATACGTCAGCATGAGGACCGCAATGATGATGGAGCTAGTGAGCAGCTCAACCCGAAAGCTTTTCTTTTCTCTCAGATGCGCTTTCATGCACAGCGGATCGAGTTCGATAAGCATCACATAAAGCCCCGATCCCTCCTGCACCAAGAGCGCTCGATCAATGATGCGGAGCTTCAGATGCATCGCGTTGGCTTGCTGAAGATGAAAATGCAAAGCTTGCCGAGATTGCGGTAGTGCTGGGGGGATGTGCATGAGATTCCGACCCTGGTCTGGGCGGGCATGGCACAGGTATTCATAAAGCGTCATCGCTGCAAATGCAGGAGATTCTTTCGAATAGCGCCCTGGGGAGGGTGGGACGGTCTCGAGTACATCAAGGGCGGCGTAAATGTACCGGGCAGCGTCGCTCGCCACGTTCTGGTTGTTGGTTCCGAGCGGCCAGTCAAAGCGTACGAACCCGGCCCCAAGCGCTTTTACCAGTGCGGGCGTTGGTGTCAGTGCGAAGAAAATTTCGCCCCCTGGCTCGTGGCTATAGAGCACTACACGCTCCGCACTCTCTTTCATCATGCGAGCGTGGGCGACGGAAAGGTCTTGGTTCGCGAGCTTCATTGGCGACGGGCGAACTTTCCAAACTCGGTCGGCGAATTTGAGTGCTTCCGCTACCGCTAAGTGAAACCTTTGAAGGTCAGCCAACAGTCGGTCAGAAAAGAGCTCGACATAGTGCTCGGTCGCCTTGGCAAGGAACTGCTCGAAAGCCGTGTTCAGATAACTCGCAAGGTCGCGGGCAAGCGCTTCGTCGTGGCTGAGCGACCACCGGATTTGCGCAGGCAGTTTCGGGTTGGCCGCGAAATGCTTCGGGAATGTGAGGTAGTACTGGAAGCCAGTGTTGGCTTGATAGACCAGGTGGGGGACACCTGTTTTGCTTTGGCGCTTGGACATGATGGCATACCTTTTGGATTCACAGACGGACTGTGAGTAATCCAATGCCATCAAATCTGGGCTGAAACCCGCGTTCTAGACGGGTTTCAGTGTTGAATTGGTGGAGCCGGGGGGATTTGAACCCCCGTCCGCCAGCTCTCCGCTATCGGTTCTACATGCTTAGCCAGATCTACTGAGTTAACTCCGCGCCGCCCGATTGGCAGGGTGCTTGGAGCGAGCTGTATGAGATTTAGCCGTTACGTCTACAGCGAACTTGGCGGCGATCCTGTTCTGTCTGACAGTCATTTCGGGTTTACAGGCATCCCCTAGTGACCGCTGGAGCCGAAGCTACCAGATGAAGGTTAGGCGGCTAGCGCGTACCCTTCGTAGTTGTCGTCGTTGGCAACTATAAGTTTGCAACAGTTTATTTACGAGTTCTGTTACCAACTCGGCATGCCCCTCAAGTTTTGTTACCGGCGTCGAATCCTAATCGGCCCCTGGTGACGCTTGTGGTGCTGGGCGCGAGTGTACGGCGATCTTTACGCGCTGTCGATCAGTTTGTAGCCATGCTGGTTACAAAATGTACAGCTCGGCTGCGGCAGGATCGCTCGCACAACCCCGCCGGTCGGGCTTAGTTTCCGCCACCAGAGCCAGAGCCAGCTGTGCCGCCGCTACCGGTACTGCCTGGGCCTTTCAGCTCTTGCAGCGCTTTGGTGGAGTGCGCGATGCAGGCTTCGGTGTCACCGGACTGCTGGGCTTGGCGGGCCTGTTTGACGTACTCGTCGACCTGACTCTTGGCCGGCTCACCCAGGGTGGCGGTGTTGGTGGCCATGTTGTCGTCGATTTCCTGCAGGTTGAGCTGGCACAAGTCGTCTTGGGCGAAGACGGCCGGGCTGGCGAGCAGTACCGCGGATGCGAGCAGTGCATGAACTTTCATTGTGGGTCCTCCAGTCTTATGGACTTCCCGGGCCTGCCAGATACCAACTGAAACGGCGGCGCCGAGTCGAATCGAACCCGTCACGGGCTCTAAAAATCCGACTGCTATTGCGCGTGAGCGTTCATCGAAGCGACACAAACGAAGCGGCCCCGC
>NZ_JXXD01000212.1 GCF_000935215.1 Stutzerimonas stutzeri
GGGGGGGCGCCGGCAATTCCTCGAGGCGCGGTTCGAATCGGGGGTCGCCGAGCACCTTGAGGTACTCGACCAGCGCCCAGCGCTCGTGCGGTGCCAGTGCCCGCCCGATCACGCCGTTGCCACGGCAGCCGGCGCGGAATTCATGGCCGCGGTTGCTGTTGCCGGTGATCGCGGTATCCAGCAGAAAGCCGCCGTCGAAGCGCTCGGTGCGGATACCTACGTGCTGCGGATCGTATTCGCGACTACCCACCCAGAACTGCTTCTGCCGTTCGGCGACCGGCGACAGCAGCTGGAACAGAGTGGGGACCGAGCCGTTATGCAGGAACGGCGGCGTCGCCCAGATGCCGTCCAGCGGACGTGCCTTGTAGCCGCGCAGTTCCTGCACGCCGATCGGCAGGCCGAAGCCGTCGAATTCCGCGCGCTCGACCTCGTCGATGCCGGCGTCACGGTAGGCGCGCTCTTCGACATAGGCCGTGATATAGGCCAGCCCCTTGGCGCTGGACAGGCTGGCGAGATCGAGCGGGCCGGCTGGCGCGCCATACAGCTGCACATCCAGACGATCCAGCTCGTCCTGAGTCCATCCCAGACGTGTCAGGTCGAAGCGATGGTCGGCGATATTGTCGGCCGTGGTCGGATCGGTACCGACGAAGGAGGTGGGGATCACCTTCATGCGCCACTCCGGGTCGCGCTCGGCAGCGAAACGCTTGTCGACCGGCTTGGGCCTGGCGTCGTGGCAATGCGCGCAGTTTTCCTTGTACAGCGCGCGACCGAGGCTGGCCTGCGTGAGATCGATCGCGCCCAGCACGTCTTCGGGCCAGCGGGGCGGGGCCAGCTGCATGAGCGTGGTTTCCAGCCTGTGCAGGTCTCGTACGCGAACGCCCGATGCGTAGCGCTCGGCTTCGGCGACGGGCTGGCCGTTCTCATGCAGCAGCCGCAGCGTGGCGCCAACACCCAGCGCCTCGCCGATATTGCGCGCCATCGGCTGCATGGCCGAGCCGTTCCACTGCACCCAGTCGAACTTCCAGATATCCCACAGATGCGGGTAGCTCACCGGCGCGTTGGCCACGCGGTAATTCGCCGGATCGATGGTGTCGCCGAACACGCTGTTGGCGATGCGACCGAACGCATCGGTACGGCCGAAGCCTTCTTCGGTGGGGTAGAGCCCGCGGTGCCAGTCGTTGTAGGCCGTACCGAGCAGACGGTCGAGCACCTGCTTGAAGTCGTGGCGCAACTGCGCGCGGTCCCGCTCGTAACGCTCGCCCAGCACCTGCACGGCGAAGCGACGGAACTTGAGCGGGTTGTAGTAGGTGAAGGCCATGCTCATGCCCAGCGCTTGGCCGAACGCACCGCCACGTAGCGTTGGTACGGTGGAGGCGAGTGAGTGCATCGCCGCACCGCCATCGATACGAATGGCCTGACCCCCGTAGCGCAGCTCGCCGGTGTGGCACGCCGCGCAGGTCACATCCAGATAGGCGCGACCGCTCTCATCATCCTCGTGGCGGGCAAAGCCGACCGGCAGGTTGCCGGGGTTCAGCGCGGTGGCTTTTTGCGCGGGATCGACCAGAAAGCCGAAGCGCGCGAGGTAGTCGGGCGTGGCGAACCTGTCCCGGCTGAAGGGCAGCTCCAGCGCACGGAACCAGTCGTACTCCAGTCCCTTAACCTGGGTGCCTTGCGGCGTGTAGTAATAGGTCTGCCGCTGCGTGGTGTCCCACTGCTCCAGATAATGCAGCGCTTCGGGCACTTTGTATTCTGGAAGGTTCGGGTAGGCCACGAAATACAGCCCGACCCCCACGACCAGCACGGCCAACAACAAGACAGCCCCCAGGGCTCGGCGTAGCAATCGCATCGGTACATCCTTGTAGCGTCATGGCGAGTGCGCGTTTATCGCAGGGTTGTAGGGTGATGGCAATAAGAAGTCGTATGTTTTGCACCGCAGGCAACAAGTAGTCGCCGCTTTAGGCAATTATTCAGCGTCAAGCAGGTTTCCGCGCACGGAGGCTGGAATGCATGAGGTGTAAGTTATGTATTTTGAATTTTTCTCAACTAGTATGCCGTGCTCGGGTGTTTGGACATCAGCCACTCTGTTAATTCTGGATATCACCGTATACGAGTAGGCGCCATTGGTGAACGTGATAGAGTTGCTCAGTTCGCTGCCAGTTGCGTTACCTATTAATATGTCAACCTCATCCACTAATCTATTTAATTCAAGCTCGGGTGTGCGACCCGGATGCCCAAATTTATAGCTGATCGTATTGTTCTGTTTATATAGCTCTAGGGTTTTATCGGAGGCGGTTGCAGGAGCTGAGCGCAACACGGTTATTGAATTGAAGCCG
>NZ_JXXD01000213.1 GCF_000935215.1 Stutzerimonas stutzeri
CGGCTGGCGCGCATGCTCGCCAAGCACGAGTTGAGCCGCCTGCCCGGCCTGCCGCCACTGACCAGCTCGCCCTGCCTGTACGAAGAGTGCCTGATGCAGCAGCCACGGCTACTGGTTGAATCCGGCCAGCCTGGCCTGCTGGTGGAGGTCAGCAGTGGCGACTTCAAGCGTCTGCTGAGCAAGGCCACGGCCGGTAGTTTCGCCGTACCGCTGAGCAGCATCCGGCCGAACCTGGACCGCCCGGACGACGACCGCGCCGAGATCAGTCAGGCGGTGCAGAGTTTCACCGCGCGACGCATCCAGAAGCGTCTGGAAGAAACCATCGAGATTCCGCCGCTGCCGCATACGGCGCAGAAAATCATCAAGCTGCGGGTCAACCCCGACGCCACGGTCGACGACATCACCGGCGTGGTGGAAACCGACCCGGCATTGGCGGCGCAGGTGATCAGCTGGGCGGCCTCGCCCTACTACGCCGCTCCCGGGCGCATCCGCTCGGTGGAAGACGCCATCGTCCGCGTGCTCGGCTTCGACCTGGTGATCAACCTGGCCCTTGGTCTAGCGCTGGGCAAGACCATCAGCCTGCCGAACGACAAGCCGCAGGACGCCACACCCTACTGGCAACAGGCGATCTATACAGCCGCGGTCATCGAGGGACTGACCCGTGCGATCCCCCGCGAACAGCGCCCGGAACCCGGCCTGAGCTACCTCGCCGGACTGCTGCACAACTTCGGCTATCTGGTACTGGCGCACGTCTTTCCACCGCATTTTTCGCTGATCTGCCGGCACCTGGAAGCCAACCCGCACCTGTCGCACAGTCACGTCGAGCAGCATCTGCTGGGTATCACCCGCGAGCAGATCGGTGCCTGGCTGATGCGTCTGTGGGGCATGCCCGAGGAACTGGCGGCCGCCTTGCGTTTCCAGAACGACCCCGGCTATGACGGCGAAGATGCGGCCTATCCGAACCTGGTCTGCCTGGCGGTACGCATGCTGCGCAACCGCGGCATCGGCAGCGGGCCGGATGCCGAGGTGCCGCAGCAGCTGTTCGATCGCCTGGGTATCACCCGCGAGAAGGCCAACGACGCGATTGCCAAGGTACTCGCCGCTGAAGCCGCCTTGCGCGCCCTGGCGATGCAGTTCAACTCGCCACACTGACAGCCCGCGCCGCCGGGTCTGTGCTCGCGCAGGCCCGGCGATGGATCAGGGCGCCATCAACTCCCCGCGCGAAAGCTCACCCGCGCATTCACCAGCCCTTCACCGGCGCGCTCCAGGCTGACGTCAGCAATGCTCACGCCCTGCGCCTGCAGGGTGTCGAACCAGCGCAACAGCAATGCGTACGATGCCCCCGGCAGGCTCACCTGCACGCTGCCGTCGCTGCCATTGTCGAAGCTCTCGATTCGCAGGTTGCCCTGCTGCGCGCTTTCGGTGATCGCCCCCTGCAGCTGCTCCGGCGCCAGCTCGACCTGGGCGCTGCGCTCCATCTGCCGCGCCAGTTCGGTGTTCTGCTCCATGTAGGCATGCAGTTCGCGCTGCGCCTGGTAATACGCGCGAGCGTCGGCGGCCTGGCGTTGCGCCGGCAGCCACAGCCAGAGATAGAACAGCACGGCGAGCAGAAAGGCGCCGAGCAGGCTCAGCGAGGTGCGCTCGCGGGGCGCCAGGCGCTGCCAGCGCTGCCACAGCGGCGAATCGGCGAGGCGCACGGCCAGTTGTTGCTTGAGATTCATCATCAGCCTCCGATCACCACGCGCGCGCTGACGCCATCGCCTTCTCGACTGGCCGAGCCCAGCTGCACGCTCTGACCGGTGTCACCCAGGCGTTGGCGCAATGTTTCCAGCGTGGGAAAGTCCATGGCCTGCACCTGCAGCGCCAGATCGCCGCGATCCTGGTTGTAGTCGAGCTGGCCGATGGTCACCGGAATGCCGTCCTCCAGTGCCGCGGCGGCGTGGTCGAGCAGGCGCAGAAAGCCCGCCTGGCCACCGCTGCCGCGGGCCAGATGTTCATCGAACTGCGCGCGCATGTTGACGATGCGGATGTCCTCGGGAAACAGCTCGCGATACAGCGCCAGACTGGCCTCGGCGTAGGCATCGCCCTGGCGCTGGAAATACCAGGCCTGACTCAGGTTGAAGCCCAGCTGCACCAGCAGGATCAGGCCGGCCACGGCGAATAGCGGTTTCCAGTAACCGAGGCCGGTATTGCCAACCTCCACGGCGAAGTCACCCTGGGCAAGGTTGATCGCTGCCGCGCGCTGCGAACCGAGAAACGCATAGGGATCGTCCACCTGCCGGTAGTCGTCGAGCGCCAGAGGCGGCTCGCTTTCACTGCCCTGGGCATGCCAGGGCTCCGGGCAGAGGCCGGACAGCTGCGGCCAATCCTCGGTGGCGAAGGCCAGGCGCGTTTCGCCGACGCCGCCGAGCAGGCCACGCTCACCGATAAACAACAGCTGCGTGCCCTCCCGCGGCAACAGATCGGCGTCGACATGAATCGCCACGATCAGCAGGCCCAGCTCGCGCAACTGGCCAAGCCAGTCATCCAGCAGCTGGCGGCGGATCGCTACGACCCGCAGGCGGCCGTCCGGCAGTGCTTCGCCGAGGGCCAGATGCAGATCGTCGACGTTTTCCGCCAGCAGTTCCTCGGCGGCGTAGGCCAGCGCCTGCTGCATCCAGCGCGCCTTGCGCGTCGGCAGGGTGACGGCGAAAAAGCTGCAGACTTCCGCCGGCAGGATCAGGCTGATCGCGCCATTGCCTGCGGCGCATTCGCCCAGTGGCTGCCAGCGGCCGGGTTCGTCCTTTGGCAGCCAGTAGACGCGGGTCTCGGCATCGAGCCGGGCCGGACTGTCGGCGGGCAGAAACAGGCAATCCATGGTCTAGCGTTCTCCGTCGGATGGGAGGGTCTGCCGGGCAGGCTGACCGAGATTTCGCGCGAGCACGCGGACGCTGCCGTCCTGCTCACGTTGCAACAGGCTGACCAGCGCCAGCCGGCGGTCGCCCAGGCGAACTTCACTGGTGGCCTGGAAGAATTGACTGCCAACCGCCAGCGCAGTGCCCTGCAGCGTAGTCCCGGCCAGCGCCGGCTGCGCGAGGAATGCCGCGCTGTTGCGAAACGGCGCGGCGCGGCGCAGCTCGACCAGCGACTCGGCCGCGCCAAGGCTGATGTTGTCGCTCAGGCTGGAAAGCACCATCGCGCTCGCCGTGTTGACGTTCAGCGGCACGTTGGGCGGCAACGCGACGACATAGGGCGCCAGGCGCTGGAAATCCTCTTCGCGCATGTCCAGCAGCAGGCGCAGTTCGGACAGGTCGTGGAGCCGGCGACCGGCGCTGCGATAGGGCGTATCGAGGCCGAGATAGGCGTTGTCTTCGGCACCCAGCTCACCGCTCGGCTGCTGGTCGGGATCAATCCAGTCGAGCAGGCGCTCGGCATAGGGCGCGCTGATCTGCAGACGCAGCAGCAGCCGGCGGAACTGCTCGACCGCGGCGGGGTTAGGCTGCTGGTCGCGCAGCAGGTCGTTGAGGTTGAAGCGGCCGGCGAGATCCTCGATACGCACGAGGATCTCGCCCTGATCGATCTCGAACGCCGGCAGCGGCTGCGCCCAGGGCTCGAGCAGATGATCGACGGCCGCGGCCTCACCATTGGCGCCTGTCTCGCCCGTCTCGCCCGTCGCGCCAGCCCGCAGATCGCGAGCGAGCATGGCCTGGGCCAGCGCTTCGCCGCCCAGCGCGTAGTGCCAGGCCTGGCGTGCCTGCAGCTGGTTGCTGCTGGCACGAATGCTGAGCTGCTGACGCGCCACCATTGCCGCGCTGACCACGGTGACGATGGCCACCACCAGCAGCACGGTGATCAGGGCTACGCCGCGCTGGTGCTTCATTGCGGCAGCTCCCCTTCGAACGGCTCGGGCACGCCCTCGGCGCCGGGAAGCGCCTGCTGCGTCGCCTGCTCGACGGCGTCGGGCAGGCGCAGCAGACGGGTGATACGGCCGTAGCGGGCGTGCTCGATATTCAGCTCCAGGGCGATCGGCAG
>NZ_JXXD01000214.1 GCF_000935215.1 Stutzerimonas stutzeri
CCGGGCGGCGGCGCAGCAGGTCGATGGGCTGGCCCGGGGCGATGCGCTGCTCGGCCAGTGGCACCGGCGCGCTGGCGGCGAGACGTGCAGCGGTGCTGCCCGGCGGCTCGGCGAGCAGGGTGTCCAGCGCCAGCTGCGCTTCGGCCAGGTGAATGTCCAGCTCGTCCAGATCGGCTTCCAGCGACGCCCGCTCGGCGGATGTGGCCTCGACGTCCAGCCGGGTCACTTCGCCGGCGTGGAACAGCAGCCCGGCGATACGCTCCAGTTCGCGCGCCACTTCGATGCCTTCGACCAGCAAGGCGCGCTGGCCCTGCAATGCGCGCAGCTGCAGATAGCCCTGGGCGGTATTCGAGGCCACGGCCAGCCGCGCGGCTATCGTCTGCGCCTCGGCCGAACGCAGCTGCCGAGCCGCGCTGTCACGCCGCGCGCGGGTGGCGCCGAACAGGTCCAGCTCCCAGGTTGCTTGCAGCGCCAGCTCCCAGGTATCGAAGCTGATCACGTCGTTGTCGGGGATGAAGTCGGCCAGCGGGCTGTCGGGTTCGGCTTCCTGATCGTTCTCGTTCCACTGGCGGCTGGCCGAAGCGGGGAGATCGAAGCTCGGCAGCAGGCCGGCGCGCGACTGGCGCAGCTGGGCTCGCGCTGCGGTGACGCGCGCCATGGCCAGGCGTACATCGTGGTTCTGCTGCATGGCGCGGCTGACCAGCGCGCTGAGCTGCGGGTCATCGAACTGGCGCCACCAGACGGCCAGCGACTCGGCATCGGCCGGGTGCGCACCGGCGGCACTGAACCAACCTTCCGGCATTTGCGGATCGGCATGCTGCGGTGCGCTGGAGCAGGCACTCAGGGCCAGGGCGAGCAGCAGCGGGGCGGCCAGGGCCTTGGCAGTCATGCGGTTTCCTCCGGGCGTACTTTCATGAACAGCAGGTACAGGCACGGCACCGCCAGCAGCGTCAGCAACGTGGCGAAGCCCAGGCCGCCCATGATGGTAACCGCCATGTTGGCGAAGAACGGGTCGAACAGCAGCGGCACCATGCCCAGTACGGTGGTGCCGGCGGCCATCATCACCGGTCGCAGGCGCGACGCCGAGGCTTCGATGATGGCGGTCAGGCGCGGCACCTCGTCGTCGATCTGCCGGTCGATCTCGTCCACCAGCACCACGGCGTTCTTGATCAGCATGCCGGTCAGGCTGAGCAGGCCGAGCAGTGCCATGAAGCCGAACGCCTGACCGGTGAGCAGCAGGCCGAAGCTCACCCCGCAGATCGCCATGGGCACCACCAGCCAGATCATCAGCGGCTGGCGCACCCTGGCGAACAGCAGCACGGTGACCAGCACCATTGCCAGGTAGGGCACCGCCAGCGTGCTGGCCAGCGCCTGCTGGGCCTCGGAAGACTGTTCGTAGTCGCCGCCCCATTTCAGGCTGTAGTTGACCGGCAGCTCGATGCCCTCGATCAGCGGGCGAATGCGCTCGTGTGCCTCGTTGGTGTTCTCGCCGTCGCGCGGGTCGGCGCGGATGGAGATCGTCCGCTCGCGGTCGTAGCGCACGATGATGCTGTCCTCGCTGACCGGCTCGATGCTGTCGGCGACCTGCGCCAGTGGCACGTAGCCGGTGCCGGCGGGGCTCCAGATCAGCCGTTGCAGCAGGTCACCGCTATCGATGCGGTCCTCCGGCGCGGCGCGCAGCAATACCGGGATCAGCTCGTCGCGCTCGCGCAGCAGGCTGACCCGTTGGCCTTCGCTGCCGGCGGCCAGGGCACGTGCCACGGCCTGGCGCGTCAGGCCGGCATCGGCGAGGCGATCCAGCGCCAGTTGCGGGCGGAGCACCAGTACCTGCTGGCGCCAGTCGTCGCGCACGTTGAAAACCTTGCCCTCATCCTGCAGGCGCTTGCGGCCTTCGGCGGAAATGGCCCGCAGCACCTCGATGTCCGGGCCGCTGATGCGCGCTTCCAGCTTGGCCTCGGCATTGGGGCCGAACATGAACTGCGCAGCCGAGACGTCGGCCGAGGGATAGCGTTGTGGCAGCTGCTGGTTGATCTGCCTCACCAGCCCGGCGATCAGCTCGGCATCCTCGGTGCGCACGAGAAAGTGCATCAGCGACGAATTCGGCTGCTCCGGCATATAGGTCAGCATGAAGCGCGAGGCTCCGGCGCCGATGAAGCTGGACACCTCGCTTACCCCCTCCAGCTCCGCCAAATACGCCTCCACGTCAGAGGCGGTCTCTGCGGTCTCGCGAATATGCGTGCCCTGTGGCAGGAACAGATTGACGTAGAAAAGCGGCGTGCTCGACGGCGGGAAGAAGCTCTGCGGCAAGCGGGTGAACAGCACCATACTGACCACCGTCAGCACTACTAGCACGCCGACCGTCAGCCAGGGCCGATGCAGCACTCCGCCGGCCAGTCGGCGGTAGCGGTTGTACCAGGGGCCGTCGTAGGCGGCGTCGGGGTCCTCGTCGGTCTTGGCGTTGCGCAGCAGGTAATGACCGAACAGCGGCACCAGCAGCAACGCCAGCAGCCAGCTGAGCAGCAGCGACACGGCGATGACGAAGAACAGCGAGAAGAGGAACTCGCCGGTGGTGTCCTGGGATAGACCAATGCCGGCGAAGGCGAGGATGCCGATGATGGTGGCGCCGAGCAGCGGCCACTGCGTCTGATGCAGCGTTTCCTGTGAGGCTTCGAGGATGCTCTTGCCCTGGCGCTGGCGCACCAGCATGCCGTCGCAGACCACGACCGCATTGTCGACCAGCATGCCCATGGCGATGATCAGTGCGCCGAGGGAAATTCGCTCCAACTCGATGCCCGCCAGCCACATCACCAGCAGCGTGCCGAGCACGGTGAGAAACAGCACCGCGCCAATGATGACGCCGGCGCGCAGACCCATGGCGATGCACAGCACGCCGACCACGATGGCCACCGAGAGGAACACGTTGAGCGCGAAGCTGTTCACCGACTCATCGACGATCTGGTGCTGCTCGTACAGCGGATGCAGTTCGGCGCCCAGTGGCATGCGGTGTTCGATGGCCTGCAACGCCGCTTCGACGCTGTGTCCGACCTCGACGATATTCGCTCCCGAGACCCCGCTGACGCCCAGGGTTAGTGCCGCCTGGCCGTTGTGGCGGATGATCTGCCGCGGCCGCTCGGCGTAGTCGCGCGACAGCTTGGCGATGGCGCCCAGCTCGACCCGCTGCGCGCCCTGGCCGACCGGCAATGCGCGCAGCTCTTCGAGCGAATCGAAGGCGCCGCTCGGGCGCAGGCGCACGAAGTACTCGCCGGCATGCACGCCGCCGGCATCTACCGCGGCATCGGTATCGGCCAGCGCCGCCGCGATCTCGTCGGGGGCGATGCCCATCGCGGCCAGCTGCGCCTGGTCGACTTCCACGAGGATGCGCTCTTCCTGCACGCCGGCGATCTCGACCTTGCCGACGCCGTCGGCGGCCACCAGCGCGCGGCGCAGATCCTTGGTCGTTTCGTGGAGCTCCTTTAGCGTCAGGCCATCGCCGGTCAGCGCGTAGAAGATGCCGTAGACGTCGCCGAAATCATCGTTGACCTGCGGCGGTTCGATCCCCGGCGGCAGGTCGCCCTGGGCATCGTTGATCTTGTTGCGCAGCTCGTCCCAGATCTGCGGTAGCGCATCGCCGTCGTAGCGGTCCTGCATCTCCACGCGAATCTCGGCGATGCCCGGCATCGAGCGTGAGCGGAGCTCCTTGATCTGCGACATCTGCTGGATCGCGCTTTCCAGCGGTTCGGTCACCTGCTGTTCGACCTCCAGCGCCGTGGCGCCGGGATACTGCACGTTGACGATGGCCTGCTTGATGGTGAATTCCGGGTCTTCCAGGCGGCCGATCTCGAAGAAGGCGAGGGTGCCGCCGAGCAGGCAGATCAGTATCAGAATCCAGATGTTGACCGGGCGGGTGATGGCGTAGCGGGCGAAATCCATCGGCTCAGTTCCGCTCCTTCGCTTCGATCGGTTGGTCTTCGTGCAGCTTGCTGCCGCCAGCGACGATGATCGGCAGCTGCGCCTGCAGGCCCTCGCCACGGATCAGTGCCTGATCGCCTTCAACCTGCTGCAGGTCCACGGCCAGCCGCCGCGCGCGGCCATCGTCCGCCTGCCAGATGAAATGCTGGCCGTCGCTGCCGGTCTGCAACGCCGACAGCGGCAGGCGGAAGGCGTCGCGGGTCCTCTGCGGCTGCGCCGGACGTTCGATGCTGACGCGCATGGCCATGCCCGGCAGCAGGTTGTAATCCTCCGGTGGCTCACCCTGCAGCACCAGACGGTAGGTGCGCGCGCCTTCGCGTGGCTGCGTGCTGTGCTCCTTGTAGCGCAGCGGCAGACGCACATCGGCAATCACCAGCTCGCCTTCGGCCTGTAGACCGGCGCCGAGCGGAATGCTCAAGGCGGCGGTTTCCGGTAGATCAACGCTGACTTCGATATGGCGGTTGTCCTGCATCTCGAATACCGGCGTGCCAACCGCTACCACCATGTCTGGCTCGGCCAGGCGGCGCGCCACTACACCGTCGAACGGTGCGTTCAGCGTGCTGTGATCGAGGTCGCGCTGGGCGCTGTCGCGCGCCACCCGTGCGGCCACGGTGTTGGCTTGCAGCGCTTCGATTGCGGCGGGGGCGAGGATGCCTTCGGCGAGGAGGGTGCGCTTGCGTGCCAGATCCGCCTCCAGTTGACGCAGGCGCGCCTCGGCTTCGCGCAGCTGCAGGCGGTAGTCGGTGCGATCCAGCTGTGCCAGCGCTTGCCCGCGGCGCACCCGCGTGCCTTCGTCGACCAGGATGCGCTCGATACGCCCGGCCACCTCGAATGACAGCTGCGTGGAGGTTACGCTCTGCACCACGCCGGAGAAGCGCAGTGCTTCGGCTTTCGCCTCGGCCGCCTGCAACGGTTCGACCAGCGCCACCCTTGGCGGCTCGGGTGCCGGCTCGGCCTCCGAGGAACAACCACCGAGCAGCGGCAGCGCACAGGCGATGATCGTCAACCAGGCCTTGGACGCTGGGAATGCTCGCGTTGACGTCATCGTGGCTCCTATCTGATCGGCGTTGCGGGCGTGCGGGCACCCGTTGGGACTGACAGTAGAGCCCCGCGTCTGCGCAGGAGTTCGCTGGCGATGTTCGTAGAAGTGAGGTGACCGGGCGGTCGACTTCTGCCGAGGCTCTGCCACACTCAAGGGTGCGCTGCTGCGGCTCTGCAGCGCTTGACCGTCGTGAACTCAGCGGGGATGCTTGCCCGCTGTTGAAGGCGCATCACTCATGGGGAATACGCAATGCAAGGCCAGGCACCGGTAATCGACTATCTGAAGGAGCTGCTGCGCGGCGAACTGGCGGCGCGCGATCAGTATTTCCTGCATTCGCGGATGTACGCCGACTGGGGCTTCAGCAAGCTCTACGAGCGCATCAATCACGAGATGGAGGAGGAGACGCAGCACGCCGATGCACTGTTGCAGCGCATCCTCTTTCTCGAAGGCACCCCGGACATGACGCCGGAGCCGATCAATCCGGGGCACACCGTGCCGGACATGCTGCGCAACGACCTGGCGCTGGAGTACAAGGTGCGCGCCGCGCTGGCCCAGGGCATCGCGCTGGCCGAACAGCACGGCGACTACCCGACCCGCGACATGCTGGCGCTGCAGCTGCACGACACGGAGGAAGACCACGCCTACTGGCTGGAGCAGCAGCTCGGCCTGATCGACCGCATCGGTCTGCAGAATTACCTGCAATCCCAGGCCAGCTGAAGCGGTTTTGCACCACGGGCAGGACGCTGCCCGTGGTGTGTTGCTAGGCCCTAAGAGGCCCTAATCAGAGCCTGAAGCGGCTTACCATCATCTGCAGCTGGCCGCCCAGACGTGCCAGCTCGGTGCTCGACGCCGCGGTTTCCTCGCTGGCGGCGGCGGTCTGTTCCGACACATCGCGCACATTCACCACGCTGCGGCTGATCTCCTCGGCCACCGCGCTCTGCTCCTCGGCGGCCGCTGCGATCTGCTGGTTCATCGCCTGGATGTTCGACACTGTGCGGGTGATGCTGCCCAGTGATGCACCGGCCCGGCGCGCCAGCTCGACGCCGCTGTCGGTCAGGTCGCGGCTGGTGTGCATGATCGAGGCAACCTGCTGGGTGCCGTTCTGTAGCGCGGCGACCAGCCCTTCGATTTCCTCGGTGGACTTCTGCGTACGCTGCGCCAGGCCGCGGACCTCGTCGGCGACCACGGCGAATCCCCGTCCGGCCTCGCCGGCACGGGCAGCCTCGATGGCGGCGTTGAGCGCCAGCAGGTTGGTCTGCTCGGCCACCGCCCGAATCACGTTCATCACGCTGCCGATCTTGTCGCTCTCTTCCTGCAGTGCCTTCATCGCCTCGGTGGAGCGCACCACGGCGCTGGCCATGCGTTCGATCTGGGTGACCACCTCGGTGACCACGCGATCGCCTTCCCGGGCTTCGCCGTCCGCCTCGGTGGCGGCCAACGCGGCCTGTTCGGCATTGCGCGCGACTTCCTGAACGGTCGCCGACATCTCGTGCATGGCGGTGGCGACCTGATCGGTTTCTTCCTTCTGGCTGTTCACGCCGGCGCTGGTCTGCTGGGTGACGGCCGAGAGCTCCTCGGCGGCGGCGCTGATCTGACTGACACCATCGCGGATGCCGCCGATCAGCTCGCGCAGGGTCGAGCCCATCTGCTGGATGCCGCGCTGCAGCACGCCCAGCTCGTCGCGGCGCTGAACCTGTGCGGTGGCGCTGAGGTCGCCAGAGGCGATGCGCTCGACGTCAGCCAGGGTGGCACGCAGCGGCAGGATGATCTGCCGGGTGATCAGCCAGGCGGCCAGCATGCCCAGCACCAGGGCCAGCAGCGCGCTGACGATCAGGCGCGTGCGTGCTGCGGCGCTTTCCACGTCGAGCTGGTCGAGCTGGAACTGGTAGAGCGAGTCGCTGATACGGACGATTTCCTTCTGCTGGTCGGTCATCTCCTGGCGCGCCTTGGCGATTGCCTGGGTGGCCTTCTCCAGCGCCTCGATGGCGCTGCGGTACTCGCCGAGCACCGTGCGCATCTGCTGCAGCGCCGCGCCGCTGTCGGCGTCCAGAGCGCCGGCATGACGGCCGAGGGTGGCCTGCGCGGCGTCGAGCTGGGCGTAGATCGCCTTCGCCGCCTCGGCACCCGGGCTGCTCATGTAGACGCGCAGCAGGTACTGCGCACGCTGCACGTCGTCTTCGATCTGGGTGATCGCCTGGAATTGTGCGAAACGGCCCTCGTCATACTCCGAGAGCTGCAGCACTTGACGGTTCACGCCAGCCATCAGCTCGCTCAGATGGCCTGCGGCCTGCTCGATGATCTGCCGCGAGGCATTGGCCTGGGCATAGGCCTTGCGCATGTCGTTCAACGAATGCTGATACTGCGCGTTGTAGCCGGCTTGCTCCTTGAGCTGGGCGACGTTGACCGGGTTCTTGAAGGTTGCCAGCAGCTTGGTCTGCTGCGCGAGGTAGATGCCCAGGTTCTTGTCCAGACGCTCGGTGGATTCGTTGTCACCATTGGCCAGCATGAATTGCAGGCGGGCGATACGCAGGTCGGTCAGCGTCTTGTTCAGCAATGAGATTTCGGTCATCCAGCCGCTGCGCTGGATGACACTGCCGAGGCTGCCCCAGCCGTTCCAGGCGAGGATGAGGGTCAAGATCAGCACGGCACCGAAGCCCAGTGCGAGCTTCCTGCTGACGCCGATGTTTGCAAACCAGTTGTTCATGTCACTCCAATCAGATGAATAGTTCGATCCGAGCGGGTGCCTTGCCGGCGGCCCGCGGGTGTCTTCGGGCCCTCTTTCGGCCGCGAGCATACGAACTTGAATGTAAATCGAGGAATGGTCGCAGCGAACGCTGGAGCAGGGGGCGCGGGCCGGGGCGGACCGCGTTGGCATCAGCCTTTGCCAGGCGCAGTGATTGGGGAGGGGCGGGATGACGGGGCGCTGCAGCAGCCGCTTTCGATGCCCTGCAGGATCGGGCAGTCCGGGCGATCATCGCCCTGGCAGTGGTCGACCAGCTCCTGCAGGGTGTCGCGCAGGCCGACCAGCTCGGCGATCTTGCGGTTCAGCTCGTCGATGTGCGCGCCGGCCAGGGCTTTCACGTCGGCGCTGGCGCGCTGACGGTCCTGCCACAGCGCCAGCAGCTTGCCGACCTCCTCCAGCGAGAAACCCAGGTCACGGGCGCGGCGGATGAAAGCCAGCTGATGCAGGTCGCGCTCGTTGTAGTGGCGATAGCCATTGGCGCCACGCCCGGCCGGCGTGAGCAGGCCGATGGATTCGTAGTAGCGGATCATCTTCGCCGTGAGGCCACTGTGCTTGGCTGCCTGACCAATGTTCATGGCGTGCTCCCGATCATTCTTCCGGCTTCCAGGAACGCAGCAGCAGGGCGTTGCTCACCACGCTGACGCTCGACAGGGCCATCGCCGCGCCAGCCACCACCGGGCTGAGAAAGCCGAAGGCGGCGAGCGGAATGCCCACCAGGTTGTAGATGAAGGCCCAGAACAGGTTCTGCTGGATCTTGCGGTAGGTGCGCCGGCTGATTTCCAGCGCCGCCGGTACCAGCCGTGGATCGCCGCGCATCAGGGTGATGCCGGCGGCGTGCATGGCCACATCGGTACCGCCACCCATGGCGATGCCGACATCCGCTGCGGCCAGGGCCGGGGCATCGTTGATGCCGTCGCCGACCATCGCCACCACCGCGCCGCCTTTCTTCAGCTCCGCCACGGTGGCGGCCTTGTCCGCTGGCAGCACCTCGGCATGCACGTCATCGATGTGCAGCGCTTCGGCCACCACCCGCGCGCTGCCACGGTTGTCGCCGGTGATCAGGTGGCTGCGGATATGTCGCGCCGCGAGCCCGGCAATCGCTGCTGCGGCGCCGTCCTTGAGGCTGTCACCAAAAGCGAACAGGCCGAGGATACGCGGCTCGGGCGCATGCTCCACCAGCCAGGAGAGGGTGCGACCCTCGGCTTCCCAGCGCTGGGCGGTTTCCAGCAGCTCGCCCGGCTGCAGGCCGTATTCTTCGAGCATGCGCCGGTTGCCCAGCGCCAGCTGCTGTCCATCCAGCGTTCCGGCGATGCCGCGGCCGCTCAGGGCCTGGCTCTTCTGTACATCCGGCACGGCGATGCCGTCGGCTTCGCAGCGCTCCAGCACGGCGCGCGCCAGCGGGTGTTCGCTGCCCCGCTGCAGGGCGCCGGCCAGGCGCAGTATCCGCGCTTCTTCGCCGTCCACGGCATGCAGGTGGATGATCTGCGGCTTGCCCGAGGTGAGCGTGCCGGTCTTGTCGAAGGCCACGGCCGTGACCGCATGGGCGACTTCCAGCGCCTCGGCGTCCTTGATCAGGATGCCGT
>NZ_JXXD01000215.1 GCF_000935215.1 Stutzerimonas stutzeri
GATGGCGCTGTCGATCGCCGCGGGCCTGGTCAAGGCGATTCTGGTGATGATCGCGACGCCGTTCGTGGCGCCGATGATCGGCCTGAACAACCCCCGTGCCGCGGTGATCTTCGGCGGCCTGATCGGCACCTCCAGCGGTGTGGCCGGCGGCCTGGCGGCCACCGATGCCCGCCTGGTGCCCTACGGCTGCCTGACTGCGGCGTTCTACACCGCGCTGGGTTGCCTGCTCGGGCCGTCGCTTCTGTTCTTCGTCATGCGTGGATTGTTGGGCTGAGCCGACCACGGCTGTAGTCACTAGCCATACGCAGCGCGCCCTTCCGGGGCGCGTTTGCGTTCATCAAGGAATACCGAAAGATGAACTCTCTCAAGGTCAGTCACAAACTGGCCCTCGGCTTCGCCGCCGTTCTGGCGCTGACCATCGCCGTTGCACTGATCGGTATCTATGGCATGGATGCACTGATCTCGCGCAGCGACAAGGCGCAGAGCGCGGCCAGGTTGCTCGACGAGGCCAACCGCATCCGTTACGCCCAGGTCGCCTTCGAGACCCGCGGCGATCCCAGGCATGTCGAGGCGGTCGAACAGTCCGTGGCCCGGGTCGTCGAGCTGGTGCAGCAGCAGAAGGCTGAATTCAGCGATCCGCAGGACCTGCAGCGTCTGGAGGCGATCGCCAATAAGGCCCAGCACTACCGCCAGCGCTTCCTCGAACTGGCCGGGCTCTGGGAACGCAAAGTGAAGACGCGCAGCAGCTGGGTCGCGGCCGGCAATACGTCCGACGCACTGATCGCCGAGCTGGAGGCCCGCTGGGCTGGCACGCCGGACGCACCGGTCATGCATGAGGATCCGCGCAGCGCAGCCATCGGCCTGCAGGCCGGTGAAGTCTCCAAGCACAACCGCATGGTGCGCTTCATGGTGCGCGGCTATCTGATGACCGAGACCGAGCAGTCGCTGCAGCAATTGCAGCAACAGTTCAGCACGCTGCAGGCGGCGGTGGACAGGCTGGATACCCAGCTGGCCGGCACCCCTGGCGTCGACCTGCAGCCTCTGCGTGATTCGGTGGCGACCTATATCCGCCAGTTCGGCCAGTTGCCGCCGATCGTCGCCGCCCAGGCGCAGGCGCGCGAAGAAATGCAAAGCATCTTCGACAGCATCTACCGCAACACCAGCGAAATCGTGCAGATTCAGACCGACAAGCGCAGCGCCGAAGCCGGGCAGAAGAAAGCGCTGCTGCTGGCGATCACGCTGCTGGCGGTGGCGCTGGGATCGCTGATCAGCTGGCTCATCGTGCGTCAGCTGACGCAACCGCTGGCCCAGGCCGTGGCGATCGCCGCACGCATCGGTGCCGGCGACATGACCGAGCAGCCGCGGCAGCGACGCAGCGACGAGTTCGGCCAGCTGCTCGATGCGCTGGACCGCACCCGTGACAATCTGCGTGACCTGATCGGCCGCATGAGCGGCATCACCGGCCAGCTGGCCAGCGCGGCAGAGGAGCTTTCGGCGGTGACCGAACAGACCAGCGCGGGCATCCAGAGCCAGCGCCTGGAGACCGATCAGGTCGCCACCGCCATGCACGAGATGGCCGCGACCGTGCAGGAGGTGGCGCGCAATGCCGACGAGGCATCCAGCGCCGCGCAGCATGCCGACCGCCAAGCGGCGCAGGGTGATGTGGTGGTGCAGCGGGCCCTGACGCAGATCGACCGCCTGTCCTCCCAGGTCGGGCTGTCGGCCGAGGCAATGGCGCAGCTGAACCAGGAAACGGCCGGCATCAGCACAGTGCTCACGGTGATCAACGGCATTGCCGAGCAGACCAACCTGCTTGCCCTCAATGCCGCCATCGAAGCGGCTCGTGCCGGTGACGCCGGTCGCGGTTTCGCCGTGGTGGCCGACGAGGTGCGCGGCCTGGCGTTGCGCACCCAGCAGTCCACGGCGCAGATCGAGGAGCTGATCGGCAACCTGCAGAAGGGCGCGCTGCATGCCTCCTCGCTGATGGACAGCAGCCGCGGCCTGGCAGATGAGACGGTCAGGCTGGCGCGTGATGTCGGCGACGAGCTGCAGGCCATTACCCGCACGATCTCAACCATCCAGGCGATGAACATGCAGATCGCCACGGCGTCGGAAGAGCAGAGTTCGGTGGCCGAAGACATCAACCGCAGCGTGCTCAGCGTGCGCGATGTGGCCGAGCAGTCGGCGGCTGCCGCGCAGCAGACCGCGGCCTCGACGGTGCAGCTGGCGCGGCTGGGCAGCGAGCTGCAGGAGCTGACCGCGCGCTTCCAGGTCTGAAGCGATGCCGCCGGCCGGCGCTGGGCGCGAGCGGCTGCGCCCTTCGCCCGGCCTCTCGTCTTCTCGGGCCAACGTCGGGGGTTACAGCGCTAGGTTTTTCTGGCAGGGTGTCTCCTGCGATTGCGTGACGATTTGCCGCAGCTGGCGATCGACGCGGATCGATGTGATTGCGGGAGAGACTGCCGCATGGCAGCGCCGAAGGAGCAACCGCCCCGGAAACTCTCAGGCAAAAGGACCGCTATCACCGCTGAAACTCTGAAGAGCCGCCCGGTTTTCGTCGCCGGGCGCACCGAAGGAGCAAGCGAGCCGCGTCACGCGCTCGTGAATCTCTCAGGTCCAGAACAGAGGGGGCGCCCGCCGCGCGTTGGGCGCACGGGCTATGACCCCCTTGACGTTCTGGAGCGACAACAATGAAAACAATCGCAGTCATCGGTGGCGGTATCACCGGCGTCACCACCGCCTATGCCCTGGCCAAGCGCGGCTTCTCCGTCACCCTGCTGGAAAAGCACCGCTACGCGGCGATGGAAACCTCGTTCGCCAACGGCGGCCAGCTGTCCGCCTCCAATGCCGAGGTCTGGAACCACTGGTCGACCATCGTCAAGGGCCTCAAGTGGATGCTCAAGAGCGATGCGCCGCTGCTGGTCAATCCCAAGCCTAGTTGGCACAAGCTGTCCTGGTTCGCCGAGTTCATCGGCTCGATCCCCAACTACCGGCAGAACACCATCGAAACCGCACGCCTGGCCATCGCCGCGCGCGAGCACCTTTTTGCCTGGGCCGAGGCGGAAGGCATCGACTTCGACCTGAAGAAGAAGGGCATCCTGCACATCTACCGCGACAAGGCCGGCTTCGAGCATGCCGGGCTGGTCTCGCGCCTGCTTGCCGAAGGCGGCCTGCCGCGGCGCAGCGTGACGCCGGAAGAGATGCGCGCCATCGAGCCGACTTTGGCCGGCACCTACTACGGTGGCTACTTCACCGAGTGCGACTCCACCGGCGACATCCACAAGTTCACCCATGGCCTGGCCATGGCGATCGAGCGCCTCGGCGTGCGTTGCCTGTATGGCGAGGACGTGCAGGCGGTGGCTACCGACGGCAAGCGCGCGACCGTGACGCTGGGCGGCGTTGCCGGTGGCGAGCGTCTGGAGTTCGACGGCCTGGTGATCTGCGCCGGCACCGCCAGCCGTGGACTAGCCGCGCAGCTCGGCGACCGGGTGAACATCTATCCGGTCAAGGGCTATTCGATCACGGTCAACCTGGCCGACGAAGTCAGCCGTGCCTCGGCACCCATCGTCAGCCTGCTCGACGACGAGACCAAGCTGGTCAGCAGTCGCCTCGGTGATGATCGCTTCCGCGTCGCTGGCACCGCCGAGTTCAACGGCTACAACCGCGACATCCGTGCCGATCGCATCCGCCCGCTGGTGGACTGGGTCAACCAGTGCTTCCCCGGCGTCAACACCCGCAGCGTAGTGCCCTGGGCCGGCCTGCGGCCGATGATGCCGAACATGATGCCCAAGGTCGGCCGCGGCAGCGCGCCATGCGTGTTCTACAACACCGGCCACGGCCACCTGGGCTGGACGCTGAGTGCAATCACCGCGGACATGGTCGGTGACGTCGTGGCGCAAAGCCTGGGCCGGCCGGCTCCGGTTGCGTCCGGGCAAACAGCCGTCGCATAACGCAGTCGGCCGTAGGGTGGAAGACGGCGAAGCCTCTTCCACCGTTGCGGCGCCGGCTCTGCACCCACGGTGTGGCTACCTTCACGCTCGGCGCAGGCCGTGCTTTCCGGCGTGCGGTTTTGAGTGGCCGTATCGCGCTCGGCGTCGTTGCGAAAGACTGCGTGGATAAGCTTCGCGTTATCCATCCTACGTCGCCCAACACAGCGGTCGTAGGGTGGAAGACGGCGAAGCCTCTTCCACCACTGCGCCGCCCATCGAATCATCTTTCCGTCCCGCTCGGCCGCATGCGGACGCTGCTTCAACTCGGGTGTTTCAGGCTGTACATCCGGCATTCGGCGAGCAGCGCCAGTAGGTTGGGGTCGCGCTCCTTGGCCTTGAGGAATACCACGCCGATATGCTGCTGCAGGTGATAACGCGCCTGCAGCGGGATCAGCCGCACCCGCGATTCGTAGACCATGCCCACGCGCCCCGGCAGCAGCGCGTAGCCGACCCCGGAATTGACCATGCTGAGCAGGGTGAAGATGTCGTTCACCTGCATCGCCACCTTCGGCTCGAAGCCCGCCAGCTGGAACACCCGGTTGCCGTCCTGGTGGGTGGCGAAGCCCTGCGACAGGGTGATGAAGGTGGCGTCGCGCAGGTCGCTGAGGTCCACCTCGCTCTGATTGGCGAAGGGCGAGTCGGCCGGCGCGGCGAGGAAGATGTCGTCGGAAAACAGCTGCACCTGCGCGCAGTCCGGGTCTGCGACGCTTTCGTTGAGCGACACCAGGATGGCGTCGAGCTCCATGTTCTTCAGCTTGTAGAGCAGGTCGACGTTGGAGCCGAGGATCAGGTCGATGTTGAGTTCGCTGCGGCGCAGCTTCAGCCCCATGATCAGCTGCGGCACGGTCTTCACCGTTAGCGAATACAGCGCACCGAGCTTGAAACGTTCGGCGGAAAAGCCGGCGGCTTCGCGGGTCTGGCGCACCGTCTCGAGCACGTCCTTGACCAGCTGCTGGGCGCGCTCTTCCAGCACGTAGGCGCTTTCCAGCGGGATCAGGTTGCGCCCCTCGTGCTTGAAAAGCGGGCAGCGCAGCGCGCTTTCCAGGGAGTGGATGGCGCGGTGCACGCTGACGTTGCTGGTGTTCAGCTCCACCGCGGCCTTGCCCAGATTGCCGCTGCGCATGAAGGCCAGAAACACTTCCAGCTTCTTCAGGGTCAGTTCTTCGTCGATCTGCATGTCTTTGGCTCCGCGGGCGGGTCGACGATTATGCCGGACCAGGCCGCACTGCGGCGCCTCACCAGCGCAGCAGGCGCGGCCCGAGTAGTGCACCGAGCAAGCCGGGCAGCAACATGCCGAGCAGGTACCAGAGCGCCCAGAACGGCACCGCCATCTCCGGGC
>NZ_JXXD01000216.1 GCF_000935215.1 Stutzerimonas stutzeri
GCCTGGCCACTACGCCGCCTGCAACGGGGCGGGGGAGGTTGGTGACGGGGGCGTGCAGGGGCAGCCTGCGGGTGCCGGTCGAAGACCCGGCCGGCGTTCATCCTCGTCTGGCGGCCCTGCCGTCGGATACCCGAACAAGCACAAGTACCGGAGTATTGCGATGAGCCACATCCTGCGTGCCGCCGTATTGGCGGCGATCCTGCTGCCGTTGCCGCTGCAGTCAATGGCCGACCAGGCCGGCAAGAGCCCCAACGCCGTGCGCTACCACGGCGGCGACGAAATCATCCTCCAGGGCTTTCATTGGAACGTCGTCCGCGAAGCGCCCAACGACTGGTACAACACCCTCCGTCAGCAGGCCTCGACCATCGCCGCCGACGGCTTCTCGGCAATCTGGATGCCGGTGCCCTGGCGTGACTTCTCCAGCTGGAGCGACGGTAGCAAGTCCGGCGGCGGTGAGGGCTATTTCTGGCACGACTTCAACAAGAACGGCCGCTACGGCAGCGACACCCAGCTGCGCCAGGCCGCCGGCGCGCTGGGCGGTGCCGGGGTGAAGGTGCTCTACGACGTGGTGCCCAATCACATGAACCGCGGCTACCCGGACAAGGAAATCAACCTGCCGGCCGGCCAGGGCTTCTGGCGCAACGACTGCGCCGACCCGGGCAACTACCCCAATGACTGCGACGACGGTGATCGTTTCATCGGCGGCGATGCGGACCTCAATACCGGCCATCCGCAGGTCTATGGCATGTTCCGCGACGAATTCGCCAACCTGCGCAGCGGGTACGGTGCCGGCGGTTTCCGTTTCGACTTCGTCCGCGGCTACGCGCCGGAGCGGGTCGACAGCTGGATGACCGACAGCGCCGACAACAGCTTCTGCGTCGGCGAACTGTGGAAAGGCCCCTCCGAATACCCGAACTGGGACTGGCGCAACACCGCCAGCTGGCAGCAGATCATCAAGGACTGGTCCGACCGGGCCAAGTGCCCGGTGTTCGACTTCGCCCTCAAGGAGCGCATGCAGAACGGCTCGGTCGCCGACTGGAAGCATGGCCTCAATGGCAACCCCGACCCGCGCTGGCGCGAGGTGGCGGTGACCTTCGTCGACAACCACGACACCGGCTATTCGCCCGGGCAGAACGGCGGCCAGCACCACTGGGCGCTGCAGGAGGGGCTGATCCGCCAGGCCTACGCCTACATCCTCACCAGCCCGGGCACGCCGGTGGTGTACTGGTCGCACATGTACGACTGGGGCTACGGCGACTTCATTCGCCAGCTGATCCAGGTGCGGCGCACCGCCGGCGTGCGCGCCGATTCGGCGATCAGCTTCCACAGCGGCTACAGCGGCCTGGTCGCCACCGTCAGCGGCAGCCAGCAGACCCTGGTGGTGGCGCTCAACTCCGATCTGGGCAATCCCGGCCAGGTCGCCAGCGGCAGCTTCAGCGAGGCGGTCAACGCCAGCAACGGCCAGGTGCGGGTCTGGCGCAGCGGCACGGGTGATGGCGGCGGGGATGACGGTGGCGAGGGTGGCCTGGTCAGTGTGAATTTCCGCTGCGACAACGGCGTGACGCAGATGGGCGACAGCGTCTACGCGGTGGGCAACGTCAGCCAGCTCGGCAACTGGAGCCCGGCCTCCGCCGTGCGCCTGACCGATACCAGTGCCTACCCGACCTGGAAGGGCAGCATCTCCCTGCCTGCCGGCCAGGATGTGGAATGGAAATGCCTGATCCGCAATGAGGCCAACGCAACGCTGGTGCGGCAATGGCAGGGCGGGGCGAACAACAGGCTGACGCCCAGTGAGGGCGCCACCACGGTTGGCCGGCTCTAGCCGGACGCGGTATCTGCGGCCCGCCTCGCCATCGTGAGGCGGGCTCTTTTCGCCGCTGGCACCGTCGTGATGGTCTGAAGCCCAGCGTTTCAGCGCTTCGGTCAGGCACCGCCCCCCTCGGCTAGTGCACTTTCCACCGCTGCCGCAGCAGCGCAGCTCACTACCCTTCGGCGCTCTGCATATCGCCCAACTGCCAGCCAACGGCCTGTACTTCCGCCAGGCGCAGGTCGTTCAGCAACGCTTCGCGGTCCGGCTGTCGTTCGTTGGCCAACGCGCCGCTGGCGAGCAGATCGGCATGCTGGGTAGTGGCTTTATCCCGGAGCCAGGCCAGGCGCTGCAGGGTCAGTGGCGTGCAGCTTTGCCCGCTGAGGTCGTCCTTCACGTCCAGCCAGTGCGAGCGCCAAGCTTCCTGCAGGTACAGCCCGCCCAGATCGCCAGCCAGCGCGTTGCGCCAGCGACGCATCAGGCCGCTCAGCCAGTCCAATACCGTTTCGCTTGCGCCGCGGCCAGTCAGCTCTCGATGCAACCGCTGGTAGGCATCCAGCGCGATGCGTTTCTCCAGCTCGAAATCGGCCAGTGCCCATGCCTCGCTTTGCTGCTCCATACGCAGCAGGCAGGCAAACAGCTGCCGTGTCTCGAAGCGTTCGGCCGGATGAAAGCCAGGCGAGGCCAGGCCATCGCTGTTGTACTGACGCAGCGGGTCGAAGGGGTAGAGGTAGCCGAAATCGAACAGGCGGATGCGGCCATCGTCCAGGGTATTGCCCGGCGCCAGATCCCACTCGAACAGGCCAGCCAGCACCAGGACGATCAGCAGGTCGAACAGCTCGACTAGCTGGCGCTCGTTCCAGCGCTCGATGCGCTCGCCCTCGACCCAAGGCGACAACACGATGCCCTGGTGCAGCGAGGCGTACTGCGTCGGCACGATGCCGGCTAGGCGTTCGGCCTGCTCCGGCGTGCGCATCAGCCGGGTCAGGTCGCGGCGGCGTTGCAGTTCGTTGAGAAAGCTCGTCTGGCCATCCGGGTTCTGCACGCGACAGGGCCGTCGGGCGACCTTCAGCGCCCAGTCGCGCCCGGCCAGCTCCACGCGGTAGACGCGAGCGGTCAGGCCGTCATCGAGGCATGCGTGCACCCAGGGCTCGTTGCCACGCACCGCCGCCAGTTGTTCCGGTGGCAGCGGGCAATCCTCCGCGCGGCCCAGGCGAAACTCGGTGCCGCTGGCGAGAAAGGCCAGCTGGGCCTGGCGCCGTGCCGCGGCGGTCAACGAGGCGGCGCTCATCGTGCCTGCACCACGATGACCTTGTCCTTGCCCAGCTCGCGGGCGAAGGCATAGGGCTGGCCGGGCGAAAGCAGTTTGTGTTCACCCGCGCCGATGGCTGGATGGCGCGCACGGAACTGGCCAATCCGCTGCCAGTGCTCGATCAATCCAGCGATCTCGGGCCGCTCGTGCTCGGCCCAGTTCATCGAGCTGCGCGTGCCCTGATACGGGTCCGAACCGCTGGCACCGAAGGCGCGCGCGCTTTCGTCGCCGTAATAGATCTGCACCGCGCCGGGCGCCAGCAGCAGGGCGGCGGCGAGGCCGCGCTGGCGGGTCAGGTCGCCCTTGGCCAGCTGATTGAACAGCGCCGTGTCGTGGGATGAGGCGTAGCTCAGCAGGTTATGGCTGGGCGTCTCGGCCAGGCGCCGGGCATAGTCGGCGTAGCTGGGTTCGGCGGCCGCGAGGCAATCGCTGGCGGCCACGGCCTGTTCCTGGAAGTCGAAGTTGATCAGCGCATCGAAGCTCTGGTTCAGATAGTCGCTGGCTTCGGGGCCGTGGCCGAACACTTCGCCGACCATCCAGAACAGCTCGCTGGCCATGGGATCGTCCGGGTTGGTACGAGCCCAATCGGCGCGGGCGCGCTCCGCGGCGGCGCGCAGTTCGGCCCAGGTGGCGGGTTCGACATGCTTGACGGTGTCGACACGAAAGCCGTCGACGCCGAACTCGCGGACCCAGCCGGTCAGCCATTCGATCAGGTAGTCGCGCACCCGGTAGCCTTCGCGCGGCTCGGCACGGGTCTGCGCCTTGTGCGCGAGAAACTCCGGCAGCGCGACGACCGCCTCGGACTCGGTGCGAAAATCCGGCAGAAAGGCCAGCGAGCCCTTGAGCGGATCGACCGTGCTGCTGGGTGGCGTGTCGTAATCGGCGATGCCCGCACGGACCCAGTCACGGCCCCACCAGGCGGCCCAGCTCGGGTGCTCGTAGTCCACCAGATTGTGGTAGGCGTGCAGATTCTCGTGGGCTTCCGGCTGCCAGGTTGTCCACTGCTCGGGCAGGTACTCGGCCATGCCGTCGCGCAGGGCGCCGAAGCCGAGCTGCTGCATGTCCTGCAGGGTCGAGTAGCCGGGATGGTTGAGCACCACATCGAACAGCACGCGGATGCCGCGGGCATGGGCCGCGCTGATGAGCGCGCGCAGGTCGTCTTCGCTGCCCATGTTGGCGTCGAGCTGGGTGAAGTCCAGTGCGTAGTAGCCGTGGTAACCGTAGTGGCGGAAGTCGCCGCGATCGCCGCCGCCGACCCAGCCGTGGATCTGCTCGTAGGGTGCGCTGATCCACAGCGCGTCGACGCCGAGGCTGGCGATATGGTCGAGGCGTTCGGTCAGCCCCTTGAGGTCCCCGCCGTGGAAGGTGCCGATCTCCTCGGCGCCATCCGGTGCGCGGCCATAGCTGCGGTCGTTGTCCGGGTCACCGTTGGCGAAGCGGTCGGTGAGCACGAAGTAGACGATCGCGTTGCGCCAGTCGCGTGCGACCGGCTGCTCGGTCGCTTCGGCGCGTTCGAGCAGCAGCAGGCCAGCGCTGC
>NZ_JXXD01000217.1 GCF_000935215.1 Stutzerimonas stutzeri
CAGCGCCAATGCTGGCAGAACGGCGGGCGGAAGAACTGCGTGGCGACCGATCCTGTGTTCCGCGCCATGGAGGCCGATGCACACAACCTCACCGTAGTCGTCGGTGAGGTCAACGCTGACCGATCCCATTACAACTACGCACAGCTCTCCAAAACCCCCTATCAGTACGGCGCATGCGCGACCCGCGTGGATTTCAACCAGCGTGCAGCCGAGCCTCGCGACGAAGCCAAAGGACTCGTGGCCCGTGTGCAGCTCTACATGCACGACTGGTACGGCTTGCGGATGTCCCGGCAGCAGCAGCAGCTTTTTACCGCCTGGGATCGCATGTACCCACCCAGCGACTGGGAACTCGAACGCGACCGGCGAATTGCGAAGGTGATGGGGCACAGCAATCCCTATGTCACCGGCGAGCGCACCTGGACGGTGGGGCAGCAACCGAGTGGCGACGGACTTGCGACACCGGGCGTGGCCACTCATCCCTTCCAGGGGAAGAATTCCCGCTCCATTTCGCAGCACTCACAAATGACGGGCGCCACGGCAGGCAGCGTTATAGGCAACCGCAATAGCCGCGTCTATCACCTGCCGACTGGTTGCCCCAGTTATGACCTCGTGCGCGAGCACAACCGCGTTAGCTTCCAGACCGCTGCACAGGCCGAACAAGCAGGCTTCCGCCTGGCTGGGAATTGCAGATAACCGAAACCTCCACGATCCGAGGGCCACATGCTCAAGATTGCCCAGCAAACCATTCACAGCAGCGACGGAGCCGCCGTCGCAACCGAGGTTCTGGCGCGCCTGCAGCTTGGCGACACCGTGCTAAGCCCACCTCGCTTCATGGCCGGCAAGTCGATGGCCTCATGGTTCGCGCTCGACATTGAGGTGCTGCACATGCTGCAGGCCAGCACGGCGCAGCTCCATTCACCGCTGCTCGTGTTCATGAACATATCCGCTGCAACACTCGACATCCGTACATTCTTCAGCCTGTTCCAATCGAAACTGATGGCGCTTGATCCAGAAGTCCGCAATCGCCTGGTGATCGAAATTCCAGAGAGTTCCGATATGCGTGGCGCTGAGCTTGTGAGGCGGCTGCGTGCGATCAAGAGCACCGGAGCCAAGGTAGCCATTGATGATTTCGGGCAGGAACACGCCAATCAAGAGCGCCTGGAGGCGTTCGATTGGGACTTCTGCAAGATCGATCTCCCGGCAATCCAGACCACGGAAAATCTGAACTGGGTTGATGCAGCAATCCGGCACTGCTATGCCAACAAGACGCACCTGATCATGGAGAAAGTCGAGTCGTCGCAAGATATCGACCACCTGCTGCATCCGGTTAGGAATACTGCGTGGTTTCAGGGGTACTGTTTCTCGCGTCCTGAAGTCGTAGGGCCGACTCATGCTCTGGTGGGGCTTGAGCAATCTCGTGCAAACGCTGGGGTGTTGGCGTGGGGCTGATGCCAAGATGATTTTGCCGGCACGAACAGCCGGGCATGGCGGGCATGGCGGGCAATCTTCAAGTTACGGCCCCTATGGGCTCGCTGGTGCTCCTTTTGGACGCTGAGGGCTAGGACTACACGCCACACCCGCAGAACGACCTTGCGAGGCGTCTCCTGCGGGATTCTGGAAAGCGTAGCGGTCAGTCCCAGGCTTCATTTTGAAGTGGTTCGGCTGAATCACCACCGCCCTCAGCTTCAACAACAGGCCGCTATGCGGCGATCAAGGCCGCTACTTCCAGTGTGCCTGCGCGATTTCGCTCACCAACCACGACCAATAGCCGCAGATCGTGTCCTCATTGGCCACCGCCTCGCGCCACATTTGGCGAGTGAACATCGGATGCTCACCGGCGCCTTCGGGGTTGTACTTATCGTCAAGCTGATCGGCGCTCAGATGCGCGTCTTCATCGTAGCCAGTGTTGATCACCAGGCCCTCATGAAGCTGGCAGACGGGCATGAAGATTTCCGCCTCAGTATCCTCACACACCAGCCGCACGGTCGCCCGATCAGCCGCGAGGACCTTCCACTTCGATCCGGCCATAATCGGCTGGCCATCGCCATCTTCATAAGCAACGTCCTTCTCGGCTTCGAGAACGCACCCGAGGGGTAGGAGAGGGACATCCAGCATGCCACTGTAATCGCCGTCGCTTGGGAATGTCTGATGGCCCTCAGGGGGCGTCAGCCAGCTCTGTTTCTTGGGATCGAACACCATCAGGGTGAAATGTTCGGCTCGGTTCAGGGTGACATTCGCATTGAAGGCATTCAGCGCCGCCGTCGCCTGTTGGGAGGGGTAATCCATGACATCAACCTCAACGCCATGGACGCCTACCAGCTCGCGATCTGCCTCGTGGAGATGGATGGTGGCCTTGTTGGGCAGGACATGAACCTGGATTGAGCTAGTCGTAACCGACATGTGAAAACTCCGTTTTTGTTGAAGGTGCAGCGCAATGCTGTCTCATGGGCGCTTAAACCCAAGAGCAGGGAAGTGGGGGCTTAGCTGAGCAGGTGGGGAGTCACATAGCGCTCAAGATCCTGATAGGACCAAAAGTCCCAGGCCGCTTTCGCTAGTTCCTCGCAGCGGGCTTCAAGGCGAATTTGTTCCGCCTCAACCGTCATGACAACCGGATGTTCGGAGGTAATTCCTGCGCCCGTTGCATCGGGCCGATGCTCGACATACCAACCGTCCGCACGTCGAGGCTGCACGAAAGCCGACCAGCCGCTGATGATCGACAGTCGGCCGAAAGGAGAGTCCAGCCGGGCCTCGACAAGGCCGTGAGCGAAGTCCTGGTGATTGCCGGAAAATCTGCTCCTCGTGACCGACACCACTACGGGTCCGTCGATTTCGCCCTGGTGCTCCAACCAGTCCACGAAGGAGCTGAACTCAATCGACTCACTCATGGCTAAGCCGCTCGGCAACAGCCTTAGGGTTACAGCCGGCGAGACGGCGCCCGTAGATCGTGTAGTTGCGCCAACCATCGTTCAGGCACTCGGTCTGGTGCTCGATCATGTACGCCTGAATACGTTCAACGACATCAGGGTGCAACTCGAACCCGTACTGGGAACTGCTCGGCAAGATGAAGGCCAGCCAATGCTCGCTTCTGGAGCTAGGCATCACGGGCATCGGTACCGGCGTCAGTGCAAGTTCAAGTCTGCAGGCGGTGACGATGGTCAAAGGCGAAAGCTCGGACATCGGGGGCACTCCGGGAGGCTGGTATTGCCCACACTACCGCTGCATTGGTCAAACCCAAGGACTACGCCGCCTCTGCTGCGCGCTTGAAGGTAAGGGGGATATTCGGCCGCTTGCCGTCACGCCGGCCCACGAATTCGTGCATGATTTCCAGCACTGGTCCGTTGATAGCCAGAACCTTCATCGCTCGCGTGCAGGCGACATACAGCAGATTCATTTCATCCTCGAACTGCTCCAGGGTGTTTTCTGGGTTGAACGGCTCGAAGGAGAAATCATCGCTTAGCTCCACCGCATCCCATTCCAGACCTTTGGCACGGTGCGCTGTACTGACCGAGATTGTGGCTTCCAGCTCGTCCTTGACTGCCGTGCGGCGAAGTTTGGCAAAGAGGTCGGGCAGGGCGTTTTTGTACTGCTCGACCACTCGTAGCGTGCGCTGCATCTCAGCATCTTGGCTCTCTGTTGCGATTTCCTCGTACAGGTCGAACGTAGGATATTCTTGCATCAGGCGCTTGTTCTTGATTTTGTCCCGCTGCTCGGCATAGAGCCAATACAGGTCTTCGATGTCCTGCAGGTGGTAGCTATCGATGCCGCCGACCCAGAAGATTTGATCATTCTTGGCCTGTGCAATCAGGGCCGTCTCGATGACGCCGATTACGGTGCGGCAGAGAACGGTACGGTGCTCCAGGTCCTCGGGAAGGGTTTTTGTCACTCGGGTGGCCTCGCCCAGCCCTACCAGCGGCCGCGTTTCGCCCTTGAAGTGCAGGATCATGTTCGCCACCTTCGCGACGGCCGGGCCGAAGCGGAAGCTCTGGGTGAGGTAGTGCGTCTCGGCCTTGTCGAGCCAGTGAGCATCTAGCGCATCGACGGCTCCCCTGAAGCGATACAGCATCTGGTGGCCGTCACCGCACACAACAACACCCATACCGTAGCGCGCTTGGTCAGCAAGGACGCCGGCCAGCAGAGGGTTGATATCCTGCGCCTCGTCCGCCAGCACAATATCGAAACGCTTCGACAGATCCGGTCGGGTGAGCGCCCACGCTTTCAGATATCCGTCATGATTCTGGAGCACAGACGTATCGCGGACATCGAGCATTCGACTCCAGAGATGATCGGCGCTGGCGACGATCTTTCCTGCGGCGCGCTTCATGCGTTCGTTCTTGAGCCTGCTCGATGGCACATGATCGATTGTGATGCTGTCATCCGCACTGGCCAGGAAGGCATTGAGAGTGTCTTGCACCGCGCGCACGAAATCCCAGCTCTGACTCGAAATCGCGCGGGCGATATCAGTCAGCCTGAGATTCCCGGTGAGCTTGTGCTGGTACTTCGCACCCATCGAGCCATAAGCAAGCCCGTGTGAGGTCTTGCATGTCACATGGAGTGGGAATTTCTCTTTGGCCGTTATCTCGACACTCTTGTTGTAGCAGAGGTAGAGAATGCGCTGTTGGGGATGAGCTTGGGCATACCCAACCAGTGTGGTTGTCTTGCCAGTTCCGGCGAATGCGACAAGCCTGATCAGGCGAGCAAGCGAGTTAATTGCAGGTTGTTGCTCGTGCGTGAAGGCGAATGACATGGTTACTTCCTCCTGGGCTGAATGAAATTATCCCTCGCCCAAAAGGAAACCCAAGCATTACCCATTATTGCTTCGCGATATTTACACAGAACGGCTGCTCACAGTCTGCAAGTAGGCCTACGCTGTAGGCGGCAACCAACCCAAACGCCACTACGGGAACCATGGCATATGAAGATATTTGTTCAGCGCGTCATCTGCTGTAGCTGCAAATACAGACCGCGGTGGCCAATTTGTAACCGACTCGTCAGGTGAGCATATTAAGTAGCGCTTCATATTCTTCTCCTATCGCAACTCAACGCAAACGGCTGCTGGATGGACCGGACTGTGCTCTCTCACGGCCTTTTCTAACCAAGCCGCAGCTGCCGCGTTACACTTCTCCTGCGAGGAGAATCCTGGAATATGTGTTATTGCCTGGCCACCACTTGAGCTTCCAGTCGCCAAGGACAAAATAAGTACCCAAACATTCATACAATTTCCTCAAAAACTTCAGCAGCCAATCGGAGATAAGATGCAGTAACGATCCTGCCAACCCATGTCAGCATTGATAAACCATAAGATCATCCCAGTGATGATCAAACTTGAAGCTACCCGAGTAATCCAAGGTTTACGGAGGAAATAGCCGTAGGCAAAAACGATAGGCGACAGTGCAACACACATGACGCCGATAGCCCGGAACAGGCTGAAATAGTCAGTAAGTGCGATGACACCAACGGTGATGCACAGCACCGCAGTAACTCGCAGAATGCGACCCATTGGGTCAGCGGCAATGATGCCCATGGTCGATGCCCTCGATCACTTCAGTCCGAAGTTGCGCTTCAGCTCTACGATGCGTAGGACGCGCTTTCGGTGGGCCTGGGCGGAGCCCTCATCAGCCTTAAACGCGCCGTATGCGACAGCTGCGGTGTACTGTTCGTCCTGCTTTACCAGATCCAGCAGTTCCTGAAGCTGTTCCCGCATCTCGTCGAAGATGGCCATTGTCGATTACCGTGGTTTGTTCGCTGAGGTAGGTTGATATGAGTCCAGCATGACGACACTTAGCGCAATCCCAATGCCATGCCGGCATTCTCCCATAGCCCGCACACATGGAAGGCCTGAAAGGTCACCACTTTCTGGTAAGAAAACTAGGACAATGCCAATGAGGTATTGGTAGCCCTGTATGGCCCGCACATAGCTCTCGACGCCTGCTTGCGGCAAGCACAGTCGATTAGGCGATCACCCGTGAGCTACTGCCTCCTGACTGGCAGCCCTTTGACGGAACTGGCCCGCTGATCATCAAGAGAGTTGTAGTAGACATCGACCGTGGTCCTCATGCTCTCGTGGCGCAGATCAGCCTGCAGATCTTTTGCATCACGCAGCGGTGCGTCGAAGGTTGCTGAGGTGTGGCGCAGCCAGTGCAGAGACGCATCACGGAGACTTTCGATTTCCGCCTCGTTCCAGGCGTCGTGTTTCATCCGTTCGATGGCTTGGTCAAATACTCCTTGGATGAGCAGACGAATTTGCCGATCACTCAACCCGGCGCGCCCATTGAGTGCCTGCAGAAGCGGCGTGCGCTCTCCAGGGGCAGGTGTAGCTGAGAGGCCAAGGTGGCGCCGGTATCGCGCCATGTAGGTGTTCATGTAGTCGTCACGAACGCTGATTTTGGCAGCTTTGTTGCCCTTTCCGACCACATGGAAGAACCAAATGCCCTGTCCGTTGCGCCGGAAGTCCCCCATTGTTGGCTCCCAGTTATCCCGGCCAACCAGATCGGACACCCGCAAGTACATTGAGAAGATGGTGGCTAGGATGAACAGGGTGCGCTCATGTGCGTCATCGGCATCAGCCATTCTCTCGGCGGTTTCGATCACGTAGTCCCACTGCAGGGGCGTGAGCGACCGACTGCCCACCTCCCAGGTATTTCTCTGCTTGTACCGCGTCTTCTGCTTGATCGCCCGGAAAGGATTTGCCTCGGTGAAACCTTCATCATTGGCGTGCTGATAGAAGCTGCCGCAGACGGCGAAAATCTGCGCCACGGAGCCCTGAGATGGGGTGTATTTTTTTTCCTGGCAGGGCGTTCCTGAATTGAGTTTGGCGCGCTTCGGGGCGACCGCATTGAAGGGGCGCCAAGCCTCGTTGACCTGATAGACATCGCTGTCTTGGGCCTTGCGTCCGCCGATACGGTTGAATCGTGACTTGACCACCGGGCCGACCCATCCAGAAGGAGGATTCAGACAGAACTCCATGAAGGCCTCGGCATCGACGCGGGTCAGATCCAGGATGGGTTTGCGGCGGATCAGCAGCGACCATAGCAGCAAGCGCTCGGCATGCGTTCTGTAGGAGTTGAACGTGGTTTCGTTGCCGGCGTAGGAGTTGAGGAAGCTCCGAACGACTTGGTAACCATCTACGGCGCGAAGCTCGGCCGGAAATGCTTGAAGGTAATCGCGGACGGCCGGTAGCTCAGCGTTGAGGTTCAGGTGATTGAGGGCCTGAAATCTCTGGTACGTCTCGAACAGTGGCGCAGGCGCGGTTTTGTTTGGGCTCGGCATAGGACATTCCAGGCGATGAAATCTGTCCTGATTCTGCTGTGCAGCGGCCTTCTGTGCAATATCCGAGTCTGGTGATTATCGGATATTGCACATCTCTATTACCACCCTCCGACCGTTGCCACCACACATGAATGGCCGGCATCAGGTCAGCTTGGGTTCCCTTGGATCGTTGTTAATGTGAGCACATCACCCGCTGCAACGAGACACCCATGCAAGCCAAAGACATCAAGCCCAAGGCTACACACACGAAGCTGCGAATGCTCGATCTGATCGAGCGCGGAATCATCATTGCAATCTCGCGCCTCACGGTTGACCAAGTGGAGACAGATCACGGCTGGATCGTGCAAACGCTGGCCATCGGCGCGACTCACGATACGCCATCCGCCTTCCCGGTGGTCGTCATCGATCAGCACGCTGACGATTGCGAGGCCATGAAGTACGCCGTATCGATCTTTGAGGCATTGAAAGCCCGAGGCCTGCTCAGCTCGGATCAAGCTGCTCGGTACCGACGCGCTCTGATCACGCTCGTGCCGCAAACATCCAGGACTGCGGGTTGAATTCATGACCACTACAGATAGCCAGGCTGCACCGCATGAGCTGCTTCGTGAGGAGTTCTGTGCATTGGCCAAGGCCGTTCTCCTGAGCAACCACGGCCGGCGCTGGAATGTTGAGCTTGGAGAGCATTATTCGGCTTTCTCGGACGCCGAAACGGCAGAGCTTGCCCTTCGTGACGTGCACCATGCTGCCGTAAATAACGCTCTCTTCTTCAACGATCCTGTGCAGTCTGGCTCGCTCTACGGCACAACCACCCTCCCCCCGGCCCATGTACTCGATCAGTACCCGGACCTGATCGAACTGTTCCCGAATGCCGTTGCGATATGACGCTGCCCTCTTCTCTGAGCCCGCCTATGCGGGCTTTTTTGTACCTGC
>NZ_JXXD01000218.1 GCF_000935215.1 Stutzerimonas stutzeri
CCGGACCGGCCCAGCCGCTCCGGGCGATCTCGTTTACGGGCTTCTGCTGGATGCGCCGAGTGGGTTAACTCAAGGCTTCCAGCGCGGCGCGCAAGCGCCCGGGGATGGCGGTGGGACGGTTGCTTGCGCGTTCAACGAAGACATGCACGAAGCGGCCCGCGGCGCAGGCCTCCTGCTCACCCTCGCGGAAGATAGCCAGCTCGTATTGCACCGACGAGTTGCCCAGCCTGGCCACCCGCAGCCCGACCTCGATGACGTCCGGATAAGCGATCGACGCAAAGTAGTCGCAGGCGGAGCTGACCACGAAACCGACGATCTCACCGCCCTGGATATCCAGCCCGCCCTGCTGGATCAGATAGTTGTTCACCGCGGTATCGAAGAAACCGTAATAGACGACATTGTTCACGTGGCCATAGATATCGTTGTCGTGCCAGCGCGTGGTGATCGGCTGGAAATGCCGGTAATCGTGGCGCAGGTGCTTGGGTTGCTCAGGCATGGGTGGTTTCCACGTGCAGTAGTAAAAAGGCGCTCAATACGCCGCCTGATAGATCGCCAGCGCATCGGCTTCGGTGACTTCGCGCGGGTTGTTGACCAGCAGGCGCTGCTGCAGCATTGCCTCCTTGGCCAGCTGCGGCAGCATCTCCTCCGGCACGCCGGCATCGCGCAGCCGGGTCGGCAGGCCGACTCGCGCACTCATCTGCTCGAACTCCTCGATCAACTGCTCGGCGTAGGTGGACGGGTCGTCGGCGCGCAAACGATCACCGAGGATGATCGGCGCCAGCTCGCCGTAATGAGTGGTCGCCGCACTGACGTTGAAGCGCAGCACCTGCGGCAGCACCAGCGCATTCGACAGCCCGTGCGGAATATGAAAGTTGCCTCCCAGCGGATAGGCCAAGGCATGCACCGCCGCCCCCGGCGCATTGGCAAACGCCTGCCCGGCCAGACAGGCGCCGAGCAGCATGGCCTGGCGTGCCTCGCGGTTGCTGCCGTTGTGTACCGCTTCGTCGAGGTTGGCCGCCAATAGACGCAGGGCTTCACGGGCCAGCAGGTCGGACATGGGGTTTTTCTTGAGTGCGCTGGTGTAGGCCTCGATGGCGTGCACCATGGCGTCGATACCGGTGGCCGCGGTCACCGCTGGAGGCAGGCCGAGGGTGAGGTCGGCATCCAGCAATGCCAGATCGGGCAGCAACAGGGTCGATACCACACCCATCTTGGTCGTCTCGCCGGTGGTGATGATGGCGATCTGCGTGACTTCCGAGCCGGTGCCGGCGGTGGTCGGCACCTGAATAAGCGGCAGGCGCTGGCCCTTGGCATTGCCGACCCCGTAGATATCCTGCAGCGATTGGGCACAGGCCGGATGCGCCAGCAACGCCACCAGCTTGGCGACGTCCATGGAGCTGCCACCGCCGAAACCGATGATGAGATCGGCTCCCACTGCCCGAGCCTGCTCCACCGCCGTCATGACGATGTGTTCCGGCGGATCGGCGATGACCTGATCGTAGATCGCAACTGCCAAGCCTTCGCTTTCGAAGCCAGGCAAGACATCATTGAGCAGGCCGAAACGGGTGATGCCCGGATCGGTGACGACCAATACGGAACGCGCCCCGCGCTCCTTGCAGAGGCTAGCCAAACGGCGAGAAGAGCCGGGCTCACAGATCAATTGCGCGGTTGTGGCAAAGCTGAACGGATGCATGCTGCCTCCTGACTGTTTTTATTCGGCTTTGGCAAAGGCAGTCAACGTGAAAAAAGCGCCCTCACC
>NZ_JXXD01000219.1 GCF_000935215.1 Stutzerimonas stutzeri
CTTCGAGAAACCGCTCTGAAGTGTGCCGGCGGGCGTTGCGCCCGCCGTTTGCTTAGAGACTAAGACCGCGCTGGTACTCGACGACGAAGCTGTCGAAATCCAGCTCGTCCGTCGCTTCCATCTCCGCCTGGCGCTCCAGCGACTGATGCGCGGCGGACTCGAGCTGATCCAGCTCGCTTGCACTCGGTGCCTGGCTGCGGAAGTAGTCGGCGTGGGCCAGGGTCTGGCGCATGGCGAACTGGCTGAAGCTCTCACCGCTGCGGCGCAGCTCGTCAAGTACGCGGGCGGACGGCGTCAGGCTGCTGTCGGCGACCTTGGCGCGCTGCTCGGCGAGCGCCTCGGCGTGCCGGGAGTCAGCATGGCTGCGGTCGAGGAGGGCGGCAACCTGGCCGATCTCGTCGAGCAACTGGTTGGCCCAGTCACTGAGCATGACGTTCTCGCCACAACGCTGCAGCTCGAGTCCCGGACGCCGGCCTTCCTTGACCACCCTGAGGAAGTTGTCGGTGGCCGCGCTGCATTCGCCGTCGGCCAGGCAGGGGCTGTCGTCCAGCGCACAGAACAGCAGGAAGGCGTCGAGGAAGCGCGCTTCGTTGAGGTCGATGCCCAGCGGCAGGAAGGGGTTGATGTCCAGGCAGCGCACTTCGATGTACTGGATGCCGCGCGCACGCAGCGCCTGCAACGGTCGTTCGCCGGTGGCGGTGACGCGTTTCGGGCGAATGTTCGAGTAGTACTCGTTTTCGATCTGCAGCACGTTGGTGTTGAGCTGCTGCCAGTTGCCGGCGGCATCCTTGATGCCCATCGCCTCATAGGGGGCATACGGCGTGGAGACGGCGCGGAAAAGGCTCTCGGTGTAGCTCGCCAGGTCGTCGTAGCAAGGCGTCAACCCTGCCTGGGCATTGTTCTGGTAGCCCAGGTCGCTCATGCGCAGGCTGGTGGCGTACGGCAGGTACAGGGTGTCAGCGTCGAGCGTCTCGAGCTGATGCTGACGTCCGCGCAGGAAGCCGGCGTCCAGCGCCGGTGAGGCACCGAACAGGTACATCAGCAGCCAGCTGTAGCGACGGAAGTTGCGGATCACGCCGATGTAGCGCGTCGAGCGGTAGTCCTGGGCCGAGCGGGTATCGCCATCATCGGCCTGCAGTACCGGCCACAGCGCCTCGGGCAGCGAGAAGTTGTAGTGGATGCCGGCAATGCACTGCATGGTCTTGCCGTAGCGCAGGGCCAGGCCCTGGCGATAGACGTGCTTGAGCCGCCCGATGTTGGAACTGCCGTACTCGGCGATGGGGATGTCCGCCTCGCTCGGCAGCGGACAGGGCATCGACGGGCTCCAGAGGTATTCGTCGCCCAGCTTGGCGCAGGTGAAGCGATGGATTGCTTCGAGTTCGGCCAGGGTGTTTTGGGGGTCCTGGTCGGTGCCAGTGATGAATTCCAGTAGCGCCTCGGAATAATCCGTGGTGATCTGCGGGTGGGTCAGCGCCGAGCCCAGTGCGGCGGGGTGCGGGGTCATCGCCAGCTGACCGCGAGCGTCGACGCGCAGGCATTCGCGTTCGATCCCGTGCAGGCATTGACTGAGCAGCGGCAGGTGGGACGGCTCGGCCAGCAATGCCAGGCGGTGGGTGAGAAGAGCGCTCAACTTGTGGATTCCTTCACGCGACAGTCGGCCCAATATGGGGATGGAAACGCCGCTTCACAAGAGGCGGCGTTGCTTCGACCGCTGCCGATGCATGCCGACTCCGCTAGCGGCCAGTGGCACAGGCCACTAGAGGCAGGCGAAGGTCGCCTGGGCCTTGGCGATCAGCTTGTCGCCCTGATGCACCTCGGCTTCGAGCACCTGAGTCCGCCGGCCGCCATGCACCACCCAGGCACGACAGCGCAGTTCGCCATCGGTCACCGGGCGGATGTAGTTGACCTTGCATTCGAGCGTGACGCTGTTCGGCGAGCCATCGCCCAGGCTGTGGCTGGCCTGGCCCATGGCGGTGTCGATCAGCGAGAACAGCGCGCCGCCGTGCAGCTTGCCGTGCAGGTTGCGCAGGCCGTCGTGCATGCTCAGGCCGAGCACCGCCTCGCCGTTGCCGACCTGGTGAATCTCCAGGCCGAGCAGGCGGCCGAAGGCGCTGGAGCTGCCCACCGCCTCGACTTGAATGCTCATGCCTACTTCCTCAGCTGCTTGGCGTTGGCGAACAGCGCGGCCATGGCGGCATTGGCCGGTGCCGGCTTTTCTTCCTTGGCATGGCGCTCGCTGCGCGGCGCGTTGCCGCGTGGCTTG
>NZ_JXXD01000022.1 GCF_000935215.1 Stutzerimonas stutzeri
ATGGAAAATCAGCTAGCGGTGCTGATGAAGACGCTGCCGCTGGGGCAGCAGGCGGCGCAGCGGTTGACCTCGCAGTTGTTGCCAGTGCTGAGCCAGGCGCAGCGGGAGGCCAGCGAACTGCCGGAGCTGGAATGGGGCAGCGCGCCGTTCGGGTTGGTGCTGACCAGCATGGCGCATGAGCGGCAGTACAGTCGGTTGTTTAGGTCATGAGAGGTGTTGGCACGTGGGTGCTGGCGGCACCTTTTGCGGCGGCCGGCTCGACAGCGCCAACGGCGGATGGCTTAGGTTTCGCCCTGCTGGGCAAGTTCCTTTTGGCAATCGCCCGGATGGCCGGCCCCCCAAAAGGAACCAAAAAGTCTTGCCTCTGCATCCGGGCCTCGCTGCGCTCGACTTCCCTCGTTTCATCGCTGCTCCGAGGGTCGCCGCGCAAGAGCCATCCCTGGCCTTTCACGGCTCTCGCGGCACGATCACCACACTCAGCCAACGAATCCCATGCCTGCCCAAATCGGCAGCGGCACGCCCTTCGCATCAACCCCAAGGCAGCCACACCGCCTTCCAGAGGAGACCACCCATGAACACCCAACCCCTGCGCGTCGGCATTGGCGGGCCGGTCGGTTCCGGCAAGACCGCGCTGACCCTCGCCCTGTGTCTGGCCCTGCGCGAGCGCTACAACCTCGCCGTGGTCACCAATGACATTTACACCCAGGAAGACGCCCAGTTCCTGGTGCGCAACGAGGCCCTGGCGCCCGAGCGCATCATCGGCGTTGAGACCGGCGGCTGCCCGCACACGGCGATTCGCGAAGATGCCTCGATCAACCTCGAAGCCGTCGACCAGCTCAACCGGCGCTTCCCCGGCCTTGACCTGATCATCGTCGAGTCCGGTGGCGACAACCTTTCGGCGACCTTCAGCCCGGAGCTGTCAGACCTGACCATCTATGTGATCGACGTATCGGCTGGCGACAAGCTGCCACGCAAGGGCGGCCCGGGTATCTGCAAGTCCGACCTATTGGTGATCAACAAGGTCGACCTGGCGCCCATGGTCGGCGCCTCCCTGGAGGTCATGGACCGCGACACCCGCAAGATGCGTGGCGACAAGCCTTTCGTCTTCAGCAACCAGAAAGTCGGTCAGGGGCTCGACGAGATCATCGCCTTTATCGAGAAACAGGGAATGCTCAGCGCCGCCTGACCCGCGATGTGTTCAGGCGCCAGCAAGCCGTGGCCTCACTCAAACCAAACCCGGCCAACCGACGACGGCTCGGTCCAGCTTTTAGCCATGCAATCAGAGGAACTCGCATGAACGTACAGAAAATCCTGGTCACCTCCGCCCTGCTGCTCAGCCCGGCGCTGGCCCTGGCTCACCCTGGGCATGACCATGCCGGCGTGGTGTCCGGTATCGCCCACCCGATCTTCGGTCTCGACCATCTGCTGGCCATGCTCGCGGTGGGTCTATGGGCGGCTCAGCAGACTGGCAAGGCGCGCTGGGCGCTGCCGATGACCTTCGTCGCGACCATGCTGCTCGGCGGCCTGGCCGGCTTCGCCGGAATCGAAATGCCGCTGATGGAAACAGGCATTGCCGGCTCGGTACTAGCCCTAGGCCTGCTGGTTGCCCTGGCGGTGCGCCCACCGCTGGTAGTGGCTGCCGCACTGACCGCGCTGTTCGCCGCCAGCCACGGCGTTGCCCACGGCCTGGAACTGCCAGAGCTGTCCAGCCCGTGGGGGTATGCCGCCGGCTTCGTTATCGCCACTGCCGCTCTGCATGCCGCCGGTTATGCGCTGGTGCGTTACCTGCCGCAGGCAGCCGCGCCACTGGTGCGCATCGCCGGTGCTGCTTCAGCAGTCACCGGCGCCTGGCTGCTGGCCAGCTGAGAACCAGGCCTGCCTCAGTGGTAGCGCCGTCGCAGCGCCACATTGAGGCGATCGACCACTTCGGCCCAGTCGGCATCCTCGAGGATTTCCTCGCGCAGGAAAGCCGCCTGGGCTGGCGTCCAGAACGACGCATCGGCCAGATAGACGTCTTCGGCCAGGGGTGAGTGGGTTTCGATAAAGCGCCTGATCGAAACATCATCGTTGGGCAGGCCCAATTGCTCGAACAGGTTATGGAAGGCGTGGATCGACTGTTCCATGTTGAACCTCCGGTGCTGACGCGGGAATGAACGATGTGAGTATCGTCCATTCCCACGAAAGCGCCGGCAGCCCATGCTGATTCAGCGGAACGGCGGCTCGTCAAAGCTGCGTAGCTTGCGCGAATGCAGAGAGTTGAGCTGGCTGCGCAGCAGTTCCAGTGCGGTGATGCCGATTTTCAGGTGCTGGGTCACGGCCCGCTCGTAGAACGCATTGGCCGAGCCCGGCAGCTTGATCTCGCTGTGCAGCGGCTTGTCCGATACGCAGAGCAAGGTGCCGTACGGCACCCGCAGGCGGTAGCCCTGGGCGGCGATGGTGCCGCTTTCCATGTCAACCGCCACGGCACGTGACAGGTTGATCAGCGGCCGTTCCTGCGCCCAGCGCAGCTCCCAGTTGCGGTCGTCATAGGTCAGCACGGTGCCGGTACGCAAACGCTTCTTCAGCGCTTCGCCCTGTTCGCCGGTGACCGTCGCGGCGGCATCCTGCAGCGCCTGCTGCACCTCGGCCAGTGCAGGCAGCGGGATGTGCGGCGGCAGTACGCGATCGAGGATGCCATCGCGGCGCATGTAGGCGTGGGCCAGCACGTAGTCGCCGATGGATTGCGACTGCCGCAGCCCGCCGCAGTGACCGATCATCAGCCAGCAGTGCGGGCGCAGCACGGCGAGGTGGTCGGTGATGTTCTTCGCATTGGACGGTCCGACGCCGATGTTGACCAGGGTGATGCCGTGGCCGTCCTCGGCGATCAGGTGATAGGCCGGCATCTGGTAGCGGTGCCACATCACGCCGCCGATAATCGCCTGCGCCTCGCCCTCTTCCATGCCCCGCTCGATAACCACGTTGCCCGGCAGCACCATGCGCACGAAGCGGGTTTCGTCGCGCAGCATGTCCAGGCCGTGGCGGATGAACTGGTCGACGTAGCGGTGGTAGTTGGTCAGCAGGATCCACGGCTGTACGTGGCGCCAATCGCTGCCGGTGTAGTGCACCAGCCGGCGCAGCGAGAAATCCACCCGCGCGCCATCGAACAGTGCCAGCGGATAGGGATCGGCGTGCTCCCAGTCGTAGAGCCCGTCGGCGATATCGTCGGTAGCGGCGGACAGGTCGGTGCTGGGGAATACCCGCGCCAGCTCGGCGGCGGTCACGCCGGTGCCGGCCAGCTCGTCGCCCTGCTCGATGACGTACGGATAAGGGATGTTGCGGTCGCTCATGCCGACCTCAACGGTGACGTTGAAGTCCTGGATCAGCGGTTTCAGCTGATCGAGCAGATAGGCGCGGAACGCCGCCGGATGGGTCACGGTGACGCTGTACACGCCGGGCGCCTGGACCTTGGCGTAGGCACGGGTCGAGGCCGGCACTTCGCCGTGGCACTCGTAGGTCAGGCGCAGCTGCGGGTAGCGGAACAGGTTGCGCTCCGCGGCGCTGGGCTCGGTGCGGCTGGCGACGTAGCGTTTGAGCGCCTGGTTGAGCGCCGCTGTGGCCTGCGCGTGCAGCTCGGCCAGCTTGTCGACCGCCTCCTCAGCGCAGGTGGCGACGGTGAAGGTTCTGGATTCGTTGGAAGTCATGGCTCATCCTGGCTTAACACACGGGCCTATCTTGGCTGCATTTGGTGACGGATGTATACGCAGCCGAGCGGCTGGAGCCGCATCCGAGACGCCGGCGCGCTGGAAATGTGCGCCGTCATCGGCGAAAAAAATCCGACGCCAGAGCCTGGCGTCGGATTCGGGCACCGCTTCGAGCCCGCCGCCGATGCATTGCTGCATCAGCCGCACAGGCTCCTACCGATTACTTGTCCAGCAGCATGGTGCCGTTCTTGGCGAAGTTGGCATGCCAGGAGAAGGCTTTTTCCAGCACGTGCGGGGTGTGGCCGCCACGCTGCTTCGCCTCTTCGAGGTAGGCGAGCGCCTGGGCCCTGTAATCCGGGTGCATGCAGTTGTTGATGATTCGCGCCGCCGCCTCGACGGGCGCCAGCCCGCGCAGATCGGCATAGCCCTGCTCGGTGATGATCACGTCGACGTCGTGGTTGGTGTGATCCACATGCGTGACGAACGGCACGATGGAGGAAATCTTGCCGTCCTTCGCCGTCGAAGTCGTCACGAAGATGCTGATACGTGCGTTACGGGCGAAGTCACCCGAGCCGCCGATGCCATTCATCATGTGGGTGCCGTTGACGTGCGTGGAGTTCACGTTGCCGTAGATGTCGGCTTCCAGCGCAGTGTTGAAGGAGATGATCCCCAGCCGGCGGATCACTTCCGGATGATTGGAGATCTCCTGCGGACGGAACACCACCTTGCCGGCGTACTTGGCGAGGTCCGAGGCCAGGTTGTCCACGCGCTTCTTCGACAGGGAGAAGGCGGTGGCGGCGGCGAACTTCACCACTCCGGCGTCGATCAGGTCGAAAACGCCGTCCTGCAGTACTTCGGAAGCGACGGTCAGGTCCTTGAACTCGGAAGTCTTCATGCCGGCCAGCACCGCGTTGGCCACCGAGCCCACACCGGACTGCAGCGGAGCCAGGCTGTTGGTCAGGCGTCCCAGCTTCACTTCCTCACGCAGGAAGTCCAGCAGGTTGTCGGCGATCTTCTGGGTTTCGGCGTTCGGCTCGAACAGCGGGGAAGGAATGTCCGGCTCGCTGGACAGCACGATACCGCGCACCTTGGCTGGATCGACCGGGATACCGATCGAGCCGATGCGCTTGCTGACGTTGTAGACCGGGATGTCCTTGCGCGAATCCTCGCCGGCCGGGCCGGGAATGTAGATGTCGTGCATGCCTTCGTACTCGCGCGGAGCAGAAGTGTTCAGCTCGATGATCACGTGCTTGGCGTTCTGCACGAAGATCGGCGAGTTACCGACCGAACCGGTCGGGATGATCTGGCCATCCTCGGTGATCGCAGCCGCCTCGATGATGGCGTAGTCGACCTGTGGCAGCACGCCTTGACGCAGCAGTTCCGCGGTATGGGACAGGTGCTGGTCGATGTAGAGCACCTCGCCGGCGTTGATCTTCTTGCGCTGCACCGGGTTGCCCTGATACGGAATGCGCTTGTTGATGATGCCGGCTTCGGCCATCGACTGGTCGGCTGCCGGGCCCATGGACGCGCCGGTGAACAGGTTGACCTTGAATTTCTCGCGCTGGCCGCGTTCGGACAGTGCCTTCGGAAACACCTTCGGCTCTCCGAACAGGGTGAAGCCGCTCATGCCCAGCGTCATGCCGTCCTCGATCCACGACGCGGCCTCTTCTGCCGAGACGACCTTGTCGAGAAACGCTGCGTTGCGGATGTACTTGTTTAGATCGGTTGCCATGAACTCACCTCAGAAACTCATCGAATGCTCGTCCGTGAAGGCTCTGCAAAGAAATTCGCCAGGCCTGACGAGGCAGGGAGACGGCCACTTGATGTCCGGAGACAAAGCGCCCATGTCTTTTGCCGCTCAATATCGGAACCTCAAAAAATCATGCGGCACTTGCAACCCCGTAACGTAGTCGCTCGCCCCATTCTAGGAGCACCAGCTCGTTTGGCTGTTATACAAAGGTACTAGCAGGCCGCCGCACAGGAGAGGTCATAGCCGGTATCGACGCCCAGCGCAACCGCGACCGGCCGGCGGCGAGGCGTTCGCAGGCCGACTTCCCGCAGTAAACCGGGCCACCCAGGCTGTCGCCGCGCTCAAAGCGCCGCCTGAACGCTGTCAAATGAGGAAACGAACCGGGCACCGCCGTCACTTCCCCGCGCTGGTCTTCGCCACCATACTCGCGTCCGCCCGACTGTATTCAACGGTAGCCCCACGGTCGCGGGCAGGGCGATGATCGAAACAGACAGGTAGGCATCATGCAAGCAACACCCGTGGAAACGAGCACTCGTCGTCGACTGCAACAGGTCATCGAGCAGCCAGCCGTTCAGCGCAGCATTCTGCTGCTGATCGTGATCAACGCGGCCATCCTCGGCATGCAGACCTCGCCGGCACTGGTGGCCAGCTGGGGCGAGCTGCTCAGAGTGCTCGACATGTTGATCCTCGGCGTATTCGTGGTGGAAATCGCAGCGCGCATCTACGTTCATCGCGCGGCGTTTTTCCGTGATCCCTGGAGCCTGTTCGATTTCACCGTGGTTGCCATCGCGCTGGTGCCCGCCAGCGGCCCGTTCAGCGTTCTACGTGCCCTGCGCGTACTGCGGGTGATGCGCATGGTCACCATGGTACCGTCGATGCGCCGCGTGGTCGGCGCGCTGCTGTCGGCCATTCCCGGCCTGGGCTCGATTGCCATGGTGCTGGCGCTGGTCTTCTACGTTTCCGCGGTGATCGCCACCGGGCTGTTCGGCGCCGACTTCCCCGAGTGGTTCGGCAACCTCGGCCGTTCGGTGTACACGCTATTCCAGGTGATGACGCTGGAAAGCTGGTCGATGGGCATCGTGCGCCCGCTGATGGACGTATTCCCCTACGCCTGGGTGTTCTTCATCCCGTTCATCCTGATTGCCACCTTCACCATGCTCAACCTGTTCATCGCCATCATCGTCAACGCGATGCAGACGGTTACCGATGCGGAGCACGAAGCCACCCAGGCGAGCATCGAGGCGGCGCGCGAGCACATCGAGGCCGACCTGCATGAAGAGGTCCGCGCTCTGCGTGGGGAAATCGCCGAGCTCAAGGACCTGCTACGCGGGCAGGCGCGCCGCTAGGCGACGCAACCCTGCCACGGAGTCACAGCTGCGGCGCACTGCGCGCCAGCAGCGCGTCGATGTCGAGCCCGCGCGGCAACGTTCCATAAACCCGCCCATGCACTTCCAGGCGACTGGCGATGAAGGCATCCGAAACGGCGGCGTTGCCCGCTTCGAGCAGCAGTTTGGCCTGCAGGCCGACGGCAACGTCCTCGGTGAGCTGACGGGCGCGGTACTGGATGTCCTCGGTATCGCCGAAGGCGGCCTTCAGCCGCCGGATATGCGCCTTCAGGTGGGCGTCGCCGTGACCGTCGCCGAGCTCGGCGAACAGTACTTCGAGCACGCCCGGCTCCTTCGATAACGCGCGCAAGACGTCGAGGCACTGCACGTTGCCGGAACCTTCCCAGATGGAATTCACCGGCGCCTCGCGATACAGCCGCGGCAGGATGGTTTCCTCGACGTAGCCGGCACCGCCCAGGCATTCGCTGGCCTCGGCGATCATGTTCGGCGCGCGTTTGCAGATCCAGTACTTGCCGACGGCGGTGACCAGCCGGGCGAACTTGTCTTCGTGCTCATCATGGCGATTGTCTTGGGCACGGCCCATGCGCAGGGTCAGCGCCAGCGCCGCTTCGCTTTCCAGGGCGAGATCGGCCAGTACGTTCTGCATCAGCGGCTGCTCCAGCAGGACTCGGCCGCCGACCTGGCGATGCGCGCAATGGTGCATGGCCTGGGTCAGGGCCTGACGCATCAGCGAGCTGGAGCCGATCATGCAATCGAAACGGGTCGAGGAGACCATCTCGATGATGGTCGGCACGCCGCGCCCTTCCTCGCCGACCATCCAGGCCAGCGCGCCGCGGTACTCGACTTCGCTGGAGGCGTTGGCCCAGTTGCCCAGCTTGTTCTTCAGGCGCTGGATGTAGAACTGGTTGCGCGTGCCATCCGGGCGATGGCGGGGCAGCAGGAAGCAGGACAGGCCCTTGTTGGTCTGCGCCAGGGTGAGGAAGGCATCGCACATCGGCGCCGAACAGAACCACTTGTGCCCGACCAGCTCGTAGGTCTGCCCGGGGCCACCGGCGCCAACCGGATAGGCGCGTGTGCTGTTGGCGCGTACGTCGGTGCCGCCCTGTTTCTCGGTCATCGCCATACCGATGGTGACGCCGGCCTTCTGCTCCATCGGCAGGTTGCGCGGGTCGTATTCGCGGGCAAGAATCTTCGGCAGCCAGCGCTCGGCGAGATCCGGCTGCAGGCGCAGGGCGGGCACGCTGGCGTAGGTCATGGTCAGCGGGCAGCTGCTGCCGGCCTCGGCCTGGTTATGCAGGTACATCAAGGCGGCACGCGCCACCTGCGCACCGGGTTGCGGGTCGCTCCAGGGCAGCGACGGAATACCGTGCTCGACGGCGCTGCGCATCAGTTCATGATAGGCCGGGTGAAACTCCACCAGATCGATGCGATGGCCGTAGCGGTCATGACTCTTGAACACCGGCCTGTTCTCGTTGGCGAGAAAGCCGGCCTGCATCAGCGGCCCACCGGCGAGCGCACCGTAGACGTCCAGCCGCGCCTGCGCCCAGCCCGCCTGATATCGCTGTACCCACTGCCGCAACGGCAAGTCGATGCGATAGAGATTGGCACCGTCGAGTGGCGGAACCTGGTTGGTGACCTCATGGGTTTCGGCGCAACTCTGCAGATTCATCTGGGCGTCCTCCTTCGATACCGGCGCAGCTGCCAGCAAGCGTAGTCGGCCTGGGCGGTGCGTCGGCCGCGCGGCAATGGATCGGCAGTGAAACATGCTGCGCGGCGAGGATTGAAGCGAGGTATCGGCCAAAAGGTCCGCGCGTCAGGCAATCGGCGCGCTGGGCGGAAGTCCGTTGGCACGGCCCGCGGCGAGCCCATCCGCGGCGCTCAGCGGCAGGCGCAGGCGCACGCAGAAGCGGCTACCCAGCCCAGGTCGCGATTGCTGATCGAGCTGTCCACCCATCACTTCGATCAGCCCCCGACTGATTGCCAGGCCGATGCCGAGGCCGCCGTAGCGCCGGATCATGGAGCCGTCGACCTGACGGAACTGGTGATAGAGGAAGGCCTGATCGGCGTCGCTGAAACCGATGCCGCTGTCGACGACCTCGATATTCAGCAGCAGCTCGCGCTGCTCCACCGCGCCGGCGAAACGCAGCGTGACGGCTCCGCGAGAAGTGAACTTGACGGCGTTGTCGAGCAGATGACAGATGCTCTGTTCCAGCTTCTCGCCATCGCCGTACACGCGGTCGGGCAGTTTCTCGTCGAACTCGAGATCGAAGGCCAGGCCTTTGTCCTGCGCCCGCGGGTCGAACTGCTGCTGCAGCCGTGCCGCAGCTTCCCGCAGACTGAAACGCTGATCCTGCAGGCGCAGCTTGCCGGCGCGCAGTTCGCTGAGCACCAGGATGTTGTTGACCAGGCGCATCATGTCGCGCGCCGAGCCGGTGGCGATGTGCTGGTATTGCTGCAGCTCTTCCGCCGTATCCGAGCTGGGCAACAGCTCCAGGGCGCCCATGACGCCCATCATCGGCGTGCGCAGTTCGTGGCTGATATTGGAGAGAAACTCGTCCTTGAGTCGGTTGCTCTCGGCCAGCTCGCAGTTCAGCTGTTCCAGCTCGGCTCGAGCGTTTTCCAGGATCTTCGCCCGTTCGTCCTTCAGCGCGTTGATGCGATCGGCCAGCGCCATCGACAGCAGCACTACTTCCAGCGCGGCGCCAAGCTGGCTGGCGTACATGGTCAGGAAGTTGTGCGGCAGGTGCCCGAGCACCATCAGCGTGTTGATCTGCCCGCCGACCAGCAGCGCGCTCCAGGCGATGATGAAGTAGCGCGCCACGCGCATGCCACGCAGCCAGGCCAGGATGCCGGCGGCAAACACCGCCAGGGTGAACAGCAGCGCCAGCGCGGTGGCCAGGCGCAGGGCCACTCCGTAATCGGCGGCCATTGCGAGCGCCATCACCAGCACCGAGAAGACAATGATCAGCCGCAGCAGCCAATCCACCCAGCGGCTGTGCTCGGCGGTGCGCAGGAAGCTGCGGGTAAACAGGCAGCCGAACAGCCCGGTGGCCCCGATCAGCAGCGGCGTCGCGGCATTGGCCCACCAGGGACGATCCGGCCAGAGGAACTGCACACCGGCGCCGTTCACCGAGACCTGGTAGAGGCCGAACGCGGCGATGTAGAGGATGTAGTAGAGATAGCTGGGATCGCGGATGCTGATATAGATGAACAGGTTGTAGACCAGCATCGCCAGCAGTACGCCGTAGATCATGCCCAGCACATAGAGCCGCCCGGGTTGCGCCTCAAGATAGGCGTGATGCGACCAGAGACTCAGGGGCACCTGGATCGAACCCTCGCTTTGCACGCGCAGGTACAGGCGCTGGGGCCGATCAGTCGGCAGCTGCACTTCGAACAGGTAGTTGCCCTGGCCGATCTCACGGCTGGCCCAGGGGCGGGTGTCGCCGGTGTCGCGGGCCAGGCGGTAACCGCCTTTGCCGTCCGGCAGGTACAGCTGCAGGCTGTCGAGCGGCGGATAGGCCACCTCCAGCAACCAGCGTCGCGCGCCTTGCACGGTTTGCGGACGGTAATGCAGATCGACGCGCACCCAATGCGCGGAGCGCGAATAGCCGGCATTGAACACCGCAGTCCGGTGAGGCAGGAAGTGACTTTCGAACGCGGGCGAGGCGACCTCGTCGATCTGCGCGTTGCCTAGTGGATCCTCGAACACCCGCATGTGCTGCCCGAGTGGCAGGTGACGGGTGTGTTCGTCCAGTTCGACGGCAGCGGCCAGCGCCGGCAAGAGGGCCAGGATAAGCAGGAAGACGTACCGCATGATGCCTCGTGCAGGCCAGGCGACGAAAACGGATTCACGCCCCGCGAACCCCGCCACCCGGTCCGAAAACCAAAGTGCCAGCAATCTACCACAGCGATGGTTGCAGCCGGAAAAGGCGAATGCCTGAGGGATCGATCGTCCGATGGCCGGCGAGCGCCGCAGCGGCGGTTAAACGCACAACTGCCGCGTCCCGCCAGCGCTGTTTGGTGATAAGCTCGCACGCCATGAAAAACCCTACTTCAAGACCCGTCGTCCTCTGTCTGTCCGGCCATGATCCCAGTGGCGGCGCCGGCCTGCAGGCGGACATCGAAGCCCTCCTGGCGCAAGCCTGTCACGCCGCACCGACGGTCACCGCACTGACCGTGCAGGATACTGTCAACGTCACCGACTTCCGCGTCCTCGACCGCGAATGGGTGCTCGCCCAGGCCAACGCAGTGATCGCCGATATGCCGATCGCGGCAGTCAAGCTCGGCATGCTCGGCTCGGTGGAAATGGTTGAGACCGTTCTCGAGATCATGGCCAGGCTGCCCGGCGTGCCGCTGGTCTGCGATCCGGTGCTACGCGCCGGTGGCGGCGGCGCGCTGGGCAAGGATGATGTCGGCTTCGCCATGCGCGAGCGGTTGTTCCCGGTGTCGACCATCGCCACACCGAACCTGCCGGAAGCCCGCATCCTCGCCGAGCTGCCCGAGGGCAGCGCCGACGAATGTGCCGAACGCCTGCTGCCGCACATCCGCCACCTGCTGATCACCGGCGGCCACGGCGATGAAAGCGAAGTGCATAACCGTCTTTACTGCCGCGATGGTAGCCGCCACGATTTCACCTGCGCGCGCCTGCCCGGCAGCTATCACGGTTCCGGCTGCACACTGGCCAGCGCCCTGGCCGGCCGTTTGGCGCTGGGCGAGGAGCTGACCAGTGCCGTCCGTTCGGCGCTCGACTACACCTGGCGCACCCTGCGCGATGCCGAGGCGCCCGGCCACGGGCAATTCGTCCCGCGGCGCCTGCCACTGGACCTGGTCTGACTGGAGAGCAGCGCATGAAGGATTCGACCCGCCTGCGCGGCCTGTACGCCATCACCGACAGCAAGTTGCTCGCCGAGGGCCGTTTGCTGCCGTATGTCGAAGCCGCGTTGAAAGGTGGCGCCCGCCTGCTGCAGTACCGCGACAAATCCAGTGACGAGGCCCGTCGACTGCGTGAGGCCGATGCGTTGCAGGAACTCTGCGCCCGCCATGGCGCGCAACTGATCATCAACGACGACGCCGAGCTGGCGGCGCGACTGGGTGTCGGCCTGCACTTAGGCCAGGAAGATGGCTCGCTGGCCGCCGCCCGTGCCCTGCTCGGCCGCCAGGCAATCATCGGCGCCACCTGCCATGCGCAGCTGCCGCTGGCCGAGCAGGCCGCGCGTGAGGGCGCCAGCTATGTCGCCTTCGGCCGCTTCTTCCAGTCGCAGACAAAGCCGGGCGCACCCTCGGCCGGTCCCGAGCTGCTGCGCGAGGCCCGCGCCCGCATTGGCCTGCCGATTGTCGCCATTGGCGGCATCACGCCGGAAACGGCACCAAGCCTGATCGCCGAGGGCGTGCAGATGATCGCCGTGGTGCACGCGCTGTTCGCCGCTGACAGCCCCGCCGAGGTCGAGCGCCGCGCCAGAGCGTTCAGCCAGTTGTTCAATACCCCCTGATTCCGCCACCGCTGACCCGCCATACGGCGGTCAGCCCCTGTTCTGCGAGGCCCGCATGTCCCGTTCCGAAACCCTTTTTGCCAGCGCCCAGACCCACATCCCTGGCGGCGTCAATTCCCCCGTGCGCGCCTTTCGCAGCGTCGGCGGCACCCCGCTGTTTCTCAAGCACGCCGCCGGCGCCTATGTGATCGACGAAGATGACAAGCGCTACGTCGACTACGTCGGCTCCTGGGGCCCGATGATTCTCGGCCACAGCCACCCTGAGGTGCTCGATGCCGTGCGCCGCCAGCTCGAACACGGGCTGTCCTACGGCGCGCCGACCGCCATGGAAACCGAGATGGCCGAACTGGTCTGCCGCCTGGTGCCATCCATGGAGATGGTGCGCATGGTCAGCTCCGGCACCGAAGCGACCATGAGCGCGATCCGCCTGGCCCGTGGCTACACCGGCCGCGATGACATCATCAAGTTCGAAGGTTGCTACCACGGTCACTCCGACAGCCTGCTGGTCAAAGCCGGCTCTGGCGCCCTGACCCAGGGCGTGCCGAGCTCGGCCGGGGTGCCGGCGGATTTCGCCAAGCACACCCTGACCCTGGCCTACAACGACCTAGCAGAAGTCGAAGCCACGCTGAAGGAAAAAGGCGAGCAGGTCGCCTGCATCATCGTCGAGCCGGTCGCCGGCAACATGAACTGCGTTCCCCCGGCACCAGGCTTCCTCGAAGGCCTGCGCGCCCTGTGTGACGCGTATGGCGTGGTGCTGATCTTCGACGAAGTGATGACCGGTTTCCGCGTCGCCCTCGGCGGCGCCCAGGCCTACTACGGCGTGACTCCGGACCTGTCGACGTTCGGCAAGATCATCGGCGGCGGCATGCCGGTCGGCTGCTTTGGCGGCAAGCGCGCCATCATGCAGCACATCGCGCCGCTTGGCCCGGTCTACCAGGCCGGCACCCTGTCGGGCAATCCACTGGCGATGGCCGCGGGCCTGACCACGCTGGGCCTGATCAGCCGCCCCGGCTTCCATGACGAACTGAGCGCCTACACCAGCCGTATGCTGCAAGGCCTGCAGGACCGCGCCGATGCCGCTGGCATCCCCTTCGTAACCACCCAGGTCGGCGGCATGTTCGGTCTGTATTTCAGCGGCGCCGATGACATTGTGACCTTCGCCGATGTCATGGCCAGCGATGCCGACCGCTTCAAGCGCTTCTTCCATCTGATGCTCGAAGGTGGCGTCTACCTGGCACCGAGCGCGTTCGAGGCCGGTTTCACTTCCATCGCCCATGGCGACACCGAGCTCGCAATCACTCTGGATGCCGCCGAGCGCGCCTTCGCCAAGCTCAAGTGACCCGACGATGGAATTGCTGCAGAGCATCCTGCTCGCCCTGACTGCCGGCGTCAGCGCGGTGCTGATCGGCCGCGCCCGGCGCCGTTACGGCGAGGCGGACCAGCCAGCGCTGTTCAGCGCACTGCTTGGCTTCATCCTGACGGCCGCCAGCGCTGCGTGCGCCGCGGCGAGCCTGTTTGGCATGGATCTGGAGGAGGCGCACCAGTGGCTGGAGCGCGCCAGCCTGCTGCTCGGTTTGCCGCTGATAGCGGTGGCTGCGCTGACCCTGGCGCGGCGCTGGGTGTGGAGTCGACCGAACTGGGGTCGCGTGGTGTTGGGGCTGTGCGTGTTCTTCGAACTGGCGCGACAGCTGGGCTGGAGCGAGCCCTACGCCTTCGGCCTGATGCTGACCAGTGCGCTGCTGGTGGTCTATGCCGGCGCGCTGCAATGGCCGGCAAGCCTGCCGACCCTTGCCGGCTTGGCGGCTGGCGCGCTTCTGCTGGGCGCGGCACCGCTGCCGAACGGCGTGTCGATCGTCCATCCGCTCGGCGACCTGAGACCGCTGCTGTTGGCCATCGCCAGCCCGCTGCTGGCCATTCTGCTGGTGCGCCTGCCGGGCAGCACACGCGAGGACAGTCCGGCAGTCGCGTAAAAAGCCGATGACAGGCGGTTAAAGGCTTTGTAAGCAGGCTGCAGCTTATCCATAATGTGACGGCTGGCTCGTTCCAGCCTTTCATTACCGCCCTGCTCCTCGAGGCGCCAGATTTTCATGATCCGCACCGGCCGCATCCTGTCTTTGGGCTGTCTGCTGCTTCTCTCGCCTCTCACGGCCCTGGCCGGCGGGAATACCCTGCTGATCCCGGCGACCGCGCGCTGCGCGCTCGACACCCTTCCCGAAGAACTCCCCGAAGCACTGCGCAACTGCCAGCAGGCCGCCAGCGAAGGCGATGTGCAAGCCGCCTACGAGCTGGGCGAGTTTCACTACGACGGCAAGCGTGCGCCACGCGACCTGGCCAAGGCGCTGTACTGGTTCGAGCAGGCCTCACTGCGCGGTCATGCAGCCGCGCAACACCGGCTCGGCGTGATGTTCTTCCGCGGCGAAGGGGTCAAGGCCAACAACGTCCAGGCCTACATCGTGCTGAAGATGGCTGCCGTGAATGGCGAAGACGATGCGCTGGATACCGCCGACCGAGTTTCCGGACAGATGCGTCGCGACGAGCTGGAAATTGCCACCCAGGTCCTCGGGCAGATCTTCCGCGACTACCTGATGCAACTGCAGGCCGCCGACGCGCCGCAGATCCCCTGAACAATCGAGAAACCCCACGGCATCCACCCGCGCTTTCCCCTGCTCGGTCGTGGGCATATAATCGCCGGTCATTTTTTGCACAACGCCGGCCCGTAACATGACCCGCAAGCTTTTCATCGAAACCCATGGCTGCCAGATGAACGAGTACGACAGCTCGCGCATGGTGGACCTGCTGGGCGAACACCAGGCCATGGAGATCACCGAGAACCCGGCAGAAGCCGACGTGATTCTTCTCAATACCTGCTCGATCCGCGAAAAGGCCCAGGAAAAGGTCTTCTCGCAACTGGGTCGCTGGCGCGAACTGAAGCTGGACAATCCGCAACTGGTGATCGGCGTCGGCGGCTGCGTGGCCAGCCAGGAAGGCGCGGCCATTCGCGACCGCGCCCCGTACGTCGACGTGGTCTTCGGGCCACAGACCCTGCATCGTCTGCCGGAAATGATCGACGCCGCACGCACCACCAAGAAGCCGCAGGTGGACATTTCGTTCCCCGAGATCGAGAAGTTCGACCGCCTGCCAGAGCCGCGCGTCGACGGCCCCAGTGCCTTCGTTTCAGTCATGGAAGGCTGCAGCAAGTACTGCACCTTCTGCGTGGTGCCCTATACCCGCGGCGAAGAAGTCAGCCGCCCGCTGGCCGACGTGCTGGCGGAAGTCGTCCACCTGGCCGAAAACGGCGTGAAGGAAGTCACCCTGCTGGGGCAGAACGTCAATGGCTATCGCTACGACGGGCATGACTTCGCCGACCTGCTGCACGCCGTCGCCGCAGTAGAAGGCATCGGCCGTATCCGCTACACCACCAGCCATCCACTGGAGTTCTCCGACGCGATCATCCAGGCCCATGCGGACATCCCGCAGCTGGTGAAATATCTGCATCTGCCGGTGCAGGCCGGGTCCGACCGCATCCTCGCGGCGATGAAGCGCAACCACACCGCCTTGGAGTACAAGTCGCGCATCCGCCGGCTCAAGGCCGCAGTGCCGGACATCCTGATCAGCTCGGACTTCATCGTTGGCTTCCCCGGCGAGACCGACAAGGACTTCGAACAGACCATGAAGCTGATCGAAGACGTTGGCTTCGACTTCTCCTACTCCTTCGTCTATAGCTCGCGCCCCGGCACCCCAGCCGCGGACTTGGTCGACGACACCCCGGACGAGGTGAAAAAGCAGCGCCTGGCGATCCTCCAGCAGCGCATCAATCAGCAGGGCTTCGAGAACAGCCGACGGATGGTAGGTACCACTCAGCGCATCCTCATCAGCGACTACTCGAAGAAGGACCCTGGCATGCTGCAGGGCCGTACCGAGCACAATCGCATCGTCAACTTCCGCTGCGACAACCCGCGGCTGATCGGCCAGTTCGTCGACGTGCACATCGACGACGCGCTGCCGCACTCGCTACGTGGCACCTTGCTAGGTTGAGAACCGGGCATGCGGCCCCCATGTGATTGCATCGGGGCCGCGACTGCGCTTTCCGCTTTGCGCCCGCGGCGCTATTCTTCCCTCACCACTTCGCCGACCACGGCCACATATAAAAGCCCTTGAACGCACCCATAGAACCGCATCGTTTCACCCTCGAACCCTTTGAAGCCCGTCGCTTCGCCAATCTCTGCGGCCAATTCGACGAGCATCTGCGCCTGATCGAACAGCGCCTGGAACTGGAGATCCGCAACCGCGGCAACCAGTTCGAGCTGATCGGCCCAACCGACGCGGCCAAGTCTGCCGAACAGCTGCTGCGCCGGCTGTACCGGGAAACCAAGAACACCGAGCTCTCTCCGGACATGGTGCACCTGTACCTGCAGGAATCCGGAATGGAGGAGCTGGCCAATCCGAATGCGCACCAGGGCGTCGCCCTGCGCACCAAGAAGGGCATGATCCGCCCCCGCGGTGCGAATCAGCAGCGCTACGTCAAAGCCATCCTCGACAACGACATCAACTTCGGCGTCGGCCCGGCCGGTACCGGCAAGACCTACCTCGCCGTCGCCTGTGCCGTGGACGCGCTGGAGCGCGAACAGGTGCGCCGCATCCTCCTTGTACGCCCGGCTGTGGAAGCTGGCGAAAAGCTCGGTTTCCTGCCCGGCGACCTGGCACAGAAGATCGATCCCTACCTGCGCCCCCTCTACGACGCGCTCTACGAGATGCTCGGCTTCGAGCATGTGGCACGGCTGATCGAGAAGCAGGTGATCGAGATCGCCCCGCTGGCCTACATGCGCGGCCGCACGCTGAACAACAGCTTCATCATCCTCGATGAAAGCCAGAACACCACCCAGGAACAGATGAAGATGTTCCTTACGCGGATCGGCTTCGGCTCCACCGCGGTGATCACCGGCGACATCACCCAGGTCGACCTGCCCCGCGGCACCAAGAGCGGTCTGGCGCACGTCATCGAGGTGCTCAAGGACGTCAACGGCATCAGCTTCACCCACTTCAAGCCAAAGGACGTCGTGCGCCATCCGCTGGTGCAGCGCATCGTCGAGGCCTACGAGTCCTTCGAGGATCGCCAGTCGCCGGCCAGCAAGCGTGCCGCGCAGGACGCCAGCGATGATTGAGCTCGACCTGCAGTGCGCCAGCACGGGCGCTGCGCCGGCCCTCGCCGATCTGCAGCGCTGGTGCGAACTGGCGCTACGCCAGCGTAGCGGCGACTCGGAGCTGACCATTCGCTTGGTGGACGAGGAAGAAGGGCGCGAGCTGAACCGCACCTGGCGGCAGAAGGACTACGCGACCAACGTGCTGTCGTTCCCGGCAGACGTTCCCGACGAACTGCTGGACATCCCGCTGCTCGGCGACCTGGTCATCTGCGTCCCGGTGGTCGAGCGCGAAGCCGCGGAACAGGGCAAGGCACTGGCCGCACACTGGGCGCATCTGGTCATCCATGGCTGTCTGCATCTGCTCGGCTACGATCACATCGACGATGCCGAAGCGGAAGAGATGGAAGAGCTGGAGCGTCAACTGCTGGCCGAGCTGGGTCATCCCGACCCCTATGCCGAAGAATCGCCCGTCATGGGCACTTGCAAGGACTCCTGAGTCAACGACATGAGCGAAGATCGATCGATCAGCGGGCAGAAGACCTGGCTGGAAAAAATCACCCAGGCTTTTGCCCATGAGCCCAAGAATCGCCAGGAGCTGCTGGAAATCCTGCGCGAAGCCCATCAGAACAAGCTGCTCGACAGCGAGGCGCTGGCCATCGTCGAAGGTGCCATCCAGGTCGCCGATCTGCAGGTACGCGACATCATGGTGCCGCGTTCGCAGGTGATCAGCATCAAGGCCGATCAATCCCCCCGCGAGTTTCTGCCGGCCATCATCGGTGCCGCACACTCGCGTTATCCGGTCGTCGGTGAAAGCCTCGATGAAGTGATCGGCGTGCTGCTGGCCAAAGACCTGCTGCCGCTGATCCTCAAGGATGAACACCACAGTTTCGACATCAAGGATCTGCTGCGCCCGGCCACCTTCGTGCCGGAGTCCAAGCGTCTCAACGTACTGCTGCGCGAATTCCGCGCCAACCACAACCACATGGCCATCGTCATCGACGAGTACGGCGGCGTGGCCGGCCTGGTGACCATCGAAGACGTGCTGGAGCAGATCGTCGGCGACATCGAGGACGAGCATGACGTCGAGGAAGACAGCTACATCCGCCCGCTGCCCAGCGGCGACTTCCTGGTCAAGGCGCTCACCCCGATCGACAGCTTCAACGAATACTTCGGCAGCGCCTTCCCCGACGACGAATTCGATACCGTCGCCGGCCTGGTGATGAGCACCTTCGGGCACCTGCCCAAGCGCAACGAAGTCACCGAGATCGACGGGTTCCGCGTGCGTGTGCTCAACGCCGACAGCCGCCGTGTGCATATGCTGCGCCTGAGCCGCACCGCGGGCGCGTAAGCCGGCACGAGCCGTTCCGCGCAGCCGACCCTGCGCGGACGCTCGTCCGCCAGCTGCTTGCCGGCCAACTTCATCGCCCTTAGCCTCCCTCCCCGCACCGCTGCGCAAGGAACTTCCATGCACTGGATCACCCGTCCCGGATGGCCGGGCAACCTGCTGGCACTGGTCGCCGGCACACTGACCACGCTGTCGCTGGCGCCTTTCGACATCTGGCCGCTGGCGCTGCTCTCGGTGGCGCTGCTGTACCTTGGCCTGCGCGAAACCGCAGCGAAGCAGGCGGCGCAGCGCGGCTGGTGCTACGGCTTTGGGCTATTCGCCTCGGGGGTCAGCTGGGTCTACGTCAGCATCCATGACTTCGGCGCGGCCTCGCCGGCGCTGGCCGGATTGCTCACTCTCGGCTTCGTCGCCGGCCTGGCGCTGTTCTTCGCCCTGCTCGGCTGGCTCTGGGTGCGCCTGCTGCGCAATCGCCATTCCGCACTTGGCGATGCGCTGGCCTTCGCCGCACTCTGGCTGGCGCTGGATGCGCTGCGTGGCTGGATTCTCACCGGCTTTCCCTGGCTGTACATCGGCTACAGCCAGCTGGATGGTCCGCTGGCCGGACTGGCTCCGCTCGGCGGGGTCTGGTTGCTGAGCTTTGCCGTCGCTCTGAGCGCCACCCTGCTCGCGGCGATCCCGCGACTGCTTGCCGACAAAGCACGCCTGGCCGCCGCCGTCGTGCTGCTGCTTTCCCCCTGGCTGGCAGGCCTGGCACTCAAGGACCATGCCTGGACGACCAGCAAGGGCGAACCGCTGACCGTTGCCGCAGTGCAGGGCAACGTCGCACAAAGCATGAAGTGGGACCCGAAGAAGCTCGAGATGCAGCTGCTGCTGTATCGCGACATGACCTTCGGTAGTCGCCCGGCAGACCTGATCGTCTGGCCGGAAACCGCCGTGCCGATCCTCAAGGATCATGCCGAGGGCTACCTGACGATGATGGCCGGCTTCGCCAACCAGCGCGAATCGGCACTCATCACCGGCGTACCGGTACGCCAGCCCAATGCGGCTGGCGAGCTGCGCTATTACAACGGGCTGACCAGCACCGGTGACGGTGCCGGCACCTATCTCAAGCAGAAACTGGTGCCGTTCGGCGAGTACGTACCGCTGCAGGATCTGCTGCGCGGCCTGATCGCCTTCTTCGACCTGCCGATGTCCGACTTCGCCCGCGGCGAATCCGGCCAACCACTGTTGCAGGCGAAGGGCCTGCAGATCGCGCCATACATCTGCTACGAGGTGGTCTACCCGGAGTTCGCCGCAGGGCTCGCGGCGCAGAGCGATCTGCTGCTGACGGTGAGCAACGATGCCTGGTTCGGCCGCTCCATCGGTCCGCTGCAACACCTGCAGATGGCGCAGATGCGCGCTCTGGAAGCCGGGCGCTGGATGATCCGCGCGACGAACAACGGCATCACCGTGCTGATCGACCCCTACGGCCAGATCACCGAGCAGATTCCGCAGTTCGAACAGGCCGTGCTGTATGGCGAAGTCACCCCGATGCAGGGGCTGACGCCGTATCTGCGCTGGCGCTCCTGGCCGCTGATCGCGGTATGCGTGCTGCTGCTCGGTTGGGCACTGATCAGGCGCAAGGCATAGCCTCATCTATGCGAAGCTGCTGGGTCCTGAACGGGTCTTTTGGCTGCCGCTGAGAGGGCTTCATCGCAAGCCAGGCGGTTATGCTGAGCGCTGCGCCGCTATTGACTGCGAAAGTCCAGCTCCGAGCTGGCTTTGTTCGCGGCCAAGGCCGCTCCTACAGCCGCCAACGTGGGGGCGACCTTGACCGCGAATGGCGAGTTGCGGGCTGAGGCTCACCCACGACCGTACACTCAGGTTAATGCGTTCGACTCAGTCGTTCGCGGAGCGGTACACAAGCGGGTAAACCGCCATACCGACGACCTCGTTGAGCAACATGCCGTTCTGCCAGAAGGCCTTGGCCTCCGGCAACCAGCCATTCAACGGCCGACGATTGGGCACGCCCATGAAGCCCACCGGCGCAGCGATCACCTCGATCCCGTTCTGCTCGAAGCACCAGCGCGAGCGCGGCATGTGCGAGGCGGATGTCACCAGCACCACCCGCTCGATGCCCGCCGCACGCAGCATCTCGGCGCTGAAAACCGCGTTCTCCCAGGTCGTCCGGCTACGCTCCTCGAGCCAGCGCGTGGCGACGCCAAAGTCGCGCTGCAGCACCTCCGCGCCGAGCATCGCCTCGCTGGGTGGCTGGCCGTAGTGCAGCCCGCCACTGGTGAGAATCGGCAGGCCGCTGGTCTTGGCTAACCGCGCCGCATAACGCAAGCGCTCCAGCGCGATGTAGCCGGGCTGATCGCCGCCCCATGCCGGATCACTCTGCTCGCGCCCGGCCCCCAGCACCACGATGGCGCCGGCCTCTTCATCCAGCTGCATCCACTGCGCCTCGGCCAGCGCCGGCTCGCGCTCGACCAGCCGCGCCGTCCATTCGACGACGACCGGCAGGCTCATCAACCAGAGCCCAACCAACCCCGTGACGAAGCACAGCGCCGCCAGCTTTGGCGCGCGCCGGCGCAGCCACCATCCGAGCAACAGCAGGAGTAGCAGCACGCCCGGCGGCAAAAGCAGCTGCTTGAAGAAATAGCGAATCGGCATCCGACCTCCGCGGCAAAGGCAGACACTCTAGCCGCAGCCGGAGGATTTGTCGGCCACTGCTCAATGCCGCGGATAGGTGTGCAGACGCTGCCTGGCGCGCAGCAGCTGCGACCCGCAGACGTGGCAGGCTGCGGGACCGGCGCCTTCCGGCCAGCTCACTTCGGCGTTGCACAGCGCGCAACTCAGTGTCTGTTGCAACGTCAGCGGCGCGTGGCGGCCATGCGCGCCGTGCCGTTGTCGACTACCGCTGCGCACAGCCGGACGCAGCGCCTGGCGCGACAGGTGAGCCTGCTCCTCCGCCGCGGCATGCCAGCCCGAGAGCCATTGGGAATCACGCTGCAGATACGCACGGATCAGCTCGAATTCCGCCGGCGTCAAACCGCGCACTTCCAGCTCGCCAGCACCGTCCGCATCAGCGGACGTAGCACGTTCGGCCTCCTGCAGGGCCGAGCTCAGTCGCTGCAACACCCTTGCATAAAGACTACTGTCCTCAGATCGTGGCTCTCGGTCCATCAACCTCACCTCACATTCGTCCCGCCCCTGGATCAAGCGTAGCTCAGCCTGACGCGCTCAAGCCGCGCACGACGGACGGAGCTCTGGAGCAGCGGCAAATGGGGTTTCCCTAGGCCGCGGGGGGTCATGTATGCTACGGCGCTTCCATGCCTCCGCCCGCAGCCCGCCGGGTCGCGTTAGCGCCAGGTCCGCCGGACCTGCCAACGTGCCCGCGACAACGCATTCGCGGAGAGCCAGCCCCCATCCCAACGCCAGTAGCCATGCACGAACAGTATCAGCCCCGCGAAATCGAAGCCGCCGCGCAATCCCATTGGGACGCGCAGAAATCCTTTGAAGTGAGCGAACAGCCAGGCAAGGACACCTTCTATTGCCTGTCGATGTTCCCCTACCCCAGCGGCAAGCTGCACATGGGTCACGTGCGCAACTACACCATCGGCGACGTGATCGCGCGCTATCAGCGCATGCAGGGCAAGAATGTCCTGCAACCCATGGGCTGGGACGCGTTCGGCATGCCGGCGGAAAACGCCGCGATGAAGAATCAGGTGGCACCGGCGAAGTGGACCTACGAAAACATCGCCTACATGAAGGCCCAGCTTAAAAGCCTCGGCCTGGCGGTCGACTGGACGCGTGAAGTCACCACCTGCAAGCCGGATTACTACCGCTGGGAGCAGTGGCTGTTTACCCGCCTGTACGAAAAGGGCGTGATCTACCGCAAGAACGGCACCGTCAACTGGGACCCGGTCGACCAGACCGTACTGGCCAACGAGCAGGTCATCGACGGCCGTGGCTGGCGTTCCGGCGCGTTGATCGAGAAGCGCGAAATCCCGATGTACTACTTCAAGATCACCGCCTACGCGGATGAGCTGCTGGAGAGTCTGGACGAACTGGATGGCTGGCCGGAACAGGTCAAGACCATGCAGCGCAACTGGATCGGCAAGTCGCGCGGCATGGAGATCAGCTTCCCCTACGACGTGGCCAGCATCGGCAGCGAAGGCGTGATGAAGGTCTTCACCACCCGTCCCGATACGCTGATGGGTGCAACTTACGTCGCGGTGGCCGCCGAGCACCCGCTGGCCACGCTTGCCGCGCAGAACAATACCGAGCTGCAGGCCTTCATCGATGAATGCAAGCGTGGCGGCGTCGCCGAAGCCGACATCGCCACCCAGGAGAAGAAGGGCCTCGCCACTTCATTGCGCGTGCAGCATCCGCTGACTGGCGAGTTGCTGCCGGTGTGGGTCGCCAACTACGTGCTGATGAACTACGGCGAAGGCGCGGTCATGGCCGTCCCGGCGCACGACGAGCGCGACTTCGAGTTCGCCAGCAAGTACGACCTGCCGATCAAGCCGGTGGTACGCACCAGCGCCGGCGACCAGACCCCGGCACCCTGGCAGGACGCCTACGGCGAACACGGCGAGCTGATCAATTCCGGCATCTTCGACGGCCTCGACTTCGACGGCGCGTTCGATGCCATCGAAGTGGCGCTGCAGAAGAAAGGCCTCGGCCAGGCACGCACCCAGTTCCGCCTGCGCGACTGGGGCATCAGCCGTCAGCGCTACTGGGGCTGCCCGATCCCGATCATCCACTGCGACAGCTGCGGCGACGTCGCGGTCCCCGAAGACCAGCTGCCGGTCGTGCTGCCGGAAGACGTGGTACCGGACGGCGCCGGCAGCCCGCTGGCGCGCATGCCGGAGTTCTACGAATGCAGCTGCCCGAAGTGCGGCGCGCCGGCCAAGCGTGAAACCGACACCATGGACACCTTCGTCGAGTCGTCCTGGTACTTCGCCCGCTACGCCAGCCCGCACTACGAGGGCGGCATGGTCGACCCGCAGGCAGCCAACCACTGGCTGCCGGTGGATCAGTACATCGGCGGCATCGAGCACGCCATCCTGCACCTGCTCTATGCGCGCTTCTTCCACAAGCTGATGCGCGACGAGGGCCTGGTCTCCTCCAACGAGCCGTTCAAGAACCTGCTGACCCAGGGCATGGTGGTCGCCGAGACCTATTACCGCACCCTGGAAAACGGCGGCAAGGACTGGTTCAACCCGGCCGATGTCGAGCTGGAACGCGATGCCAAGGCCAAGGTCATCAGCGCCAAACTCAAGTCCGACGGCCTGCCGGTGGAAATCGGCGGCACCGAGAAGATGTCCAAGTCGAAGAACAACGGCGTCGACCCGCAGGCCATGATCGATGCATACGGCGCAGATACCTGCCGCCTGTTCATGATGTTCGCCTCGCCGCCGGACATGAGCCTGGAGTGGTCCGACTCCGGCGTCGAGGGCGCCAGCCGCTTCCTGCGTCGTGTCTGGCGTCTGGCTCAGGGCCATGTCAGCGCTGGCGTCGCAGGCACGCTGGACACCGCCAGCCTGAGCGACGAGCAGAAGGCCGTACGCCGCGCGATCCATCTCGCCATCAAGCAGGCCAGCGTCGAAGTCGGCCAGCATCACAAATTCAACACCGCCATTGCCCAGGTGATGACGCTGATGAACGTGCTGGAGAAAGCCGCTACCGCCAGCGAGCAGGATCGCGCGCTGTTGCAGGAGGGCCTGGAAACGGTCGCCCTGCTGCTCGCACCGATCACACCGCACATCTCTCACGAACTGTGGCAGCGACTCGGCAAACAGGGCGCGATCATCGACGCGCAATGGCCGAAGGTCGACGAGTCCGCCCTGGTGCAGGACAGCCTGACGCTGGTGGTACAGGTCAACGGCAAGCTGCGCGGGCAGATCGAAGTACCGGCCGCGGCAAGCCGCGAGGAGGTCGAGGCTGCTGCCCGTGGCAATGAGAACGTGCTGCGCTTCACCGAGGGCCTGACGATCCGCAAGGTCATCGTGGTGCCGGGCAAGCTGGTCAACATCGTCGCTAACTGATTCGGCCCCGGCGTCCGCGCCGGGCCTGCAAGGGGATAACAAGATGAACAAACGGAATCTGGTGGTGCTGGGCCTGACACTGCTGCTGAGCGCTTGCGGCTTCCAGCTGCGCGGCACCGGTGACGTGGAGTTCGGTCTCAAGGAGATCGACCTGCAGGCGCGCAACAGCTACGGCGAAACGGTGCAACAGCTCGAAGACCTACTCAAGAGCAATGGCGTGCGGGTTTACCCGGGCGCCAAGTACAGCCTGAACCTTGCCCGCGAGCAGACCCGCCAGCGCACCGCCAGCTACACCAGCTCGGCACGCAGCGCCGAGTATGAGCTGACCAGCACCCTCGATTACGAATTCCTCGGCCCGCAGAACATGCTGCTGCTCGAGGACAGCATCGAAGTGCAGAAGGTCTACGTGCACGACAGCAACAACCTGATCGGCTCGTCCCAGGAAGGCGATCAGCTGCGCCAGGAAATGCGCCGCGAGCTGCTGCAGCAGCTGACCCTGCGTATCCAGCGCATCACCCCGGCGCAGCTCGACCGCCTGCAACAGGAAGCCGAAGCCAAGGCCCGCGCCGAGGCTGAAGCCATGGAAGCTGCCCGTCGTGCCCAAGACGCGCAGCCGCAACAGTCGCCCATCCAGCTGCCCATCCAGTAACAGGTAACGGGGGCCTCAAGGCCCCCGTCTTCGCACCATGAAGCTTTCTCCCGCTCAGCTCGGCAAACACCTGCAAGGCCCGCTGGCGCCCGTGTACGTCGTCTGTGGCGACGAGCACCTGCTGTGCCAGGAAGCCTGCGATGCGATCCGCGCAGCGACCCGAGCGCAGGGCTTCAGTGAGCGTCAGGTCTTTCACGTGGAGACCGGCTTCGACTGGAGCCAGCTGATCGAAGCCGGTGCGAGTCTTTCGCTGTTCGCCGAGAAGCGGCTGCTCGAACTGCGCATCCCCAACGGCAAGCCCGGTGACAAGGGTGCCGCGGCGCTGCTGGAATATCTCGCCCGCCCCGCCGAGGACACCGTGCTGCTGGTCAGTCTGCCCAAGCTCGACGGCAGCACCCAGAAGACCAAGTGGGCCAAGGCGCTGATCGATGGCAAGGACGTGCAGTTCCTGCAGATCTGGCCAGTGGATGCCGCGCAGCTGCCGCAGTGGATACGTCAGAGGCTGGCACAGGCGGGCCTGTCCGCGGACCAGGAAGCCGTCGAACTGATCAGCGCCCGGGTCGAAGGCAACCTGTTGGCCGCGGCGCAGGAAATCGAAAAGCTCAAGCTGCTGGCCGAAGCCGGACAGGTCACCGCGGAAACCGTCCAGGCCGCGGTGGCTGATAGCGCCCGTTACGATGTATTCGGCCTGATCGACGCAGCCCTGCACGGCCAGGCGGCCCATGCGCTGCACATGCTGGAGGGCCTGCGCGGTGAAGGCGTCGAGGCGCCGGTGATCCTCTGGGCGCTGGCCCGCGAACTGCGCCTGCTGGCCAATATTGCGCAGCAATATGCCCAGGGCACTCCGCTCGAGCGTGCCTTCAGCCAGGCCCGCCCGCCGGTCTGGGATAAGCGTCGCCCGCTGGTTTCCAAAGCACTGCAAAGGCATGACGCGGCCGGCTGGAACCAGTTGCTGAGAGACGCGCAACGCATAGACGAGCAGATCAAGGGCCAGGCCGCCGGGGATCCCTGGATCGGTCTGGCGGATATTTGCCTGCAACTGAGTGGCCGCCGGATCGGTACCTGACGAGCGAATCGTGGAGAGCGAATTCACGCCGCAGCGCACTGGACATTTTTTGCACAAGGCCTATGATTCCCTCGCCCGATAGCGGGCCATTTGAGGAAATCGAAATGAGCACACGCAAGAAACGGCCGAACAAGGCCAAGCACCTGGTTGCGCAACCCCTGTTCCGCCTCCGCCAGGAAACGCCGAAAAAAGGCAAAGGCAGCTACCGCCGCGAAGCCTCCCAGTCCACTAACTGGGAGGCTTCGGTCCTTCTGGCAGCCTGAAAACCCAACACCGCCAAAGCGTGATAATGTCTGCGGCCGACGACACGTTTCGAGAGCGGTGCATGTATCACACCTTCGTTCCCGTTCTGCTGCTACGTACCCTGGTTGCCGCTTCGGCGATGAGCTTGGTCGTTGCCTGTGCAGCCGAACCCCTCGCGCAGTCCACTCTGGTCAGCAACGTCCCCGCCGCCAGCCAGCCTAGCGACGCCACCATCGCCGATGTCCGTTCGGAAGCCACTCACCTGAGCTTCAGCCAGTGGCGCGAGCAGTTCCGCGCTGAAGCCCTTGCGGCCGGTATCTCCGCCGCGACCTTCGACCAGGCCTTCGCCGGCGTCCAGCCCGATCCAGCGGTGATCGAGGCGGACCGTAGCCAGCCCGAGTTCACCCGGCCCGTCTGGCAGTACCTGGAAGGCGCCATTTCGCCACAGCGCGTGCGCAGCGGCCGCCGCTTGCTTAGCGAGCACGCCACCACACTGGATCAGATCGAGGCCCGCTACGGCGTCGATCGCGAAACCCTGGTTGCCGTCTGGGGACTGGAAAGCAGCTTCGGCCAGATCATGGGCGACAAATCGGTGATTCGTTCCCTTGCGACCCTCGCCCACGAGGGTCGCCGTCCGGCATTCGCCAAGAGTCAGCTGATTGCAGCGCTTGAAATCCTCCAGCACGGCGACGTCGCGCCACAGCGCATGCGCGGCTCCTGGGCTGGTGCCATGGGGCAGACGCAGTTCATTCCGACCACCTACAACACCCATGCCGTGGATTTCGATGGCGACGGCAAGCGCGATATCTGGAACAGCTCGGCCGACGCCCTTGCCTCCGCCGCGCATTACCTTCAGGCATCCGGCTGGAAACAGGGTAAGGCCTGGGGCTTCGAGGTAGAGCTACCCGAAGGGTTCGACTACGCCTTGGCCGACACCGAGATTCGCAAGCCGCTGGCCGAATGGCGCAGCCTCGGCCTGCGCAACCTGCCCGGCGACCAGGAAGAAGCCAGCGCCAGCCTGCTGCTGCCTGCCGGCCATCGTGGCCCGGCATTCCTCATCATGGACAATTTCCGCGCCATCCTGCGCTACAACAACTCCTCGGCATATGCCCTGGCGATCGGCCTGCTGGCAGAGAATTTCCAGGGCAAAGGCGAGATCGCGGGCAGCTGGCCACGCGGCGAACAGCCACTCAGCCGCTCCGAGCGCCTTGAACTGCAGGAACGTCTAGTCGCTCAGGGCTTCGACCCGGGCACCCCGGACGGCATCATCGGCGCCAATACCCGCAAGGCTATCCGCGGCTTCCAGCAACGCCTGGGTTGGCCGGCCGATGGCCATCCCACTCAGGAGCTGCTCGGGCGACTGCGCGCGCACAACTGATCGCGTTGGGCTTGGCGCCAAACACAAAAGCCCCGGCAGACTGCCGGGGCTTTTTTTATCCCTGCAACAAGGTCAGTGTTTGATGGCTACTTCGTAGAGGTAGTCCGGCAGCGGATCAATGATTACCTGCTGGCCTTGATAGTGGGCCTTCACTGCCTCGCGCGCGACCACACCATGTGGCACGCGCTGATCACCACCAAGGCGCTGGCGTGCGCGGTAGTCGATCACGCAGCCGTCGGTCTCGACCCAGAAGTGCGGTGAAACCACCTTACCGTCCAGTTCGACCTGCCCCAACATCGCTCGGTATGGAATGTGCTGCTTGGCCAGCCGCGTCACCACTAGGCGGCTCATCGCGTCGCACTCGACCTTCGCGGCATCCAGATCGTCAAGCAAGTCCTTCAATTGGGGTTCGTTCATCTGCAGTGGCCCTCGGTTGGCCTCATGGTGTAAACGAACGCCACTATAGACCAAAGTCTAATGCGGCGTAATGCCGCAATTTTCTTGCCAACCGTTTGGCAGTTCCCGCGCCATGCGCTTTCGCAAGGCGCATGGCGGACGGAAAAGAAAAAACCGCGCAGACAGCCTGGACTGTCTGCGCGGTCTTCAAGAGCCGCAACAACTTTACGGTTTCAGTCTTTCTTGGCTCCGTGCGCCTGCTGATCGGCATGGTACGACGAGCGCACCAGCGGGCCTGAGGCGATGTTCTTGAAGCCCATCTTCATCCCCTCTTCGGCAAACCAGGCGAAGGTGTCGGGATGAACGAAGCGCTGCACCGGGAGGTGGTTACGTGAAGGCTGCAGGTACTGACCCAGGGTCAGCATGTCGATATCGTGCTCGCGCATGCGGTGCATGACCTCGATGACCTCCTCGTCGGTCTCGCCGAGGCCAAGCATCAGTCCCGACTTGGTCGGCACGCCCGGCACGCGCTGCTTGAACTTCTCCAGAAGATCCAGTGACCACTCGAAATCCGAGCCCGGCCGCGACGACTTGTATAGCCGCGGTACGGTCTCCAGATTGTGGTTGAACACATCCGGCGGCTCGCTGGCAGTGATATCCAAAGCGATATCCATGCGCCCACGGTAGTCGGGCACCAGGGTTTCCAGCTGGATCGACGGCGACAGCTTGCGAATCTCGCGCAGGCAATCGGCAAAGTGCTGGGCGCCACCGTCGCGCAGATCGTCGCGATCCACCGAGGTGATGACGACGTACTTCAGGCGCATGTCGGCGATGGCCTGGGCCAGGTTCTTCGGCTCATCCGGGTCCAGCGCATTCGGCCGGCCGTGGCCGACGTCGCAGAACGGGCAGCGACGGGTGCAGATGTCGCCCATGATCATGAAGGTCGCGGTTCCGCTGGAGAAGCACTCGCCCAGGTTAGGACAGGAGGCTTCCTCGCAGACGCTGTGCAGCTTGTGCTTGCGCAGGGTCTGCTTAATCTGGTCGACTTCCGGGGAAACCGGAATGCGCACGCGAATCCAGTCCGGCTTCTTCGGCAGCTCATCGGTGGGGATAATCTTCACCGGAATCCGCGCAACCTTCTCGGCACCACGCAGTTTGACGCCTGCCTCTACCTTGGCCGGGCGCTTGCCTGCCGTTTCTACACTACTCATAAGCTTCGATTCCGCCCGCGAGGGTCTTCTGTTGCGCGTATCCGAGCTGCCGGACCAGGTGATCACGCAGTCGATCGGCCACTTCAGAGATGTCGATCGGCCCGATCAGGTCACGCAACTGGGTCATGGGCAACCCTGCATAACCGCAGGGGTTAATGCGCCGGAAAGGTTCGAGATCCATGTCCACGTTCAGCGCCAGGCCGTGGAAGGAACGGCCATTGCGAATGCGCAGGCCCAGAGACGCGATCTTCGCACCGTTGACGTAAACGCCCGGCGCATCCGCTTTGGCAGCCGCCTCGATGCCATAGCCGGCGAGCAGATCGATCAGACTCTGCTCGATACGATTCACCAGCTCGCGCACACCGATACCGAGTCGGCGCACATCGAGCAACAGATAACCAACCAGTTGGCCGGGCCCGTGATAGGTCACCTGACCGCCTCGATCCACCTGCACTACCGGAATTTCGCCAGGGAACAGCAGGTGCTCGGCCTTGCCGGCCTGGCCCTGAGTGAATACGGGCGGGTGCTGCAGCAGCCAGATTTCGTCGCCACTGTCTGCATCGCGCGTGTTGGTGAAGTGCTGCATGGCCTGCCAGGCAGTCCGGTACTCGATCTGGCCGAGCTCACGCACGCCCACTTCGAGGGTCATCACAGCACCATGTGAACACGGCCAGTGGCGCGCAGGTCGACGTGAATGGCCTGCAGCTGCTCTACGCCGGTGGCGGTGATCAGCACCTGCAGCGACAGGAATCGCCCGTTGCGGCTGTCGCGGGTGACGACGGTGGTTTCGTCGAAATCCGGCGCGTGGCGCTGGATGACTTCGATCACGACCTCACGGAAGCCTTCGCCAGCGTCGCCGATCACCTTGATCGGGTAGCGCTCGCAGGGGAAGTCAATCTTGGGTGCTGCGACATCTTGGTTATCGGTCATGGGCGTAACGGACTCGTGATCCGCACGTGCGCCGCGGCGGGATCAGCCGCGGTGCACTCGCGCGTGGTCAGTTGAACAGGCTGTAGAAGAAGAGGCGAATGCTATCCCAAAACCGGCGGAACAGCCCACCCTCTTCGATGGTTTCCAGCGCCACCAGATCGGTGCTGCGGACGACCTTGTCCTCCAGCTTGACCTCGACCTTGCCGATGACGTCACCCTGCTGGATCGGTGCGGTGAGTGTGCCGTTGAAGCTCATGACCGCTTGCAGCTTCTCTGCCTGGCCACGCGGCAGGGTCATGGTCAGGTCCTGTGCCAGGCCCGCCTTAAGCTTGTCCTGCTGGCCTTTCCAGACCTGCGCCTGAGCCAGCTCGGTGCCCTTCTGGTAGAAGGTGCGGGTCTCGAAGAAGCGGAAGCCATAGGTCAGCAGCTTCTGGGTCTCCGCCGCGCGGGCCTGCTCGCTGTCGGTACCGAACACCACCGAGATCAGGCGCATGTTGTCACGCACGGCAGAGGCCACCAGGCAGTAGCCGGCCTCTTCGGTATGACCGGTTTTCAGGCCGTCGACGGTCTTGTCGCGCCACAGCAACAGGTTGCGGTTGGGCTGCTTGATGTTGTTCCAGAAGAACTCTTTCTGCGCGTAGATGGCGTAGTGCGCCGGGTCTTCGTAGATGATCGCGCGAGCCAGCTTGGCCATGTCGTTGGCCGAGGAATAATGATCCGGGTCCGGCAGGCCGGTGGCATTCATGAAATGGCTGTTAGTCATGCCCAGGCGCTGAGCCGTGCTGTTCATCAGGTCGGCAAAGGCCTCTTCGCTGCCGGCGATGTGCTCGGCCATGGCAACGCTGGCGTCGTTGCCCGACTGAATGATGATGCCATGCAGCAGATCGTCGACCGAGACCTGCGTGTTGACCTGGATGAACATCCGCGAGCCGCCGGTACGCCAGGCCTTTTCGCTCACCGTGACCATGTCGCTGTCGCTGATCTGACCCTTTTGGATTTCCAGGGTGGCGATATAGGCGGTCATCAGCTTGGTCAGGCTCGCTGGCGGCAGGCGCTCGTCACCGTTGTGCTCGACCAGTACCTCGCCGCTGGCCGCGTCCATCAGCATGTAGGACTTGGCCGCCAGCTGCGGGGCGGACGGTACGATCTGCGCTGCCCAGACGGTCGGGGTGACCGTCAGCACTGCCAGGACTATGAAGCGTTGCACGAGGCTGGTGATGTTCATCCGAATCTCAAATTAGTCAGGTAAAACGAAGGCAAGGTTTGCAGCGGTCAGTCAGCGGCAACGCGCCGCGGCTGTCCGAGGTTGGCCAGGCGTACGCTCTCTTCGAGCTGCATGGCCTCATCCGGTGTGTCGATGGGTCCCAGGCGCACGCGGTGTAGGGTCTGCTGATTGTGTACCACCGAGCTGATGAACACCGGGGCAGAGACCACGCCGCTCAGCTTGTCCTTGAGCAACTGCGCTGCATCCGGATTGGCGAAGGCGCCAACCTGGAGAAACAGGCCAGAGGCTGCGGGCGAAGCGTTTTTTTTTGCATCGACTTCCAGCGGCACCGTGGCCGCAGCGTGCTGCTGGGGCGGCGGCGTGTACTGTTCGATCGGCTGCGCGACATTGCTGGCGGGCTTGCTCGCAACCATCTCCGGCTGCGCCATCATCGTCGGCACCGGTCGGCCCTGGTCGGCCCACCATTGCTGAGGGTCGATGCCTTCGACCTTTACCCGCGCCGTTCCGCTCTCGGCATAGCCGAGCTTCTTCGCCGCGGCGAAAGACAGATCGATGATCCGATCGGAGTAGAACGGACCACGGTCATTGACGCGCAAGACCACTGTGCGCCCATTATCCAGATTGGTGACCTTGACGTAAGTGGGCAAGGGCAGCGTCTTGTGCGCCGCGCTCATGCCATAAAGGTCGTACTTCTCGCCATTGGCGGTGGGCTGGCCGTGAAACTTGGTGCCATACCAGGATGCCGTCCCGGTAGCTGAATAACGTCGACCATCGCTGATTGGAAAGTAGGTCTTGCCCAGCACCGTATAGGGATTGGCCTTGTAACGGCCGTAATGCGGCATCGGCGTGGCATCGGGGATCTGCGAAACGTCGACGTCCCACCAGGGCGCGCCGTCCTTGTGCGGACGGCTGTAGTCGCCGGGACCACTGATACCGGTACTCTTGCTTGGTGCACTGCTCGGTGTCGGCGTCGATGAGCAGCTCGCCAGCAGCGCCACGGCGACACCCAGCGCGACCAGCCTTGTCCAGATCACGGCCATTGTTCGCCTCGCGCTTCGGCCAGCAGCTGGGACAGCTGATGCACGGCCATCGCATACATCACGCTACGGTTGTAGCGGGTAATGACATAGAAATTCGGCAGGCCCAGCCAGTACTCATCACCCTCTGCGCCATCCAGGCGGAAAGCGGTAATGGCCGTATCGTCGGCCACCGACTTGTCGAACTGCCAGCCCAGGCTACGCATTTCGCCGGCATTCTTCTGCGACTCCAGGCCGACGGTCAGCCCTTCTTCATAACGCTCGCCGCCTACCTTGGCCCGCGCCACCACCGGCTCGCCCGCAGCCCAGCCATGTTGCTTGAAGTAGCTGGCCGCACTGCCGATGGCATCGGTGGGGTTGTTCCAGATATCGATGTGCCCGTCACCGTCGAAATCCACCGCGTAGGCGCGGAAGCTGCTCGGCATGAACTGCGGCAGTCCCATCGCACCCGCGTAGGAGCCCTTGAGCGTAAGCGGGTCGACCTGCTCCTCACGGGTCAGCAGCAGGAACTCCTTGAGCTGCTGACGGAAAAACGGCTGACGCGGAGGGTAATCGAAGCCCAGCGTCGACAGCGCATCGATCACCCGATGGCTACCGGTATTGCGGCCGTAGAAGGTTTCCACGCCGATGATCGCGACGATGATTTCCGCCGGCACGCCGTATTCGGTTTCCGCACGAGTCAGCGCGGCTTCGTTCTCCCGCCAGAAATCGACGCCCTGGGCGATGCGCGAGTCGGTGAGGAAGATAGGTCGGTATTCCTTCCACGGCTTGACCCGCTCCGCAGGACGCGAAATGGCATCGAGAATCGCCTGCTTGCGCTCGGCCTGCTTGAACAGGTCACGCAGCTGCTCGTCGGCAAATCCGTAGTCGCGGGTCATCTCCGCGATGAACTCGTCCACGTTGGCGCCGGTGTAATCGGCCGCCTGCAGCGGCAGGCTTCCCAGCACAGCGCCGGCCAAAGCCACGCCCCCTAGCATCCGCGCCATCCAGCCACGCCGTAATGAAGTCAACAAATTCACTCTCGTCAAACCTGCGCGATCCACTTGCGATGGGTGTGGATCGACATCAAAACCCCGAACCCTGACAGCAGGGTCACCAATGAAGTTCCGCCATAACTAATGAAGGGCAATGGCACCCCCACCACCGGCAACAGCCCACTGACCATACCGATATTGACGAAAACGTAAACAAAGAAGGTCATCGTCAGCGCACCGGCCAGCAGTTTTCCAAACAGCGTTTGCGCCTGCACGGTGATAACAAGGCCGCGGGTGATCAGCAGACCATACACCAGCAGCAGCAGGCAGACCCCGACCAGGCCGAACTCTTCAGCGAGCACGGCGATGATAAAGTCCGTGTGGCTTTCCGGCAAAAAATCCAGGTGCGACTGCGTGCCTGCCAGCCAGCCCTTGCCGAACACCCCACCCGAACCGATCGCCGCCTTCGACTGGATGATGTTCCAGCCAGTGCCCAGCGGATCGCTTTCCGGATCGAGAAACGTCAGTACTCGCTGCTTCTGGTAGTTGTGCAGTACGAAGTACCACATCGCCACAGCGATGGGCACGATCGCCGTGACCGCGCCAATGATCCAGCGCCAACGCAGGCCGCCGATGAACAGGACGAATGCGCCGGAGGCGAGAATCAGCAGCGACGTGCCCAGATCCGGCTGTTTGAGGATCAGCACGAAGGGCACGAGGATCAGCGACAGACTGATCGCAGTGTGCTTGATGCTCGGCGGCAGGCTGCGCGAGGACAGATACCAGGCGATGGTCATCGGCATGATGATCTTCATGAACTCCGACGGCTGGAAGCGGATCACCCCCGGAATGTTGATCCAACGGGTGGCGCCCATCGCTGTATGGCCGACGACCTCGACCGCCACCAGCAGCGCTACCACAGCGAGATAGCCCAGCGGTACCCAGCGCGCCATGAAGCGCGGCTCGAACTGTGCAATGACCAGCATTGCACCCAGGCCGAGGCCGAAAGACGTCGCCTGCTTGATGACCAGATCCCAGTTCTTGCCGCTGGCCGAATAGAGAATGAACAGGCTGCCCGCCGCCAGCATCAGCAGCAGCACCAGCAGCAGCCCGTCGATATGCAGGCGCTGCAACAGGCTGGCGCGACGCCGCAGCACGTCCTCGCGCGACAGGGTTCGGTCGAAATTGCCGCTCATGGCTTCTTCCCTTCGGCGGTCAGCGGCGGGGCGAACTCGGGCTTGAGCACGCCCTCCTCGTTCAGCAGCCAGGCGTCCATGACCTGCTTGGCCACTGGCGCGGCGACGCCCGAACCGGATTCGCCGTTCTCGACCATCACCGCCACGGCGATCTGCGGGTCATGCACCGGGGCGAAGGCGACGAACAGCGCATGGTCCCGATGGCGTTCGGCCAGCTTGGCACTGTCGTATTTCTCGCCCTGGCGGATCGCGACCACCTGGGCGGTACCGCTCTTGCCGGCAATACGATACGCCGCGCTGTCACCGACCTTCCTTGCCGTACCCCGCGCGCCATGCAGAACCTGCTCCATACCGTGGGTCGCGTAGTCCCAGAAGCGCGGATCGCGAAGCTGGATGTCCGGAACCGGATCATGGTCCACCGGCGCTTCACTACCGACGCTGCGCGCCAGATGCGGCCGAATCCACTTGCCGCGGGTCGCCACTAGCGCCGTGGCCTGGGCCAGCTGCAGCGGCGTGGCCTGCATGTAACCCTGGCCGATACCGAGAATCACTGTTTCACCGGGATACCAGGGCTGGCGATAGCGCGCCCGTTTCCAGTCGCGCGACGGCATCAGGCCCGCCGTCTCCTCGTGCATGTCCAGGGATACGCGCTGCCCCAGGCCGAAACGGGTCATGTATTCGTGCATGCGATCGACGCCCAGCTTGTGGGCCATGTCGTAGAAGTAGGTGTCGTTGGAGCGGGCGATGGCCAGGTCCAGGTCCACCCAGCCGTCGCCGTTGCGGTTCCAGTTGCGGTACTTGTGCTTCACGTTCGGCAGTTGGAAAAAGCCCGGATCGAACACGCGACTGCTCGGCGTGATCACGCCAGCATCGAGGCCGGCAACGGCCATCATTGGCTTGATGGTCGAGCCGGGCGGGTAAAGGCCGCGCAGCACACGGTTGAACAACGGACGATCAATAGAGTCGCGCAGTTCACCGTAATCCTTGAAGCTGATGCCGGTGACGAACAGGTTGGGGTTGAAGCTCGGCTGACTGACCATCGCCACCACCTCGCCGGTGCTCGGCAGCAGCGCGACGATTGCACCGCGACGACCTCCGAGCGCCGCTTCTGCGGCCTCCTGAAGGTCGAGATCGAGCGACAGCGTGATGTCCTTGCCCGGTATCGGATCGGTACGCTTGAGCACGCGCAAGACCCTGCCGCGGGCGTTGGTTTCGACCTCTTCGTAGCCGACCTGGCCGTGCAGCTCGTACTCGTAGAATTTCTCGATACCGGTCTTGCCGACATGGTGCGTGCCGCTGTAATTGACCGGGTCGAGCTGCTTGAGCTCTTGTTCGTTGATTCGCCCGACATAGCCTACCGAGTGCGCGAAGTGCGGACCCTGCGGGTAATGCCGGACCAGCTGCGCCGCCACCTCGACCCCAGGCAGGCGGAACTGATTCACGGCAATGCGCGCAATCTGCTCCTCGGACAGCTCATACATGATCGGTACCGGCTCGAATGGCCGGCGCCCCTGCAACACGCGTTTCTCGAACAGCCCACGCTCTTCCTCGCTGAGCTCCAGCACCTCGACCACGCCATCGAGCACAGTCTTCCAGTCGCCGGCGCGTTCGCGGGTGACGGTCAGGCTGAAACTGGGCCGGTTGTCGGCGATGACCCGGCCCTTGCGGTCAAAGATCAAGCCACGATTGGGCGGGATCGGCTGCACGTGGACGCGGTTGTTCTCCGACAGCGTCGAATGGTGCTCGAACTGCACCACCTGCAGGTAGTACATCCGCGACACCAGCACACCGATCAACAGCAACACGAACACAAGGCCAACGATGACGCGCCGGCGCACCAGCACGGCGTCCTTCTCGTGATCCTTGAGTTGAATCGGTTGCGGCATCTTGAAGGGGTTCGCGGACTACTTGTGATAGGGATGACCGGACAGCAGCGTCCAGGCGCGGTAGATCTGTTCGCCGATCAGGATTCGCACCAGCGGATGAGGCAGGGTCAGCGGCGACAGCGACCAGCGCTGCTCGCTGCGCGCACAAACCTCGGGTGCCAGCCCTTCCGGACCGCCGACCATGAGGTTGACGTTGCGTGCATCGAGCCGCCAGCGCTCGATTTCCGCCGCCAGCTGCTCGGTGCTCCACGGCTTGCCATGTACTTCGAGCGTGACAATGCGCTCGCCTGGCTGAACCTTGCCCAGCATGGCCTCGCCTTCCTGGCGAATCAACCGCGCCACGTCGGCGTTCTTGCCACGGTTATTGAGCGCGATCTCATGCAGCTCCAGCGGTAGTTCGGACGGCAGGCGCTTGGCATATTCCTGCCAACCATCCTCGACCCAACGTGGCATCTTCGAGCCGACCGCAATCAGCTTGATACGCACGGCTTATTCCGGATCGTGGGCGTGCTGCGCGCGGCTCTGCTCGGCGCCCTGCCAGAGACGTTCCAGATCGTAGAACTGGCGGGTCGGCACCTGCATCACATGGACGACGACATCGCCCAGGTCGAGCAACGCCCACTCACCGCCTTCGAGACCCTCGCTGCCAAGCGGGCGAACGCCCTGCTCCTTGACCTGCTCCAGCACGTTTTCGACGAGCGACTTGACGTGCCGGCTGGAACTGCCGCTGGCGATGATCATGTAATCGGTGACACTGGTCTTGCCGCGCACATCAATGGTGGTGATGTCCTGGCCTTTCAGATCTTCCAGGGCGGCAACCGCCAGCTGGACCAACTCTTCAGTTTGCATAACGTGAAAACAACCTCAGTTCGACGCCCGGTACAGTCCGTGCGCGTTGATATAAGCCAGTACGGCATCGGGAACCAGGAATCGGACCGACTTGCCGATGGCCAGCAATTGGCGAATCTGTGTGGCAGACACTTCCAACGGTGTCTGCCAGACGAAGGCAATCTGCCCGCTGCCCCCGCAAAGCACTTGGGGATCGGGCACGCTGCGTGCGGCGAGCAGATCGCGCAGCACCTGCGGCGCCTCGCTGCCGGCATCCGGGCGTTGCAGGACGAGGATATGGCAATAGTCGAGCAGCTCTTCCCAGCGATGCCAGGTTGGCAGGCCGCAGAAGGCATCCCAGCCCACCACCAGCAACAACTGATCCTCCTCGCCCAGCTCGGCGCGCAGGGAAATCAGCGTGTCGATGGTGTAGGACGGCTTCTCCCGCTCCAGCTCACGAGCGTCCACACAAAGTGGCGGCAGGTCTTGCACCGCCAGGCGAACCATTGCCAGGCGATCCTGCGCCGAGCAATTGGGGGTGTCACGGTGCGGCGGACGCGCGTTGGGTATCAGCCGCAGCTCGTCGAGATCGAACATCTCGGCCACTTCCAGCGCCCCGCGCAAGTGACCGATGTGTACCGGATCGAAGGTGCCGCCAAGTATACCGATGCGCCGGGCGCCGCTGCCTTGGCTCATCAGGTACGGACGTGGCCGTCGCCAAACACCACGTACTTCTCGCTCGTCAGCCCTTCCAGACCGACCGGACCACGGGCATGAAGCTTGTCAGTGGAGATGCCGATCTCCGCGCCCAGGCCATACTCGAAGCCATCGGCGAAACGCGTCGAGGCGTTGACCATCACCGAAGCGGAGTCCACCTCGGTGAGGAAGCGCCGGGCATCGGTGAAATTCTCGGTGACGATCGCGTCGGTGTGTTGCGAGCCGTAGCGATTGATGTGCTCGATGGCGGCATCCAGCGAATCGACGATGCGGATCGACAGGATCGGTGCGTTGTATTCGGTGGACCAGTCTTCTTCGCTGGCCTCCAGCACATCGCCGCCAAGCAGCGCCTGGGTTCGCGCACAGCCACGCAACTCAACGCCCTTCTCGCGATAGATGGCCGCCAGTGGCGGCAGCACCCGGTCGGCGATACCCTGGTGAACCAGCAGCGTCTCCATGGTATTGCACGGCGCGAAGCGCTGGGTCTTGGCGTTGTCGGCGACGCGAACGGCCTTGTCCACGTCCGCCGCCACGTCGATGTAGACATGGCAGATGCCGTCCAGGTGCTTGATCACCGGTACCCGGGCGTCGCGACTGATGCGTTCGATCAGACCCTTGCCGCCGCGCGGCACGATCACATCGACGTATTCCGGCATGCTGATCAGCGCGCCGACCGCAGCCCGGTCAGTGGTCTCCACGACCTGCACCGCCGCTGCCGGCAGCCCGGCTTCGGCCAGGCCAAGCTGGATGCAGCGGGCAATGGCCTGATTGGAATGGATCGCCTCGGAACCACCGCGCAGGATGGTCGCGTTGCCCGACTTCAGGCACAGGCTGGCGGCGTCGATGGTCACGTTCGGCCGCGACTCGTAGATGATCCCGACCACGCCCAGCGGCACGCGCATCTTGCCGACCTGAATGCCCGAAGGCATGTAGCGCATATCGCGAATCTCGCCGATCGGGTCCGGCAGCGTGGCGACCTGGCGCAGCCCTTCGATCATGCCGTCGATCACCTTGGGCGTCAGCGCAAGACGATCGAGCATCGCCGCGTCCAGACCTTTGGCGCGGCCACCGGCAAGGTCCCGCTCGTTGGCGCTGACCAACTCGTCGCGGGCTGCGTCGAGCGCGGCGGCGGCGGCCTGCAGGGCACGGTTCTTCTGCGCCGTGCTGGCGCGCGCAAGCACCCGCGAGGCCTCGCGCGCGGCGCGGCCCAGGCGGTTCATGTAATCGAGTACGGACTCGGTCATGGATCTAGCTGGCCTGACTGAAGGGAAAGCGGCTGATTATAGCCACCCCGACCGCCCGCGCACAGCGGCGCCGGGCGAAAGGCGCTCGAATGCATGCGCGGACAGCGCTACGAACCAACCAGCACGGCGCAGTATCCTTGCGCCGAGGAAACCCACCACCCTTTCGTCAGGTCGAAAGGCGATCTCGATTCAAGGAAATCCGCATGGGCCAGTGGCTCGAAACCCTAACCCAATGGCTCGCCGGACATCCGCAATGGCTGGGCCTCGCGCTGCTGATCGTCGCCTGCATGGAGTGTCTGGCCGTAGTCGGACTGATCATCCCGGGCACGGTGCTGGTATTCGCGATTGCTGTACTCGCTGGCAGCGGAGTGCTGAGCCTGGGGGAAACCCTTTTGCTGGGCTTTATCGGCGGACTGATCGGCGACCTACTTTCCTATGCCCTCGGTCGACGCTATCACCAGGGCATTCGCAGCTTGCGAGGCCTGCGCGACCATCCCGAGTGGCTGGTGCAGGCCGAGCACTACTTTCAGCGCTACGGCGTAGCCAGCCTGCTGGTAGGCCGCTTCATCGGCCCGCTGCGCCCCATGCTGCCGATGACCGCCGGCATGCTCGACATGCCGCTCGGACGCTTCCTGCTGGTCAGCCTGTGTGCTGCCGCCGGCTGGTCGATGGCTTATCTGCTGCCCGGTTGGAGCGCCGGAGCCGCCATCCGCCTGCCGCTGGAGGAGGGTTTCTGGAGCGAAGCCGGGATAGTGGTCGGCGCGCTGCTGACGCTGATCGCGGCAACTGCATTCGGCAGCCTGCGCGGCTTGCGTTGGGTCAGCGCACTGTCGGCCGGCCTCGGCGTTGCCATCCTGCTCGGTTTGTTTTTCGGCTGGCCGCACCTGAAGGAACTCGACGAAGGCCTGCTGGCAGTGATCCAGGGCGCACGCAGCACCACCTTCGACCGCATCATGGTGATCGTCACCCGCGCCGGGGACTTTCACACCCAACTGTGGGCCGCGGTATTGCTATGCTTGCTGCTTCTGGTCGCACGCCAATGGCGCGCCGCCCTGTTCGCCATTCTCACGCTGCTGGGCACGGCCCTGGCCAACGGCGCCCTTAAGGCCACCTTTGCTCGCGTTCGTCCGGAAGTGCTGATGGAGCCGCTGAGCAGCTACAGTTTTCCCAGCGGGCACAGCTCAGCGGCGTTTGCCTTCTTCCTCACCCTCGGCGTGCTCGCCGGTCGCGGCCAGCCACCGCGCCTGCGCCTTGCCTGGCTGGTCCTCGCCAGCCTGCCGGCGACGGCAATCGCACTCTCGCGGGTCTATCTCGGCGTGCACTGGACCACCGACGTCACGGCCGGCGCCCTGCTGGCCGCCTGCATCTGCGCCGCCAGCCTGACCCTGGTGCAATGGCGCAGCCCGCTGCACGCAATGGCACCGAGAGCCTGGTGGCTGATCCTGCCGGCCTGTATGGGCCTGCTCGGCGCATTCAGCGTCTGGGCCCTGCCGACAGCGATGCAGATGTATCGGTATCAGTGATTGCTCCCTCAAGCGTGTGATCCGAAATTTTTTCTGGTGCGAACCAGGAATGTGCGAGGCGTCGTTGCGTATGTCGCGCCACCGGCGGAAAGTCCTCGCCTTGGCAGAGCAGCCTTCCGCCGCTGAGTTTCGGATAACTCAATAACTGTCCAGGGACCAGGATATTCCGATGCGCGAGTCACGCCTTCTAACTTTCAGCACCCACGATGCCTTAGAGCTTTCCTACCGCCATTGGCCCGCGCTTTCGTCCACAGGGCCTACAAGGCGGGCCGTCGTCATGTTCCATCGCGGACATGAGCATTCCGGCCGGCTGGCCCACCTCGTTGATGAGCTCGACCTTCCTGACTGCGATTTCTTTGCCTGGGATGCGCGCGGGCACGGTCTGTCGCCTGGCACCCGTGGAGACAGCCCGAGCTTCGCGACGAGCGTACGAGACGTGCAGACGTTCATTGATCACATCGGCTCTATGCACTGCATCAAAGAGGAAGACCTAGCAATTGTTGCGCAAAGTGTAGGGGCGGTAGTTATTGCGACATGGGCCCACGACTATGCGCCCAAAGTTCGGGCGCTGGTGCTGGCGTCACCGGCGTTCAAGGTAAAGCTGTATGTACCATTCGCACGGACAGGCCTAAGGCTAATACGAGCGTTTCGCGGCAACTTCTTCGTCGACAGCTACGTCAAGGCCCGCTTCCTGACGCACGATCCCGCGCGGATTCAGAGCTATCAGCAGGATCCGCTTATCACCAAGGCCATTTCCGTCAATGTGCTCCTTGGGCTGCATGAAGCGGCACGGCGCGTGGTTGCGGATGCGCAGGCTATCCAGATCCCAACTCAGCTTTTTATCTCAGGCGCAGACTTCGTCGTAGAACACAAACCACAAGTAACTTTTTTCGAAAGACTTGGCAGCTTACGAAAAGAAAAACACGTTCTGCCGGGTTTCTTTCACGACACGCTCGGCGAGCGAGATCGTAATCGGGCAGTAAGCCAGGCCCGCCGCTTCATTCGTCATAATTTCGATATGCCAATGGCGCCCCCATCGCTCCTCGATGCGGACCGAATAGGCCCGATGTGTGCGGAAGCAGAAGCACTGGCTGCCCCTGTAGCTCCGAACTCCATGGAAGGATGTTATTGGCGCGCCATGCGTGCGGGAATGCGCCTTGGCGCCCGGCTTTCTCACGGACTGAAACTCGGTTTCGAAGCGGGTTTCGATTCCGGCAGCACGCTCGATTATGTCTACAGAAACGAACCAGCAGGGCTGACTGTACTGGGGCGCAAGATTGACCAGCTTTATTTGAACTCCATAGGCTGGCGTGCAATACGCCCGAGAAAAAGGCATGTAGAAGAGCTGTTACGTGGGGCGATGAGCTGCCTGCGAAGCGCAGATCAGCCAGTACATATCGTGGACATTGCCGCCGGCCATGGCCGCTACATTCTCGAGGCAATACAGGACCTCGGAGAACGCCCTGCCTCGATTCTCCTGCGCGACTACAGCGATATCAATGTACGCGACGGCAGTGCCCTGATCCGGGCAAAGGGTTTCGAAGAGATCGCTCGATTCATCAAGGCAGACGCATTCGATCAGGCGGATCTCGCCGCACTCTCGCCGCGCCCCACGCTTGTAGTGGTATCGGGTCTCTACGAGTTGTTCGGCGACAACCAGATGATCGGCCGCTCTCTTGCCGGCGTCGCCGAAGCGCTGCAACCGGGCGGCTACATCCTTTACACCGGACAACCCTGGCACCCACAGCTGAAGCTCATAGCCCGAGCGCTGACCAGTCACCGAGATGGGCAGGCATGGGTGATGCGGCGGCGTACCCAAGCGGAGATTGACCAACTGGTAGCAGCGGCAGGTTTGGTAAAAATCAAGCAGCGTATCGACGACTGGGGGATCTTTACGGTGTCGTTGGCACAAAAACCCTACTGAAGACCTTCTCTAGCGACATCAAGGTTGGCCAGTGCGGCCCTAGGTCACGCTCGCGAACACACGGGGGCGACACGCCTTACGCCCCGTCCTGCAATTGCTCGAGCAGGCTTTGAATCTGCTCGAGCTGCGACGCTGGCTCGTCCAGCCCCAGCAATTCGATCTTCTGCTCCGCATCGAATGGCAACAGGTAGGCCAGCTGACTGGCCAGAGCTGCCTGATCGCTCACCGCGCCGCCCAGCCCCAGGGTTTTCACCATCGGATGCTGGCCCAGCGCGGCGAGCAGTACGACGAGGTCGGCGTGCTGTTCGGCCAGTGGCTGGCTATCGACTTCGCTGCGCCAGGCGACCTGGGCGACGGCCAGCTGGTCACGCAGTACTTCGAACGATTGCACATCGAAGCGCCGCCCGCCTTCGACCCGGATACCCAACAGGCCGTTGGGCAGCTGTTGCCAGTCGCGAATCAGCGCTTCGCAACCGATATGAGAGAACGCCGCCGGTGCTGCGCCAACCTCCTTGCCATCCAGAATATGCACCACGCCAAAGCCATGCCCAGCCTTGAGGCAGTGGCTGACCATGTCGAGATAGCGTGCCTCGAATATCTGCAGGTCGAGAAAACAACCGGGGAACAGCACGGTATCCAGCGGGAACAACGGCAATCTCATGGCGACTCCATCACAGCAGCAAGGCAACCACCAGCGGCAACAGCACCGCAGTCATTACCCCCATCAGGCTCATGGCCAGGGCCGCGAACGCACCGCATTCGTCGCTTTCCTGCAGCGCCTGCGCGGTGCCCACGGCGTGGGCGGTCAGCCCGAGCGCAATGCCGCGGGCCGCAGGATGCTGAACGCCAAACCGGCGCAACAGTTCCGGACCGAAAATCGCGCCGAGCACGCCGGTGATCATCACGAACACCGCCGCCAGCGCCACCACACCGCCGATCTGCTCGGCCACCAGCATGGCGATCGGCGAAGTGACCGACTTCGGCGCCAGGGTCATCAGGATCATGTCATCCGCGCCGAAAGCCCAAGCCAGGGCCATGCCCAGCGCCGTGGCAAACAAACCGGCGACCAGCAAAGTGATCACGATCGGGCCGAACAACTCGCGAATCCGCCGCAGGTTCAGGTACAGCGGCACGGCCAGCGCAACGGTGGCCGGACCCAGCAACAGCGTCAGCCACTGCGCACTGATGCGGTATTCGTCATAGTCGATACCACATAGCAGGAGGATGCCGACGATCAGCGTCATCGACACTAGAACCGGCTGCAGGAATACCCAGCGGGTCTTCTCATACGCCGCATACGCCAGCTGGAAGACAGCCAGGGTAATAGCCACACCGAACAGCGGATGATGGATCAGCGCCTCCCAGGCGGCCTGCCAGTGCAGTTCGATCATGCGCCCTCCTGCTGACGCTGCTTGCGCCGGATCAGCGTCTGCATCAGCCAGCCGGTGAAGACCAGCGAGACCAGCAGCGAAATTACCAGCACGCCGACGATGGCCCAGAAGTCATCGAGGATCGCCTCCGTATAGGCCATCACCCCAACCGCCGGCGGTACCAGCAGCAACGGCAGGTAGCGCAACAGGCTGCTCGCCGCCAGCTGCAGCGACTCGCTGGCCCGGCCGCGCGCCAGCAGGCCGGCGAACAGCAGCACCATGCCGATGATGGGGCCCGGCAGCATGGGCAGAAACAGCACATTGAGGACGGTGCCGAGCAACTGGAATGCGACCAGCCAGGTCAGGCCTCTGAGCAGCATGGGAGCCTCCCGCAAAATTGCGACAGTATAAAGGGCAACGCCGGCAGGCGCCCGCGCTGCGCTATGACCGGCCATTCGCGGTGCCGATGCTGGTTTGCCGCGACGCCTGCCCGTGCTGATCTAGAGCTGTAAATGACGCAGAGCCAGTCGGCCGCTTCGGGCCCGGCACTGCCCCTCTCTAGTCAGACTCACATCGCTGCAGCCATACAAGAACAATCAGGAGGACACATGCCACAGGTACCCGTCGCACAGCTCAAGGATTACATCGGCAAGGAACTGGGCCACTCCGAGTGGCTGACCGTCGATCAGCAGCGCGTCAACCAGTTCGCCGACTGCACCGGCGATCACCAGTTCATCCACATCGATGCCGAAAAAGCCGCGCAAACACCGTTCGGTGGCACCATCGCCCATGGTTTCCTGTCGCTGTCGTTGCTGCCGATGTTGTCTGGCGACCTCATGGTCGTGCCGGAAGGCACGCGGATGGGCGTCAACTATGGGCTGGACAGCCTGCGCTTCATCCAGCCGGTGAGGGTCGGCTCGCGGGTGCGTTTGGGACTGACGTTGATCGATGCCTACGAGAAGAATCCCGGGCAATGGCTGCTCAAGGCGCGCGCGGTGATGGAGATCGAAGGCTCGGAAAAACCGGCCTATATCGCCGAAACCCTGGCGCTGTGCGTCCTCTGAGCGGCAACTCTGCGCGATTGTCGCAGCCCGCTCGGTTTGCGGCATACTGCGGACGTCCTGCCTGAGCGGATGTCCGCATGCTGCGTCTTCTTCCCTTCCTGTTACTTGGTCTGCTCACCGCCTGCGGCGAGGGCGAGCCTCTCACCCCTGCCGATAGAGTGCTGCCGGACGGCGGCCGCTATCGCGGCGAAATCGTCGACGGCTTGCTGCAGGGCAGCGGTCGTATCGACTACCCGAACGGCAGCTACTACCTCGGACAATTCAAGGACGGCCAGTGGCATGGCCTGGGCACCTGGCAAAGCGCAACAGGCGATCGCTACGAGGGTGAGTTCAGGCACGGCTTGTTCGACGGCCTGGGCCGTTTCAGCTATGTCGAGGGTGGCGTCTACGAGGGCGAATTCCAGGCCGGACGCATGCATGGCCACGGGCGCTTCAGCCAGGACGGCACGGTCTACGAAGGCGAGTTTCGCAACAACCTCTACCACGGCCAGGGCAGCCTGGAATACGCCGACGGTTTCAGTCATCGAGGGCAGTTCAGTGAAGGGCAGCCGGATGGCCCCGGCACCCGCAGCGACGCCAATGGTCAGCTCAGCGGGCATTTCAGCGCGGGCAATCTGAATGGCGAAGGTCGCTTTTCGACCGAGCAGGGCGAGCGTTATAGCGGTCACTTCGAAAACGATCAGTTTCATGGCCAGGGACGCTACGAGGACGGCGAGGGAAACGCCTGGAGCGGCACCTTCGTCCAGGGCGAACTGAGCGGCACCGGCACTTATGTCGCCAGCGATGGCAGCCGCTACAGCGGGCAGTTCCGCAACTGGCGCTACCACGGCCAGGGCCGTCTCGATCGCGCAGACGGCAGCTTCTATACCGGCGGTTTCCGCCACGGACACTTCGACGGCGAGGGCGTACTGACCCAGGCCGACGGCACCGAGCTGCGCGGCAGCTGGCGTAATGACCGACGCGTCCGCGACGAGCAGGCACACGCGCTATCGGACCCGCTCGAGCTCGCCCTGCTGGAACAAGGCTCACTGCTCGAGCGTGCGATCAGTGCGCTACCGCCTTCCAGCCCTGCCCAGGACCTCTATACGCTGACCGTGGCCGGCGATGGCCGGCAGAGCGTGTTCATGCGCGAAACCGATTACGTACAGAAGCTGCTCGCCGAGCGTTTCGCCGCCCATGGCCAACTCAGCCTGGTCAACCACCGCGATCATCTCGTCGACCGGCCGCTGGCGACCCGGGAGAACCTGACCCGAGCGATTCGCGCGCTGGCCGAACGCAGTGGCGAGGAAGACCTGATCTTTCTCTATTTCACCAGCCACGGTTCGGCGGACCACGAACTGGTGCTGAACCAGCCGCGTCTTTCGCTGGACGACCTGCCGGCAGCGGATCTGGCGCAACTGCTCGCGCCGCTCGCCAAGCGCAAGGTCATCCTGGTGATCTCGGCCTGCTATTCCGGCGGTTTCATCGAGCCACTAAAGAACGAGCAGACGCTGATCATGACCGCCGCCCGCGCCGACCGGGTGTCCTTCGGCTGCTCCGAGCAGAGCGACTTCACCTACTTCGGCCGCGCGCTGTTCGCCGAAGCGCTGCAGGAAACCGACGATATCGTGCAGGCCTTCACGCTGGCCGCAGCAAAAGTTGCCGAACGCGAGCAGGCCGACGACTATCAGGCATCGGAACCGCAAATTTGGGCGCCGGAAGCGGTCGTCCAACGCTGGCAGGAGCTGCGGCAGCGGCGTGCCACCCAATGATCGCCACAGGAGCAAGACCATGTATTTGACGCCACAGCGCATTCTGCTTGCCGGCGCCACCGGACTCACTGGCGAGCACCTGCTCGATCGCCTGCTCAACGAACCCACCGTCGAACGCGTGCTGGCGCCCACACGCAGGCCATTGGCGGCCCATCAGCGCCTGGAAAACCCGGTCGGAGAGCTGCTGACGTTGCTGCCAACGCTGGGCGGCGAGATCGACACGGCCTTCTGCTGCCTGGGCAGCACGCTAAAGCAGGCCGGTGGCCAGGAGGCGTTCCGCGCCATCGATCATGATCTGGTGCTGGCGTTTGCCCGCCGGGCTAAGGAGATGGGCGCGCGTCACCTGCTGGTGATCAGCTCGCTGGGGGCCAACCCGGACAGTTCGATCTTCTACCTCAAGGTCAAAGGCGAAATGGAGGCGGCATTGCAGCAGCAGGACTGGCCACAGCTGACCATCGCCCGCCCCTCTCAACTGATCGGCCCACGCCTGGAGCCGCGGTTGAGCGAACGCATCGCGGCGCCCCTGTCGCAGCTGCTGCCGGGCAAGTACCACGGCATCGAGACCTGCACCCTGGCCCGCGCGCTGTGGCGACTGGCGCTGGAGGAAGGCGACGGCGTGCGCATCGTCGAATCGGACGAGCTGCGCAAGCTGGGGAAATGACTGTCGGCGCCTCGCCAAAAGGCGCCGATTGACCACAGGATGGACGACGCTGCAGCATCGCTCTCACGATCATCATCAGTGACGCAGGGTGGATGTCGCTTTTTACATCCACCTGGCCTCGTCGGTGGATCGGTGAAGCGTGATCCACCCAACGATCCGCAAACGCGTCAGGCGTTAACGCCCTTTCAGACCTTGATGAAATGCTCGCGGTAATGCCGCAACTCGGCGATGGAATCACGGATGTCGTCGAGCGCCAGGTGCGTGCCGCTCTTTTTGAAGCCTTCCATGATCTGCGGCACCCAACGTGCGGCCAGCTCCTTGAGCGTCGATACGTCCAGATTGCGGTAGTGGAAGTAGGCTTCGAGCTTCGGCATCTGCCGGTAGAGGAAGCGTCGGTCCTGGCAGATGCTGTTGCCGCAGATAGGCGACTTGCCTTTGGGCACCCACTGCTCGAGGAAGGCCAGCGTCGCCTGCTCGGCCTCGGCGGTGGAAATCCTGCTCTCACGCACGCGCTGGGTCAGGCCCGAGCCGCCGTGCTGACGGGTGTTCCACTCATCCATGCGCGCCAGTGTTTCATCGCTCTGGTGTACCGCGATCACCGGCCCCTCGGCCAGCACGTTGAGCTGACTGTCGGTGACGATGGTCGCCATCTCGATGATGACGTCGTTGTCCGGATCCAGACCGGTCATTTCCAGGTCGATCCAGATCAGGTTCTGCGGGTTCTGCATGGCGGGCTCCTTGGCTGTGCGGCGCAGTTTAGCCGCTCGTATCGACGCCGTCAGGTGTCGCGCCACCGGGGTACCAGATCAGCAGCCGCGAGCGGCGCCAGTTATTCAATTGCTGCACTTCAACCGGCTCGACCCCTGGCACCGCGAAGCTGTTGCTGATCAACAGCGCGCCGGGACGCATCTCGGCGCGCGCCTTGTCCCACAGGGCGGCCATGGGTGCGGGTGAGAGGAAGCAATAGACCACGTCATACTCGGCGAGATCGACCCGCCACAGACTGAGCAGGCGAATATGGCAGTTGCGCCGCGGCAGGCAGCGCAGCCAGGACAGTGCGAAGGTCAGCGGCGCGGTTTCCACGCCAATGAACTGCGCCGCCGGAAAGTCCCGTGCCAGGCGCGACAGCGTGCCGGCCAGGCCGCTGCCCAGGTCGATGTAGCGGAAACCCGCCGGCAGCTCGCTCAGCAGATTGCGCAACTGGCGCTCGGCTTCACGACCGGTCAGGTAGAGCGGCACGCGCTCGGTGAAGGCATTCCAGTTCAACAGCAACAACAACGTGAATGCGCCCAGCGGCAACCAGCCCGGCACATCGAAATCACGCAGCAACGCCAGGCCAGGAACGAACATCAGGTTGATCGCCAGCCACCAGGCCGACAGCCCGAGCCGGGCCCCGATCAGCGCCGCCAGACAGCCCTGCGCGACGGCCACAAGGATGAGACCGGGACGCACACCCAGCACGCCGACCAGTCCGAGCAATAGCAGCCAGACCACCAGCAGCGCCAACAGCTGGGCCAGCAGCGCACGCAGGATGGGCAGGCGAGTAACGACAGAAGCAGGCATGACCGACAATCGAACGGGTGAAGGAGCGCCAGTCTAACCCTCCGGCTTCAGCGCGATACAGGCCGAAGTGGGCGGGTTGCAGCATGCTAGACTCGCTCACCAACCTCAGAGACAACCGAATTCATGGCCAAACGCCAACTCAACCGCCGGCAGAACTGGCGTATCGAGAAAATCCAGGAAGAGCGCGCCGCCCGCGCCGCGCGGCGCGAAAGTCGTGCACTCGAAGAACTCGAAGTCGGCGATCTTGGCCCGGAGCAGACCGGACTGGTCATCGCGCATTTCGGCGTGCAGGTCGAGGTGGAAGCACTGGAAGGCGAACACAGCGGGCAGGTCTTTCGCTGCCACCTGCGCGCCAACCTGCCGGCACTGGTCACCGGCGATCGTGTGGTCTGGCGCCCGGGCAACCAGGGCATCGGTGTCATCGTTGCGCAGCTGCCGCGACATTCGGAACTCTGCCGCCCGGATACCCGTGGCCAGCTCAAGCCCGTGGCGGCGAACGTCGACCTGATCGTCATCGTCTTCGCGCCGCTACCGGAGCCCCACGCCAACCTGATCGACCGCTATCTGGTCGCCGCGGAGCACGCCGGCATCACGCCATTGCTGCTGTTGAACAAGGTCGACCTGATCGACGAGCAGAACGAAGCCGCGCTGAATCGCCTGCTGGAAGTCTATCGGCAGCTGAACTACCCGCTGCTGGAAGTCTCGGCCCACGGTGGTGGCGGCATGGAAGCGCTCAAGGCGCGGCTCGACGGCCACGTCAGCGTCTTCGTCGGGCAATCCGGGGTAGGCAAGTCTTCGCTGGTGAACAGCCTGTTGCCGGGCGTCGACACCCGCGTCGGGGCGCTGTCGGAAATGACCGGCAAGGGCACCCACACCACCACCACGGCACGTCTGTTCCACTTTCCCGGTGGCGGCGAGCTGATCGACTCCCCCGGCATCCGCGAATTCGGCTTAGGTCACGTCAGTCGCGCCGACGTCGAAGCGGGCTTCATCGAATTCCAGGATTTGCTCGGGCACTGCCGCTTCCGCGACTGCAAGCATGATCGCGAGCCCGGCTGCGCCCTGCTCCAGGCGCTGGAGGACGGGCGCATCCAGCCGCAGCGCATGAGCAGTTACCGACACATTCTCAGCAGCCTGCCAGAACCGGATTACTGATCTGGCGCTCAGCCCTCGCCGGGCTGACTGAACTGCAACACGCCATCTTCGAAGATGTTCAACCGCTCCCGCAGTTGCTCCGGCTGTAACGGCTCCTCCCCAGCCGGCGCCGCGCCGCCAGATGGCGCGACTTCGCCTTCGGCAGCACCGGTCGAATCCGTGGCCGCGGGCTGCTCATCCTCGATCGAACGCTGCGCCTTCTTGGTCAGCACCAGAATATCGATGCGGCGGTTGACCGGATTGAGCGGGTCCTTGCGATCGAACAGCGCGGACGAGGCGTAGCCCACTACCCGCGCGATCTGGTCTTCCGGGTAACCACCGATCACCAGCGTGCGGCGTGCAGCGTTGGCACGCCCGGCCGAAAGCTCCCAGTTGCCGAAGTCGCTGCGCCCCGAGAAAGGCTTGGCATCGGTGTGGCCGCTGACGCTGATTTTGTTCGGCACCGCGGCGATGGTGTCGACCAGCGCCAGCAGGATGTCTTCGAAGTAGGGCTGCAACTGGGCGCTACCGAGGGCGAACATGGGCCGGTTCTCGGCATCCATGATCTGGATGCGCAGGCCGTCCTGGGTGATTTCGAAAAGGATCTGGTCCTTGAACTTCTGCAGCTCGGGATTCTCGTCGACCTTGTTCTGCAGCTCCTGCAACAGCAGCTCGAGGCGCTCGCGCTCCAGCTGTTCGGCGAAGGTTTCCACCTGATCGCTATCGATCTGCGCTTCGCTCTGCGCCGGCTCCAACTCTGGATTGAGTGTGCGGTCCGGCGAGGGGGTTGGCGTCCCCCCCAGGTCGATGACGTGCGGGCTGGCGCTTTCGGTGAAGCCGATCGGATCCTGGAAGTAGCCGGAGATCAGTTTCTTCTGCTCTGGCGTCGCCGAACTCATCAACCACATCACCAGAAAGAACGCCATCATCGCGGTAGCAAAGTCGGCGAAGGCGATCTTCCACGCGCCGCCATGGTGGCCGCCCGCAACCTTCTTGACCCGTTTGACGATGATCGGTTGAGTGTTGTCCATGACGAGCCTTTAGCTGCCGCGCATGGCTTGCTCGAGCTCGGCAAAGCTCGGGCGATGCGCCGGATAAAGGACCTTGCGCCCGAACTCGACGGCCAGCGTCGGCGGCATGCCCGAGGCCGAGGCGACCAGCGTTGCCTTGATCGCCTCGTAGACGTTCAGCTCTTCCTTGGCGTCGTGCTCCAGCGCCGCGGCCAGCGGACTGAAGAAGCCGTAAGAGGCCAGGATGCCGAGGAAGGTACCGACCAGCGCGGTAGCGACCTTTTCGCCAATCTCGGCGTTGTTCGCTTCAGCCAGGATCGACATGGTGATGACGATACCCAGTACCGCCGCGACGATACCCATTGCCGGCAGGCCATCCGCCACCTTGGCGACCGCATGGGAGGGATGATCGAGCTCTTCCTTCAGGCTGTTCAGCTCCATATCGAACAGGCCTTCGAGTTCGTGCGGCGCCATGTTGCCGGACGACATGATGCGTAGGTAATCGCAGGTGAAGGCGGTCATGCGCTCGTCCTGCAGGAAGCCCGGGTACTTGCTGAACAGCGGACTGGCGGCGGGATCTTCCAGGTCAGCTTCAATGGCCATCATCCCTTCACGACGACTCTTGTTGAGGATCGAGTAGAGCAGGCTGAGCACTTCCAGATAATAGGTATGGGTAAAACGGGTGCTGAACATCTTCAGCGATTTTTTGAACACCAGCATGGTGGTGCTGGCGGGGTTGGCCTGCAGAAAACCGCCCAGCGCCGCACCACCGATGATCATCACCTCGAACGGATGGATGAGCGCGCCGATCTTGCCGCCAGAGAGCACGAACCCGCCCAGCACGCTGGCGAACACGACGATAATCCCGATTATTTTGACCATAGGAGGTACGTCTAAAACCTGGTTACGAGCCGTCCGGATCAAGGGCAAATAAACGCCCAGAATCGCCACCAGACGACCTTGCGAAAGGAATGTTGGAAGAATTGTTCTGGTTATCGGAACTTTTGCGCCAGACTAAAGGCCATCCCGATGAAAAGCTAGTTCGGCCATGACCACCACACCTCCGCTGCCACGCACGATACCCGCCTGGATCAAGGCTCTCGACGATGCACCCCTTCCAGCGTTTGCCGGCGTCCATGGCAAGGTGCGACTGGCGCTGCGCGACAGCAGCAAGTCGATGCGGCAGATCGCCGAGCTTATTCAGAACAGCCCCGTGCTGGCGCTGCGTTTCATCCAGGAGGCCAATCGAGGCATCGGCGACAGCCAGCCGGCCGAGAGCCTGGAGGTCGCGCTCAGCCGCATCGGCCTGCAGCGCGCCGAAGCGCTGCTGGCGCGCATTCCGGCCATGGAGGCCGCCGACATGCCGCAGCCACTGCGGCAACTGGTATTAATCAGCCGCCACGCCAGCCAGCAGGCCAACGGACTGTTCGCCGCCCGCCTCGCACGACTGTGGCAGGACATTCACTGGGGCAGCCTGCTGTTCCTGTCTCCCGCCTGGGCGCTGATAGGCGCCTATCCGCATCTGCTCGACAGTTGGGAGCAGCGGGTACTGGTCAAGGGCGAGCCGGCCAGCAGGGTCGAGCGCGAGCTGCTCGGCGTATCCCTGCTGGAGCTGTGCCTAAGGCTTGCTGAGCATTGGCGGCTGCCAGACTGGATCATTCAGGGTTATCGCCTGCTGGGCACCGATCGGCGGCGCCTGATCAAGGCCCTGCATATTGCCCACGACAACGAGCACCCGCTGCATCAGCAGCAGATGCTCGACGCCGACCCCGAGCTACGCCGCTGGCTTACATTGCCGAGCAACACCATCGTGCTGGCCAACGGCTTGGCGCTATCGGCACACCACAGCTGGAGCGGCGTGCACAGCCTGCGCTGGCAACGGCTGGCCGGACTGTACCTGCAGGTGCCGCTGGACGAGATGCAACAAATGGTGCACCAGCAGGCGGCGACCAGCGCCCGGGAGATCGGCCGGACCGATCTCTGGCATCCGGCTCAAGGCCTGCTGTGGCCTACCGGTACCCGTTTTCAGGTGTTGCGTGCTGCGCCGGTAGCAAGCGATGCCGATCTAGCCGAATGGCGCGAGCACTGTCGCCGCCTGCTCAGCGAGCCGACGCCGTTCAGCAACGTCTTGCAGCTGACCGCTACCGCCAGCCAAGCCCTTGCCTGCGCGGGTATGCAGCGCACACTGGTGTTGCTGTTCGACCGAAAGCAGAACCGCCTGGTCGCCCAGCAATCGGCCGGCCTGCCAAGCGATGCTGCGCGACTTACCCTCACCCCCGAGCAGAGCCAGATCGTGCGCCGCCTGCTGGAAAAGCCGGCACAGCTGCGCCTGCAGCCGGCCAACATGGCACAGTTCTCGGCCTTGCTGCCCGGCAGCCTGAAAGCGCTTTTCAGCGGCGAACATCTGCTGTTGCGCTCGCTGGGCATCGACGGGCGCGTGCTGATGCTGGTGGTTTCCGACAAGAACGGCGCACCCTTCTCCGACACTACCCTGCAAACATTCGCTAAAACAACGCAGTGCATCGAGCGCGCATTGGCTACCTTCAGCAGGCGCGGGGTCTGAGCTTTTTCGCTAGACTTCGCCCCTTCTACGACTAGATGAGGGCTGCCGTGTCCGCCTTTTCCAACCTGCCGCTGGTGATCGAGCCAGCCGACCTGGCCGCACGCCTGGAGGCGCCGGAGCTGATTCTGGTCGACCTGACCAGCGCCGCCCGTTATGCCGAAGGCCACCTGCCGGGCGCTCGCTTCGTCGATCCCAAACAGACCCAGCTCGGCCAGCCGCCAGCGCCGGGATTGCTTCCGGACATTGCGCAACTGCAGCGATTGTTCGGCGCACTGGGTCATCGGCACGACGCGGTGTACGTGGTGTATGACGACGAAGGCGGCGGCTGGGCCGGTCGTTTCATCTGGCTGCTCGACGTGATCGGCCATCACCACTACCACTACCTGAACGGCGGGCTGCACGCCTGGCTCGGCGAGGCGCGACCGCTGACCCAGCAGATACCCGAGGCGGCGCCCGGCCTGCCGAACCTGACGCTGGACCCCGCCCCAATCGCGACCCGCAGCTACATCGAAAGCCGCCTCGGCGCAGACGATCTGGTGATCTGGGACGCGCGCTCGCCGGCCGAATTCCGTGGCGAAAAACTCTTTGCCGCGCGGGGCGGCCACATACCCGGGGCAATCAACTTCGAGTGGACCGCCGCCATGGACCGTGCTCGCGACCTCCGAATCCGCGAGGACATCGCCGAGCAATTGGAGGCACTGGGCATCGTCCCGGAAAAGGAAGTCGTAACCCACTGCCACACCCATCATCGCTCCGGCCTCACCTACCTCCTGGCCAAGGCACTCGGCTACCCACGCGTCAAGGGCTATGCCGGCTCCTGGTCCGAATGGGGCAACCTGCCTGATACACCGGTGCAGCAATGAAAAGGACCCACATGAAAGATCGCCTGTTCGTCATCAGCCAGTACGTGCTGCCCCATCACCTCATCTCCCGCCTGGCTGGCTGCCTGGCCGAGTGCCGGCTGCCGTGGGTGAAGAACACCTTCATCAAGTGGTTCGTCCGGCATTTTCAGGTCGACATGCGCGAGGCCCAGGTCGAGGAGCCCACGGCCTACGAGCACTTCAATGCCTTCTTCACCCGCGCATTGAGAGACGGTGCCCGCCCGCTGGATCAGACTCCGGGCGCCATCCTCAACCCCTGCGACGGCGGCATCAGCCAGTTGGGCCGGATAGAACAAGGCCGTATCTTCCAGGCCAAGGGCCACAGCTACAGCGCCATGGAGCTGCTTGGCGGCGATCACGAACGCGCTGCTCCGTTCATGGGCGGCGCGTTCGCCACGGTCTACCTCTCGCCCAAGGATTATCACCGCGTGCATATGCCGGTCAGCGGCACGCTGCGGGAGATGGTCTACGTGCCGGGGCGCATCTTCTCGGTCAACACCGTCACGGCGCAGGGCGTGCCGGAGCTGTTCGCACGCAATGAGCGGGTAGTCTGCCTGTTCGATACCGAGCACGGGCCAATGGCCATGGTGCTGGTCGGCGCGATGATCGTCGCCAGCATCGAGACCGTCTGGGCTGGGCTGGTCACACCGCCCAAGCGCACCTTGAAGACCTTCCGCTACGACGCAGCGGCGCGTGCGCCCATCCATCTTGAGAAAGGCGCCGAGATGGGCCGCTTCAAGCTGGGTTCAACGGTGATTCTGCTGTTCGGACCGGAGCAGGTGCGCTGGGCTGAACAACTGGGGCCGCTGAGCCCCGTGTGCATGGGCGAAGCGCTGGGCCTGGCGACATCCAGCCCAACCGCCACCGACCCGCTCGAAACCCTCTGATTCCCGCCCCCGCGACGTTCGGCAGCCCATAACTGCCGAACGTCGGCTAATATCA